>JAZUOI010000172.1:0-4996 GCA_045604585.1 Lawsonibacter sp. | reverse complement strand
CTGAGAGTAGCCGCGCTTCTCGGCGCGATTGCCCGCGCGCAGGGAGGCGGCGTAGTTTCCGCCGGTCTTGGCCATGCCGGTGCCGCCCTTGACGGCGCGCACGTCTTCGTCCTCGATGTAGATCTTGACGGGGTTCAGACCTTCGGGATAGTAAGCGCCCACGGGGCAGACGATCACGATGAACTGCACGTGGTGGGAGGAATGCACACCCAGAGCGGCATCCAGACCGATCATAAAGGGACGGATGTACAGGGAGGTGTCCTTCTCGTAGGGGACCCAGTCCTGCTCCAGCTTGACCAGCTCCACGATGCCGGCCAGAGCCAACTCGTAGGGGATGTTGGGCAGACACAGACGGTCGGCGGAATCGTTCAGACGCTGGATGTTGCAGTCGGGGCGGAACAGCTGGATGGAGCCGTCGGCAGTGCGGTAGGCTTTCATGCCCTCGAAGATCTCCTCGCCGTAGTGCAGCACCTTGGAGGCGGGGTCAATGGGCAGGGGACCGTAGGGGACGATGCGGGCATCGTGCCAGCCCTGACCCTCATCATAGTCCACGATAAACATATGGTCGGTCATGTATTTACCGAATACCAGAGCGGAGGCTTCCGGCTTCTCCTTCAGGGTAGTGGCGCGGGTAATTTTGATCTCTTGCATGGCGAATACCTCCTGAAATTTGTTTTATTCCGTGAAAACGGTTGATTATCCTCATTATAACAGCGTTGGCGGCATCGTGCAACGGGTGTGGAGGCAAATTTTTGAATTTTCTTCCCACGGTGCAGCCGCATTCCTGTGCCTTGACGGGAGGGCTGAACTGTGGTAAATTTATACCAGTGTGTTTGCGCCCTTTGGCGACAAAATACGGAAAGGGAGAATGAGTTCTTATGAATAAGAAAGCCCGTGTTGGTTTTGTGTGCTTTGGTGAGGTCAACACTCCCATCGAGCGCCTGCAGATGAAGCATGACGAGGCTCTGGCAGCTCTGAAGCAGCTGGACTATGAGTTTGTGGATGGTGGTCTCGTCATTGACGACCCCGCCTATGAGACGGCCGATGCCGCCCTGGCCAAGGTGCAGGGTGAGGATCTGTGTGCCCTGGTGGTGTGTGTGGCCGGCTGGGTGCCCACCCACGCCGTCATCCGTGTGACCGATCGGCTGCGCCATATCCCTATGCTGCTGTGGGGCCTGTGCGGCTGGAAGGAGAACGGCCGCATCGTCACCACCGCCGAGCAGGCGGGTACCACCGCCCTGCGCCCGGCCTTTGAGGCGTTGGGCTATACCTTCAAGTACGTATACAACATCATCGGCAAGCCGTTCCCCATGAAGAAGCTGGACGCCTTCCTGCGCGCTTCCGCTGCCCGCCGCGCCCTGCGGGACGCCCGCGTGGGCACCATGGGCTACCGGGATATGCTGCTGTACGGCACCCAGTACGAGGGTAACTCCATGCGCAGCCAGATCGGCGTGGAGGTGGAGCCCTTCGAGATGCTGGAAATGGTGCAGAACATGGAGAAACTTGACCCTGCCGCCGTGGCCGAGGGGATCCAATTTGTCAAGGAAAACTGGGTGTTCAAGAAGGCCTGCGATGACAGTGTCATTGAAAATGGCGTGAAGTACGCCCTGGCCATCGGCATGAAGATTGCCGAGCGGGGCTGGGAGGCCATCACCCTCATCGACGTGGACGGCATGAAGAAGCTCATGGGCTTCCCGCCTGCCATGGTGTTCATGCTCATTGAGCGCTATCACGACATCCCCACCGTCCCTGAAA
This sequence comes from Lawsonibacter sp., assembly GCA_045604585.1. GTDB lineage: Bacteria > Bacillota > Clostridia > Oscillospirales > Oscillospiraceae > Lawsonibacter. The sequence goes on along the minus strand of JAZUOI010000172.1, from coordinate 3,241 downwards.
ACGACGTGATGGGCGCGGTGACCCAAATCATCATGAAGCTGCTGTCCGGCCAGACCGTCCCCTACATGGAGTACTACGAGTTCTTTGAGGAGAGTATGCTCATTGGCGTGCCCGACTACGTGCCCGCCTGCGTGACCGAGGGTGACGTGACCGTGCTGCCCGCTGCCTTTGGTCTGCTCAATGCCTCTTTGCTCAACGTGTCCAAGGTCAAGACCGGCTATGTCACCTGTGCCCGGCTGGTTTTCCTGAACGGCAAGTACAAGATGCACGTTTACACCGCCGAGGCAAAGACCCCTCCCGCCTGGAACGAGTTTGGCTGGGACGACCCCGCGCCCCAGCTGCCCAGCCTGGAGGTTTTCCCCGACAGCTGCACGGTGGAGGAGTTCGCTCAGAACGTCTCCTGCCAGCACGTCATTCTGGCCTACGGCGATTTTGTGGAGGAGATCCGCGACTTCTGCAAGATGATGGACATCGAACTGGTTATGTAACCAAATACAAAAAAACGGAGGAGCTGCATGGCAGCTCCTCCATTTTTTCAACTTAAAACAGGGCGGTATACACCGCGCCCACCACCAGAACTGGCAGCATATTGGCCACCCGGAACCGCTGGTCAAACACCAGATTGACACCTACGCAGAAAATAAGAATGGAACCAAGGAAAGACAGGTTTGCGATTACGTCCGAGGTAAACAACGGGGCGACCAGGCCGGCCAGCAGGGTCACGCTGCCCTGAAGCACGCCTACAGGCAGGGCGGAAAAGATGGCGCCGCGCCCGTAGCTGGAGGCAAAGACCAGCACGATCATAAAGTCCAGAATGGACTTGGTGTACAAGGTGGAGGGGTCGCCCGTCAGCCCGTCCTGAATGGAACCAACAATGGCCATAGCACCGATACACACCACCAGCGAGGCGGTGACAAAGCCTTCCACAAACCGGGCATCATCCCCCCGGGCGGCGCGCGCTTTCAGCCAGTGACCCAACCGTTCCAGTCTGTCCTCAAAGTCGCACAGTTCACCCAGCAGGGTGCCCAGCGCCAGTGCCAGGATCATACCCAAGGTATCCCGCCCGACCAGCTGACCGTCTATGATTTCCACCATGCCGTTCAACGCTCCGGTACCGCCGATAAACAGCGTGGCAAGCCCCAGAGAATGGGTCAGGGCGGTCTGGTAGTGCTCCTTCAGACCACCGCGCACCAGCGTGCCCAGACAGCCGCCAACCACGATGGCGGCTACGTTGGCAATGGTTCCAAGTCCGATCATATGCCTCACTCCTTTTTGCGTTTGAGTATAGCAGACCGGACAAAAAAAGGCAAGAGCCGTGCCTGGCACGGCTCTTGCTCTGTTACAGCAGCACCGGCTGCAACTGCCGCCCCTCAAAAGCGGCAGCTACCGTCCGGGGTAGCTGCGTAAAGTCGGCCACCAGCGAGGTGGGTTTGTTGATGGCGTCATCCTGACCAAAGGGGACGAAGAAGAGATTTTTCCGCATAAGCAGTTGGCCGATGGCGGGGGCGGAGCCGGAAAGCCCGTCGTTGGAGGCCACGCACACCACCACCGGGCGACCGTTGCGCTGATGTGCTTTGGCGGCCATGGTCACGCTGGAATCGGTGATCCCGGCGGCCATTTTACTCAGAGTGTTGCCTGTACAGGGGGCGATGACCAGCAGATCCAGCAGTTTTTGCGGTCCGATGGGCTCGGCGTCCCGCACCGTGGATACCACCCGGTGTCCGCAGATGCGTTCCAACTCATGCATCAGATCGTGGGCGGTGCCAAACCGGGTGTCGGTGGCGGCTACGATTTCAGAGACGATGGGGATCACGTGTTCGTATTGGGCGGCGATTTGCTCCAGGGCGGCGACCGCACGGCTGTGGGTGCAGAAGGAGCCGCAAAGGGCAAAGCCGATGGTTTTATGTTCCAAGAAGATCTTCCTTTCCGGGGATCAGTTCCCAGCTTCCTGAAGGATGTTGTATACCGTGTCTCGCAAGCAGCTCGCGGCAGTGAGAGGAGCCACCTTTCCGGGCAGGGACAGCGCCCACACCACCCGCCGACCCAGACGGGATGCCGCCTCCATATCTACCCCACCCGGTTTGGAGGCAAGGTCGATGATCAGCGTGTCGGCATGCAGCCCGGTCAGTTCCTCCTCGCCCAGAAGGGGGACGGGAATGGTGTTGATCACAAGGTCGAAGGCTCCCAGCTGCCGGGTCAACGGCTGCAGAGGCACGGCGGAGAAACCGAAGGCCTGCGCCCACGCGCGCTGGGCGCAGCTGCGGGCAGCCACGGTGACGTTTGCGCCCAGGCTGCCGAATCGGTGGGCAGTGAGGGTGCCTACCCGTCCAAAGCCCAGCACCAGAACCCGCGCGCCGTGCAGGGTGACGGGCAGTTCCTCCATGGCGATCTGCACCGCGCCCTCCGCGGTAGGGACGGCGTTGGCGACCACCAGTTCCTCCCGGACGAAGTAATCGTGGAGGTACAGCCCATTTCGGTGCAGCAAAAGGGCGGTGTTGGGGTCGCAGCGGCCGCCGCACAGCAGCTGGGTGGCGTGCAGGTGGGGGAGGATGGAGGCGAGGGGGTACTCCCGGCCGGACAGGGGCGCATTGAGTTGCCCCGGCGCGGAGCACACGGGAAGCGGGAAAATGACACAGTCGGCCAGACGGATGCCCTCCGGTTGGCTCTCACATCGGGCCAGAGGCGCCGCATGTGCCCCTTGTTCCAGAGCGAAAATGTGCACTTCATGTCCGTCCAGCGCCAGCAGCTGCGCTAGGTGCGCCTGCCGCAGGTCACCGCCCATCACCCAAACATTGCGTGTTTCATTCATGGCACAGGCCTCCCATTCGGTTTCTCGCTATCCTATGCGCAAGGCGGGAAAAGGTTTCGCGTTGAGGGGCGGGAGGGGATAGTTCCGCCCCCGGGCGAAGATTGTTCCGCCGCTCCGGCGGCGGGTTTCTTTTGTCGCTGAACAAAAGAAACCAAAAGTCAGCTTGGAAACCAAGGTTTCCCAGGCCTTCCTTGGGTGCAGGACAAGGCGTTGATTGCCACTGACCCGGCACCGGGTAACGACACGTTCCGCACCCGCTTGCTGCCGCTGTCTGTGCAATCTTGCCGGTCATTACGGCCAACTGTGCCGGGCTGCGGTGAACCAATCGGCACGTAGGGACGACCTTTGGCCGTCCGCTGGGACTTTCGTTTTCGCTCAGCAGCCGCCGGGGCGGCGGACTATCCCCGCAAGCCGCATCGTAGCCATGTCGTT
>JAZUOI010000171.1:0-6470 GCA_045604585.1 Lawsonibacter sp. | reverse complement strand
TACCTTCTGGGCGGCGCTGGCCACCGGACTGGTGGAGGTGCTGGGCACCCTGCTGGGCTACTTCGCCGTCAGCCTGTCCTCCGCCGTCCTCCCCTTCGCCCTGGCCTTCGCCGGAGGCACCATGCTCTACGTGATCAGCGACGAGATGATCCCCGAGACCCATCACGGCAGCGCCCGGGGGGTCACCTACTGCCTGCTGGCCGGCTTCAGTCTGATGCTGGCTATGAGCTATTATCTGGAATGAACACCAAAGAAAAAACACCGCCATCGACCGATGGCTGTGTTTCTTTATGGGTAATTGGCTCAGTTCAGGTTCAGCGCACCCTTGACCTTGGCAATGATGTGCTGGCCGATATCGTAGGAAGCATCTACCGTCTGGGCACCGATGTGGGGGGAGACGATGAAGTTGTCGCACTCAAACAGGGGGGAGTCGAAGCCCGCGCCCTCGGTCAGACCGCCGGCAGCCAGCTCGTTCTCCATCACGTCGGTGGCGTAGCCGCCGATGGTGCCGGCCTTGAGCGCCTCGTACATGTCCTTCTCGTTGACGATGCCGCCGCGTGCCATGTTCAGCACCACCGCGTCGTTCTTCATCTTGGAGATGGACTCCTTGTTGAACATATTGCGGGTCTCGTCATTCAGGGGCAGGTGGATGGTGACGAAGTCGGAAACCTCGCACAGCTGGGCAATGCTCATGGAAGTAGCCTCGTTCTTGGCGAAGACCTCGGCAGGCAGGTAGGGGTCATAAGCCACGATCTTCATACCAAACACACGGGCGATCTCGCCCACGCGCTGACCGATGCGGCCAAAGCCCAGCACGCCCAGAGTCTTGCCACGCAGTTCACGGCCGACGAACTTGTACTTGTCCCACTGCTTGAGCACCTTCACGTCGTGGTTGGCCACCATGGTACCCCGGGAGATGTCCAACATCTTGGAGATGGTCAGCTCGGCCACGGCGTTGCCGTTCAGACCGGGGGCATTAAACACCTGGATGCCCTTCTCCTCGGCGTACTTGGTGTCCACATGGTTCAGACCCACGGAGCACACGCCGATCACCTTCAGGCACTTGGCCGCGTCCAGAATTTCCTTGTTGATGGCGGGGTCAACGCGCATAATCAGCACGTCCACATCCGCGATCAGTTCCTTCAGCTCTGCCTGGGTGGGGAGCATCTTGGTCTCCACGCTCATGTACTTGCCCAGTTCTTCCCCGATGGCGGCGTGCACCGCGTCAATGATCAAAGCTTTCATGTGCGATCTTCCTTCCTTAATCAATGTAAGTATATTGGCGCTTCCCGTACCGGAAGCCGCTTTTCTGTGTTATATTATGCCATATTTTTCCCCTGTTTAGAAGCATTATTTTTTCGAGGGTTGCCACAACCGTTCCCCTGTGGTAAAATGGGTTTGCATCCCGAAAATAAATGTATTCTGCGAGGTGGGCTATGAACTTTCAGCATCTGCGTTACTTTCTCATGGTGGCTGAGGAGCTGAACATCACCCGGGCGGCGGAGCGGCTGTATATCTCCCAGCAGTCTCTGTCCAGCCACATCAGCAATCTGGAACGGGAACTGGACACCAAGCTGTTCACCCGCTCCCCCAAGCTGTCCCTGACCTACGCAGGGGAACAGCTGGTGGATACCGCCGCCCAGATCCTCGACCTGCACAGCCAGTATCTGGTCAAGGTGGGTGACATCAACCGCCACTACATCGGCACCCTGCGGGTGGGCATCTCCCACACCTGCGGTCTGGCGCTCCTGCCTGACATCCTTCCCAAATTCCGCGCGGAGTTTCCCCAGGTGGAATTTTCTCTGTTCGAGGGCAACTCCAACCAGCTGGAGGACGAGCTTTCCCACCGGCGCACCGACCTGATCATCTGCTTCCACCCCATCATTATGGAGGGCGTGGTCACTACCCCCCTGACCGATCAGCGGCTGATGATGGTGGTACCCCGCCCCTACACCGACGAGTTGTTCGGCGATCGGGCAGACGAGGTGCGCGCCCGCTTTGCCAGCGGGGCGGACATCAACGCATTCCGCCACCTGCCCTTTATCCTCATCAAGCGGGGCAACCGCACCCGGAGCATCGTGGATCAATATTTTGGCCGGTGCGGCTTCAAGGCCAAGCTGGTGCTGGAAACGGAGAACACCGTCACCACCCTGGCTATGGCACAGGCGGGCATGGGAATCACCATCTGTCCGGAGCTGTTTCTGCGGGCACAGCCCACCTCTTCCCCCTCGGCAGGCGAGGTGGATGTATTCCCGCTCACTGACCCAACCACCATCAGCCGGCTGGTGGCCGGTCACCGGCAGGATCGCTACCTGCCCCACTATGCCGAACGGTTCATCGAAATCACCCGGGAGACCCTGGCCGCTGTGAAAGATTAACAGCAGAAACCCGGCTTTTTCTCATGCTCGCTCGCCAATCAAGAAGTTCAAACTTATGGGTCAATAAGAATAAACCGTCGTTTCCCGGCAAGAAAACAGTTGAAACCGGGCGGCAACTGCCATTATAATGTATAATGTATATATTGTATTATGCACACACGGGCGCGCTTCCCGCCGCCCTCAAACAGAACATATAGGAGGAACAAGTGATGAGTGAGAACAAAAAGCCCCTTGCGGGCATCCGTGTGATCGAACTGGCCAACTACGTGGCCGCCCCCATCGTGGCCCGCATGGCCGCCGACCTGGGCGCGGAGGTCATCAAGATCGAGGGCCGTGGCGGCGATACCTGGCGCACCACCGCTATGGGTCACACCAAGACCGAGCCGGATGAACTCCCCCTGTTCGACACTTTCAACGTGGGCAAGAAGTCTCTGTCCCTGAACATGAAAACCGAAGAGGGCAAGGAGATCTTCTTCAAGCTGCTGGAAAGCGCCGATATTCTGATCACCAACACCCGCAACCAGTCTCTGGTCAAGCTGGGCGTGGACTATGAGTCCATCAAGGACCGTTTCCCCCGCCTGATCTACGCCACTTTGACCGGCTATGGCTATGAGGGTCCCGACTGCAACGCCCCCGGCTTTGATAACATCGCCTTCTGGTCCCGCTCCGGCTTCTCCGCCGATATGACCATCGACGGCCCCGGCAGCTACCCTGTCAACTCCCGTATGGCTATGGGCGACACCCTGGCCGGTACCACTCTGTTTGGCGGCGTGATGACCGCCCTGTACCAGCGCGAGCGCACCGGTAAGGGCGACTTTGTGACTATGTCCCTGTACAACGCCGGTATCTGGATGGCGGGCGGCTGTCTGATCGTGGCTCAGGAACCTTATTGTCATCAGTTCCCCGAAAAGCGCAATTTCGGCACCGCTACCAACCTGGCCTACCGCTGCGCCGATGGCGAGTGGGTACGCTGCACCATCTTTGAGTATGACCGCTACGCCGATAAGTTCTTCAACGCTCTGGGCGTAGCCGAGCAGGTGGCCGCCTTCGGCGTGACGGACATGAAGAGCATGAACGCCCATGCCGACGACCTAGTTCCCCTGTTCGAGAAAGTGTTCATCACCAAGCCCTCCGCCGATTGGCTGAAAATCTTTGCCGAGCTGGATATCGTCAGCGGCCGCATCAACCACTTTGCCGACGTGCTCAAGGACGAGCAGGCATGGGCCAACGAGTACCTGCAGACCTACAAGTGTGTCAACGGGGTCGAGCGCGTGCTGCCCACCTGTCCTGTCCGTCTGGGCTCTCAGGGCGCGCTGAAGCTGGGCGCCCCCATGAGCTACGGCGAGCACAACCGCTCCATACTGGCTGATCTGGGCTACACCGAGGCGGAAATCGACGCCATCATCGAAAAGGGCGCGTTGAGCTGAACCGTCTTCCCACCGTCCCCGCGTGGAAACGCGGGGACGGTTTTTCTTCGGAATTCACAAATCGTTTACAGACCCGTCACCATTTGTCCTTAAATTTTTTGTATGATGAACCTGGGTCAAGAAGCATGACCCGTTCGTGTGTGTGTTTCTTCCTCTCTCCTTTACAAAGCGGAACGAGCCGCCGGTCAATCCGGCGGCTCGTTCTGTTTTCTGTTTTCCTTTTCCCGCCGGTCAGCTTCCTCCCGGTTCATGGCGCGCTTGCGTTGGGAGGAAAAGGTCAGCTTTTCCGCCAGCGTCGCCCGATCGCCCGATCGAAGCACCTGCCGGTAAGCGTTTATGTTCTGCTCCAACCGCTCCAGTGCCGTCTCCAGCGCCGGGGCATTCATAGAAAACAGCTGTGTCCACAGCGGCACGTCCAGCGCCGCCACCCGGGTGCAGCCCCGGAAGGAGTCGCCCTCAAAACCCATAAATTCAAACAGGCTTGGGTCATCGCAAACGGACACGGCGATGATGTGCATCATCTGGCTGGTATAGGCAATGATAGCATCGTGCTGCTGGGGGGTGGTCTTCACCACGTCGCTGCAGCCCATATAAGCCGCCATGCGTTCCAGCAGCGCCACCTTGTCCGGGCTGCTGTTTTCATGGGGCACGATAATATAGTGTGCCCCATGGAACATGTGCTTCAACGCGTGCTGCACGCCGGAAAACTCTGTACCCGCCATGGGGTGTCCGCCGATGAATTCCACGCTGTCAGGCAGCACCTTTGCCGCTTCCACAATGGCCGTCTTGATGCCGCACACATCGGTGACCAGCGCACCGGACTTGAAATCCCCGCGATGGCAGGAAAGAAAGTCCACGATTCCCTGAGGGTGCAGGCATAATATCACCACATCCGCCTGAGTCAACGTCCCTTTTGCGTCATCGCTCACCCGGTCTGCCACATGGTTCTCCACGGCAAAACGCAGGGTGGGCTGGCTCACATCCACACCCACGATCTCATAGTCCTCAAAGCCCTGCAAGGCAAGGGCCATGGAACCGCCAATGAGTCCCAGACCCACGATGGCGATGGTTTGTTTCATAAGGCTCGCTCCTCCCGGTCTTCACGGTTTCTCACGGATACTTTAACACTTTTACCTGTTGAAGTCAAGCCTGTTTTCACTTATTTTGCCTGCCGGTATATCTGTCCGCTTTGGGGCTCGATGCCCCGCTGTTCCAAAAGTTCTTCCACCGTAACAAAGCAGAACCCCCGCTCCCGCAGACCATCCACCGCCGCCAGCGCGCTGTCCACCGAAGTGGGATAGATGTCATGCAGCAAAACAATATCCCCATCCCCGGTACAGTCGAGAATGTGCTGGGTGATCCGCCTGGTATCCGTGTCTTTCCAGTCCTCGGGATCCACCGACCATAGAACCACCGGACTGTCCGCCCACCGGGCGGTGTTGTCATCGGTGCTGCCGTAAGGAGGGCGCAGCCACAGTTCCCGCTCCCCCACCAGTGCGTACAGCTGCTTCCGCTCCCCTTCCACCTGTCGGCGGAACGTCTCCTCATTCAGCCCGCTCACCGCCGTATGCTCCAGCGTATGCACACCGATCTGGTGTCCTTCCCGCACCATGCGTTCCACCAGTTCCGGAGCGTAGGGGATCTGGGTGCCCACCAGAAAAAAAGTGGCTCTCACTCCCCGCTCATACAATCCATCCAGCAGCCGATCCGTAGTGCCGGGACGGGGCCCGTCGTCAAAGGTGAGGGCCACCAGCTTCTCCCCCTCCACGCCGGGCAGTTTCAGGTCGGCGGAGCTGGGCACACTCCCCGACGGCAGCCGGGTCAAGCCGAACAAAACCAACACCAAAAGCAACGCCAGCCGCCACAAATATTCCGGGCGTTTCCACTCATGCATTCTTCCACCTCCACACGCAGCTTCATCACATACAGTATGTGCCGGCGTACCATTTTCTTTCGTGCAAATTCTTGCAAATAAATATCCCCCGGCATGGCGGGGGGTATTTCATTTTCGGGCATAGCCCTAATATTACTGGCTGCGCACAAGTGCGCTTTTTATTGGCCTGCCAGCCGTGCATCTGTTACTTACTACCCGTAAACGGGTCCCGTGGGTCAAACACACTTAACTGGTCACTCGCTGCATCCTTTTTCAGTTGTTCTGATATATAGTTCTTTATTGCTTTTGTGTTTTTCCCCACGGTATCTACGTAATATCCCTTGCACCAAAATTCGCGATTTCGGTATGCGTACTTCATATTTCCCCACTTCTGGAATATCAGTAATGCACTCTTTCCTTTTAGATATCCCATAAATCCCGAAACGCTCATTTTTGGCGGGATACTCACCAACATATGTATGTGATCCGGACATACTTCTCCCTCTATTATTTCAACTCCTTTCCATTGGCATAATTGTCTCAGTATTTCTCGGATTTCCAATCTTTTTTCTTCGAAAAACACCTTCCGCCTATACTTCGGCGCAAACACTATGTGGTATTTACAATTCCATTTTGTATGTGCTAAACTACTCGTGTCGATGATCTCTTTTTTCATTGACTTATCCTCCGATTGTTTTATTTGTTTGTGACTGGCAGGTCTCTTGCATCTTATCACAATCGGAGGATTCTTTTCATCGCTTAAGCTTTTTTGAACCACGCGACTATCGCGTG
>JAZUOI010000170.1:0-2424 GCA_045604585.1 Lawsonibacter sp. | reverse complement strand
GGTCTGAAAACTTACTACGAGAACGCAGGCGCAAACGTGATTCTGGTAGACGCCGGTGACCATATCCAGGGCACCGCTTACGGCTCTATGGACAAGGGCAAAACCATCATCGACCTGATGAATGCTGCAGGTTACGATGTCGCCACACTGGGCAATCACGAGTTTGATTACGACATGGATGGCGCCATGAACGCCATCGACTGGGCCGAGTTTCACTACGTATCCTGCAACTTCTACCACGAAAACGGCGGTGTGGTCGGTGACAGTGTCCTGGCTCCGTATGCGGTCATGGATGCCAACGGCGTAAAAATTGCCTTTGTGGGTATTACCACCCCCGAAACATTTACATCCACTACTCCTGCCTACTTCCAGGATGACAACGGAGAATTCATCTACGGCATTGCCGGCGGAGAAGACGGAACTGATTTGTACCAAGCTGTGCAGACCGCCATCGACAAGGCTTCTACGCAAGCGGACATTGTCATTGCTCTGGGACACCTGGGGGACTATCCTGTTTCCGGTCCCTGGACTTCCGAGCAAGTAATTGCCAACACCACCGGCCTGGACGCCTTTATCGACGGTCATTCCCACTCTACCGTTGAGGGAAAAACCGTATTCGATAAGAACGGCAACACCGTCCTTTTGACTCAAACCGGTGAATATCTGAATGCCATCGGCAAAATGAGCATTTCCTCCAACGGCTCCATCCACACGGAATTGCTGACATCCGAGACCCTTCCCGAAATCACTCCGGACGTCGAGGTCAAAGCAATCGAAGACGCCTGGATTTCTGAAATTGACTGCGCACTGGGCGAAGTTATCGGTTACTCTCAAATCACCCTGGATAATTACGATGCCGACGGAAATCGTCTGGTTCGCTCTCAGAGCACCAACTCCGGCGAATTTGCCGCTGATGCGTTGTACTACCTGTTTCGCAATATGGGTCTGGATGTGGATGCAGCCGTTATGAACGGCGGCGGCATCCGCAACAAAGCTATCACCGGTGAGCTGACCTATAAGACCTGCAAGGAAATCCATACCTTCGGCAATGTGGCCTGCCTGATCTCTGTCACTGGGCAGCAGCTTCTGGATGGTCTGGAATGGGGCGCCCGTCAGGTTGGCGCAGCCGAAGAAGGCGGGTTGCTTCATCCCTCGGGTCTGCGCTACACCGTGGATACCGCCATTCCCTGCACCGTTCAGACCGACGAGAAAGGCATGTGGATCGGCTGTCCCACCGGAGAATACCGGGTCAAGGATGTCATGCTTTACGATTGGGACACCGCATCTTACGTTCCCCTGGATGTCACCGCTACCTATCATCTGGCGGGCTATAATTACACCCTGCGCAATCTGGGGGACGGCTGCAACATGTATACCGGTGCCCCCAATGTGCTGGACTACGTCATGGAAGACTATATGGTGTTGGCCAACTACATTCAATCCTTCCCCATTGATGACACCACCGGGCTGCCCACCATTGGCCCGAACACACAAGAACCCTCCCCCGTCTACAGCGACTATGCCAGCGTGTATGGCACGGGCCGCATCACCATCGTCAACGGTGTAGCTGAGCAACCTGAACCGCCTTCTGCATCGGAACCAACTGCATCCACTTATGTAGTCATGCCCGGCGACTGTCTGTGGTCCATTGCTGTTGAAACTCTGGGCAGCGGTGCAAAATGGAATGCTATTTTCGAAGCCAACAAAGACCTGATTAAGGATCCCAGCCTGATTTACACCGGTCAGATTTTGACACTGCCGAAAAACTGAATATTACCTTTCGGGAGGAGCTGTAAACATCAGCTCCTCCCTTGCTATTCCTTTGCAAAATGCGTATAATAATCCTGTTAGGAGATGATCACATGGAACTGCGCCTGCTTGCTGTCGGTGACGTGGTCGGCGAACCCGGTCTGAAGTTTCTGAACCGCCGTCTGCGTACCCTGAAGAAAAATTACGACGTTCATTTCACCGTCGTCAACGGAGAAAACGCCTCCGGCGTTGGATTGACCCCTGCACAGGCAGATGATATCCTGGCCGCCGGTGCTGATGTGATCACATTGGGCAACCATACCTGGAACCGGATGCAGATCGTCCGCACACTGGACGAAAACCCCTACCTGCTGCGCCCGGCTAATTATACCAATCTTGCCCCCGGTCGTGGTCTTGGAATCTACGACGGCCCGCGCGGGCTGCGCATTGCCGTTATGAACCTGATCGGCCGCTGCGAACTGGACTTCAATGCAGACAGCCCCTTCTCCACCGCGGACAAACTATTGAAGAACATCGACGCCGACATCGTTGTGGTGGACTTCCACGCGGAGACCACCAGCGAAAAGGGCTGTATGGCGTGGCATCTGGACGGCCGCGCGCAGGCGCTTTGGGGTACCCATACCCATGTCCCCACCGCAGACTGCCAGATTATGC
>JAZUOI010000169.1:0-5271 GCA_045604585.1 Lawsonibacter sp. | reverse complement strand
GACAGATTGTGGATAGCAGGCAATGCGGCAGCACAAATCGGCGCTGTATTGGTCAGATCGTTCCGCCGGCTGATAGGTAGGATTGCCACGGAGGTTGCCAAAAGGAAGTTCTAAGAAACCACGGGTTTCTTAGCGCCCTTTCAAGGTGAATTGGCGCAAAGCGCCAAGAGAGAGTGGCCTGGGCCATCGTGTCTTTTGTGGCGCTACAAAAGACACCCGCCCGGGGGCGGAACATCCCCTTATCCGTCATTCTCACCGGGAAAACCTATTCGACAAATCACAATTTGCCGATGTATTTGCTTTATCATGCTTTTCTGCTCACAACAATCCTAATTAAACCGATGAAGATTTCTTCCGTCAAAATTGAAGTAAAGGGGACATTTCATTTGCCCTTTTGTCCACCGTATGGTAAAATAATAAGTTGAAATAGTATCCTCTCCCCCGTGTATTTTGGAAAGGCGGTGCGTTTATGCACGACAAGCTCATCCGACAAATTACCGCTCTCACTGCCGAACGGCTGGCCGCCCGGCGGCTGCCCTTTGCGCCCACCAAGCGCTCGGCTCAGGCGCTGCTGCACGTCCCCTCCTGGACGCAGGGACTGAACGCGCTGCTGCCCATCCGGCAGCGGCTGAGCTGCGCCCGGGTACTGGAGCTGTGCGCCGACATTCTGCCCGCCCTGTCCCCGGAGCCAGAGGACGGCTGGCTGTCCTTCTGCTACCGCTATGTACGCTCGCTCATGTTCCCCGAGGGCAGCTTTGCCCCGGACGCCGCCGCCCATGCAGACGGCGCTCAGCTGCTGCTTACCGCCATGCAGGTGCTCTTTGAACAGGAGGGGCAGGCACTGCCCTTTGACCGGTTGACCGACCTTCGTTTTCTGCCTGAAGAGGAGTACCGGAACTGCGACCACGCCCGGGACTACGAGCGGTTTTTGTCCGCCTTTCGCCGGGAGTATCTCTATGAGCTCATGCGTCTGGGCGCGGAAGTCACCCCTTTCCGTACTTTGGGCCATATCGCCGGGGTGCACTACATCGCCACCACCGTGGCCGAGGGGCTGCTCCGGGCGGGGGTAAGCATTGACCCGGCACTGGTGTCCGCCGCCGCTGCTGCCCACGATTTGGGCAAGTTCGGCTGTCGCGAGGGGGAGCGGGTTCCCTACCTGCATTACTACTACACCGACCAGTGGCTGCTGGAGCGCAATTTGGAGCGCATCAGCCACATCGCCTCTAACCACTCCACCTGGGACTTGGAGCTGGAGTCCCTCTCGGTGGAGTCCCTATGCCTGATTTACGCGGACTTCCGCTCCAAGCAAGACCGGGACGGGCAGGGCAATGAGATCACCGTGATCTACCCTCTGGACGAATCCTTCCGGGTCATTCTGTCCAAACTGGACAATGTGGACGATGCCATGCGCCGGCGGTACGAGTTTGTATACGGCAAGCTGCACGATTTCGAGGACTATCTGCGCCGCCTGGGTGTGGATGTGGAGCTGTCCGGTCAGTCTACTGCACCCGCACCGGATAAGGACGCTGCCCTCATGACCCCGGACGAGATGGTGCAGTCTCTCACCCTGCTGTCTGTGCGCCACAATCTGGAGCTGATGCACGCCCTGAGCAGCGAACGGCAGTTTGGCAACATCATCGAGGCCGCCCGCTCCGCCAAGGACTGGAAGCAGCTGCGTGCCTACCTGAATGTGTTTGAGGAATACTTCACCTATCTGTCTGCCCGGCAAAAGGAGCAGGCGTTGGCCTTTTTGTACGAACTGCTGGTTCACCGGGAGGGCGATATCCGCCGTCAGGCGGGCGGCCTGATCGGCCTGATCATCGCCCGGTTCCATCTGGTCTACCGCAAGGAATTGCCCGACGACGCTCAGGCCGACCCCGCCGAGCAGGTACCGTTCACCCTGTGGGAGACCTATCTGAATAAGCTCATCTACCCCGACCACAAGACCACCCAGCCCCAGCGCAACCACATCGGTTATACTCTTAAACTGGTAGTGGGCGCCCTGCTGGATCACTGCCGGGAAGAAGATGTACACCGCTTCGTGGGCGCGCTGCTGAAATACTACACCCACCCCGAGCGCATGGGCGCGGACACCGCGTTCACGCTGCTGGATGCCATCCGCTACCTGCCCGTAGAGTACTACGACGAGAAAACCCTGGACGAACTGATCGAATTCGCCGGCTACTTTGCTCACCACGCCGAGCCCCGGCTGCAGGTGGCCGCCCTGCGTTTCCTGCTGACCCTGAGCACCTATCTGCCCGACGATCTGCCCTCCAGCCGCCGCATTGCGGACATCGCCCGGGCGGTGGACTACGGCGAGGATCTGACTCTGGTGTTCCTGCAGTACAAGCTGCTGGAGACCTCCGGGGAGGATACCGCCCTGCACCAGACCCTGCTGTATCAGCAGGACATCGTCAGCGATGTGTTTTTGAACAACCTGAAGACCGCTACCCCCTGGATCATCAAGACCATCGGCATCGAGCTGCTGGTGGATCAGGTGGAGCACGGTCAGCACGACCATATCCTGCATATCGCCACCCACCTGTCCAATCTGGTCAAGGTATCGGAACGGGTGGTGGTGCGCCACAACGCCGGTCAGGCGCTGGTGCGGCTGATGCCCCTGTTGCGAAGAGAGCAACGCAACGAGGTCATCGTGGAGCTGGGCAAGGGTCTGGAGATGGGACAGTACGAGATCTCCAAGTATATCCCGGACTATCTGGGCGAGGCCGCCCTCTACCTCCACCCCACCGAGCTGGACGAGCAGATCACCACCCTGAAAAAACTGCTGGGCAACCCCATTGACAGTGTAGTGTCCGTGGCGCTGTCCACGGTGGGTGTGCTGCTGCAGCACTATCCTCAGTACCGCCAGCGCTTCCCGGAGGCGGAGGATATCTACGAACAGCGCCGGCAGGAGCTGCTGGGCATGCTGCTGCAGGGGCTGGCCCACTACCGGGAGAGCGTGCGGCAGGAGGCCATGCTGGTCATCGGCAAGCACCTGTTTGAAAGCGACCTGCTTCCTATGCAGGAGAAGACCGACCTGTTCTCCCTCATTTACCAAAAGCTGTTTTTCCTGCTTCAGCCCCAACAACAGGAAGACGCACTAACCTTCTTCTACCGAGCCAGCGCCCTGTCCCACCTCTACCGTTTCCTGTCTCTGTACCGGCTGGATCACGGGGCAATGCGCTTCACCACTCCGGGCAAAATCGCCTTTTTCCCCGGCACCTTTGACCCCTTTACCCTGTCTCACAAGGGCATCGTGCGCGCCATCCGGGATCTGGGCTTTGAGGTATATCTGGCCGTGGACGAGTTCTCCTGGTCCAAGAAGGCACAGCCCCACCTCATCCGCCGCCAGATCGTCAACATGTCGGTGGCGGGGGATTTCCACGTGCATCTGTTCCCCGATGATATCCCGGTAAACATTGCCAACCCGGACGACCTGAAACGCCTTGTGGAAGTGTTCCCGGGGCAGGAGGTCTATCTGGTGACGGGCAGCGACGTGGTGGCCAACGCCTCCGCCTACAAAGCGCCGCCCACCCCCTTCTCCGTCCACTCCATGAACCACGTGATTTTCCGCCGAACGGGAGAAAAGCTGCCCGACCTGTCTGCCATCACCGGGCAGGTGCTCCAACTGCAGCTGCCTCCCCATCTGGAGGACATCAGCTCCTCCCGCATCCGGGAAAATGTGGACTTGAACCGGGACATTTCCAACTTCATCGACCCGGTCATTCAGGACTTCATCTACCAGAACGGCCTGTACCTGCGGGACACGCAAAACAAACAGGTACTCAGCCGGGGCGGCTTCCTGTTCCAGTGGGCAGACACCACGGATGACGCTCTGCTGGACGAGGCACTGCACATCCACCCGGGACTGGGCGCTCTGCGTCCGCGTATTCAGTCCGAGGGAGATCGTCTGCTGATGCTGCGGGATGCCGCCTCCCAGCGCCTTTACGGATGGGTCAGCTACCGCACTCTGTCCTCCGCCCAGCTGTTCTCCGCCCTGAATGACCCAACCCTCGCCCAGCGCATCCGCCTGCAGGCGGCGGGCACGGTTTTGCTCATCACCGCCTTCCACACCGCCGCCGAGCACCGGGGGCAGGACTGCGCCCAGCTGTTGTTCAGCGAACTGCTGGCGCGAAGCGTGGAAGGGGACTGCGTGTTTGCCCTATTCCGTCCCCACACCGGCGTGTGCAATGAGCAGGTACAGGATCTGCTCACCCGTCAGGGCTTCGTCCCGGTGACGGGTGCCGAGTGCCTGTATCAGGTGGATATGCACGCACCCACCGTCCTCATTCAAAATCTGGAGACCACCATTCAGGAGCCTCTGACCCAGAACCGCCGGGTGCGCAAGGTCATCCGTTCCAACCACGAGCGGCTGCAGCGGGCCATGGCCGGCCTGTATCCGGGTAGTTTGGTTCTCACCCTGTTTTCCGACGTGATCCACCACCGGCTGCTGGAAAAGATCACCGCCATCAACGGCGTGCCCAGCGTTCCTACCCAGCCCCGGCAGCTGGGCGAGTATATGTGTGTCCCCTTCGGCAAGCTGCTGCGCAGCAAGGTGGTGCCAAACACGGTGACCAAGACCCTGCACACGGACAAGGTATACGAGCCCGACCTCACCACCAGCACCATCGAGGCGTTCCCCAATTACTCCCCCATCCCCAGCCAGATCCGCACCATCAAGTCCTTTGGCCGGGAGGTCATTCTGGTGGACGACCTGATGCACCCCGGCATCCGTATCAACGCCCTTGACCCCATTTTCATTCGGGAAGATGTTCCCATCAAAACGGTGCTGGTGGGCGTACTGTCCGGCTACGGACGGGATCTGATGCAGGTGCGAAACCGGCCGGTGGACAGCGTATACTTCGTTCCCCGGCTGCGTCAGTGGTTCGTGGAATCCACCCTGTACCCCTTCATCGGCGGCAACACCGTGCGCCGTCCCGCTCACCCGGTTCCCGGCCTGCTGCCCGGCATCAACCACATTCTGCCCTACGCCTCCCCCACCTTCCGGGGCGAGTGCTCCGAACGGGCCATCTTTGAGCTGTCCCGCTGCTGTCTGGAAAACGCCCGGGATCTGATGCTGGTGCTGGAGGCGGAGTACCGCAATCTGTACGCCCGCAACCTGACCCTGAGCCGCCTGCCCGAGGCGGTCATCCTGCCCCTGTGCCCGGATAAAGGGGCCTGCATGTCCTACGATCCCAATCTGGCCGCATCGGTCTATCTGGAAAATGATCTGGAGCTGCTGATGCGCACCCATTCGTAAGTGCGAGGTGT
>JAZUOI010000168.1:0-8949 GCA_045604585.1 Lawsonibacter sp. | reverse complement strand
CCGTTTGTGTCCGGTTTATGGGACTGTTGTCTTATTTTCTATGATGTACAGGGCCAGCTGGCAGGCCCGTTCCTCGATGTTTCCTTTCAAAGACAACACGCTCCAATCTGCGTTACTGACACCACTATATGTCCGCAGATGGAGCATTATGATAAAAACGGCGGTCTGAAAAACAGACCGCCGTTTGGCATTACACGTTGAAGCGGAACAGGATGATGTCGCCGTCCTGCACCACATACTCCTTGCCCTCGGAACGGATGAGACCCTTTTCCCGGGCGGCGGCCATGGTGCCGCAGGCCATGAGATCTTCGTAGGACACCACCTCGGCACGGATGAAGCCACGTTCAAAGTCGGAGTGGATCTTGCCCGCGGGCTGAGGCGCCTTGGTGCCCCGGGTGATGGTCCACGCCCGGCACTCGTCCTCGCCGCTGGTCAGGTAGGAGATCAGACCCAGCAAGGTATAGCTGGCTTTGACCAGGCGATCCAGACCGCTCTCGGCGATGCCCAGATCGTCCAGGAACATCTTCTTTTGCTCGGCATCCAGCTCGGCGATCTCCGCCTCCAGCTTGGCACATACGGGGATGACCTGGGCGCCTTGAGCGGCGGCGCGCTCCTCCACCTGTTTGTAGTAGGGGACGGCCTGAGGATCGGCAAAGCCGTCCTCGTCCAGATTAGCGGCGTAGATCACAGGCTTGAGGGAGAGCAGCTCGCAGTCGGGATACTCGGCGGCAATGTCCACCTCTTCATAGGTGCGGGCGGACTTGCCGTCGTTGAGCCAGTCCCGCAGACCCTCGAAGTCAGCGGCTTCCTGCAAAAACTTCTTGTCACCCTTGGCGGCCTTTTTGGCCTTGTCGATGCGCCGCTCCACCATCTCCAGGTCGGCCATGACCAGCTCCAGATCGATGGTATCCATGTCGCGCAGGGGGTCGGTGCTGCCCTCCACGTGGATGACGTTGGTGTCGTCAAAGCAGCGCACCACATGCACGATGGCGTCGGTCATACGGATGTTGCCCAGAAACTTGTTGCCCAGACCTTCGCCCCGGGAGGCACCTTTGACAAGACCCGCGATGTCCACGAACTCGATGACGGCGGGGGTGGTCTTTTTGGGGTTGTACATCTCGGACAGCCTGTCCAGCCGATAGTCGGGCACGGCCACCATGCCTACGTTGGGGTCGATGGTGCAGAAGGGGTAGTTGGCGCTCTCCGCGCCGGCGTTGGTGATGGCGTTGAACAGGGTGCTCTTGCCCACGTTGGGCAGACCCACGATACCTAATTTCATAGAGCAGCTCTCCTTGCTGTTTGTTTTCAGCAAAGCATTTTATCATTCCCGGCATGAAAGTGCAAGGGGTTTCACGTTCGGGGGTGTGTCAGAATTCCAAAATTCGCGCCCGCATCAGTTCGCCCACAGCCTGAATAGCGCGAAGCTGGGAGGGGATCAGTTCATCCTCTGGGATATACATGATCTGGGCGAAGGTCTCAAAGCTGATATCACCCCGGTAACCCACCTGTTTCAGCGTTTCCCAATAGTGCGGCCAGCGAATGGTGCCGTTATAGGGGGCAAGATGCTGGTCCAGCGTGCCATTGTTGTCGTGAATGTGCAGTGCCTTGATGCGGCTGCCCAGTCGGGTGATATACGCCCGGGGATCGGTGCGGGTTATGTTCAGATGACCGGTGTCCAGACACAGACCGAAGCACTCCTGACCCGCAGCCTGGTTGAGTCGGTCGATGTGCTCAGCCGCTTCGTCGGGGTTGGCGCAGGGGCCGGCTTGAAGGGTTACGCCCCGGGCACTCCGGTTGGTACCATCAAACAGGTTTTCCAGACAGATGACAACCCCGGTCTCCCGCAAAGCGGGGATCAGGTCGGTGTACATCTTCCGGTTCATGCTCTCGATATTCTTGTCGCCCGGCGCGCCATCGATGCTGTGGATCACCAGATACTTGCAGCCCACCGCGCCGCACAGGCGCACACAGTTTTCGTAGATGGTCTGCATATAGGGGAACAGCTCCGGGTCGTGAGGCAGATGGGGGGGGAGCGGCGCGTGAGCCTGCGCGATGGTGATCCCGTTTTTGCGCTGGATCTCCAGTTCCGGGGCAAAGTGCTCCAGCAACGTGTCCACAGGCTTCTCCAGAATATTGCCCCGATAGGTTCCGGTGGAAATTGCCCTGCTGTCTAGAAAATCGTTTAAATTCCAATCCACGGCATCAAAGCCGGCTTCCCGGATCAGGGCATAGCCCCGCTCCAGTCCGAACCGGTCGGTGAGCCCGCCGGTCATAATGCTCAATCTCATTGTGGTTCCTCCGTTTCGTTCAGTTTTAGAATGGCGTAACTGATGGGGGGCAGTCGGATACCGGTTCGGTCGATCACTGCCCGGTCGTTTTCTCTGACTACAACGGCACCGTCCAGTGGGCAAGGAAAGAATTGCTCCCGGTCGGTAGGGTTGATGCCGATCAGATAACTGCCGTCGGTGCCCCTGCGGCGGTATACCATGGGATAATCCCGGGCTTCTTCGTTGAGAAACTCCACCGTTCCCCGGGCGGAAAGTGCGTTGCTGCTCCGGCGAAGACAGATCAGCGCCTTGGTGGCATTCAGCAGAGAGTTTTCATCCTTTTGCTGATCAGCCACATTCACGCCGTTCTCCTGCACCGGAAGATACAGGTCTTTTTTTCTGCCGTTTGAAAATCCCGCGTTTTTGCCCCGGCACCACTGCATTGGGGTGCGGGAACCGGTGCGGTTGAAGCCGCCCTCTTTGGAGGGAAGCTCTGCTGCGTAGGGCATGCCGATCTCATCGCCGTAGTACACAAAGGGGACTCCGGGCATAGTCAGAAGAAAGGCATAAGCTACCTCCAGTTCTCTGGCTGAGCGATGAACATTGATGCGGGGCAGGTCGTGATTTCCGGTGGGCATGGCAATATAGCCCTTATCTTTGGTGACTTCGTATTGCTGTCGGTAATCCGTCAGAAAGGTGCGCAGACACCCTTTGCCCTCCGTGCTGAAATAACTGTGTTTTCCGGTTCCGGGATTTACATTTCGTCCGTCCTCTTCCCGGAACAGACTGGTGTAGCAGGGCAGGCAGAAATGAATGAGAAAATCGATGTGGAAGCCTGCGTTTATGGCCTTGCTGGGGTGAGACCATTCGGAGATCAGAACACTCTGAGGATATGTTTCGTCAAATATCTTCCGGATGCTCTGCCAAAAAGCGGTGATCCCGGTGCCGTCCGGATCATTTTTTATGAGCGATGCTGCCATATCCACCCGAAAACCATCTGCACCCAGACCGATCCAGTAGTCCATAATGTTCAGCAACTCCTGCTTGGTAGCCAGACAGTCCGGGTGATCCGCAGGCAGCTGCCATGATGGATCATCAATGGATGCGAACCCGTAGTTCAGAGCGGGCTGACAATAGAAAAAGTTGTGCATGTAGCAGCCGTTGCGCTGGGCAAAGCCGCCGACGCATCGGTTTTTATAGGTTTTGCCCCAATGATTGGTCCAGATGTAGCGGTTGGTGTATTGGTTTTTCTCTGGTTTGCAGGATTCCTGAAACCAGGGACACTCCAGCGACGTATGTCCGGCGACCAGATCGATGACCACCTTGATCCCCCGCTCATGGGCCTCCCGGCACAGAGCACAAAAATCCTCGTTGGTGCCGTAGCGGGGGGCGACGGCATAAAAGTTGGTTACATCGTACCCTGCGTCAAGGAAGGGGGACTCGTAGAATGGGTTGAGCCAAATGGCGGTGAAGCCCATGTCCTGCACATAAGAAAGTTTTTCCCGGATGCCGTTCAGATCTCCGATCCCATCGCCGTTGGAATCATAGAACGATTGAGGATAGATGTTGTAGAAAACTGCGTTTTCCAGCCAAGATACGTTGTTCATGACGTGTTCCTCCCCAATGGTCATACCTGAATGATGGCAGTTTCGGAAAAAGCTTGCCGTATTGCATGGGCGAACGCATAATCGCTGATCACCCCATCCACGTTGCCAAAAGTGCACAGATCTACTTCGAAATCGTCGGTGCATTTATTGGCGCAGGCGAGGAAAAACACCTGATCGGAGCGGGCCATCATGGCCCGATGGACCAGATGGTGTGTATCGCCGCCGGAGATCCGACCGTCGCTGCTGAAGGCGACGGTAGAGAAAAATGCCTTATCTGCATGAAAGCGCATAGCATTTTCAACCGTTAACTCCCCCGTCAGCATACTGGGTCGTTCGCAGACCGTTCCGCCCAGCACAGTTACCTTTGTTCCGTCCTGGGAACAGTGCAGGGCGAGTTCGATGTTGTTTGTGATGATGTGTACATTTTTCTTTTCATGCAGACAGGACGGGACAAAACTGGCCGTGGTGCTGGCATCGATGAAAACAGTATCTCCGTCACGTACGAAGTCCGCGGCCGCCCGGGCGATGCGCAGCTTTTCCTCCCGCAGATGATCGTAGCGGAAGGGGAGAGAAGGATAGGTTTTTCGCCGCAGCGCCTCCGCGCCGCCGGTGCTGCGCCGGAGCAGCCCTCTGCGCTCCAGGTCGATGAGGTCCCGGTGGATGGTGGCCGAGCTGTATTGTGTCCGGGCGATCAGCTCCTTGACGGTAGCAAAACCGGTTTCCTCTAAAATCCTCAGGATCAAATCCTGCCGTTGTTTTTTGACCACGCGGTACACACCCCCTTTTAAAATGAGAAAAAATGATAAATTTATCAATTTTTAAACCGATATTGAAAAGTGTTGAGAAAGTGATATCATGATTGTAGCATGCTTTTCCTGCTTGTCAAGGCGGAAAGAGAAAAGAAAGGATGTTTGCTATGTTTGATATTTTAGACTATGGTGCGGTTGCCGATGGAACAACGTTAAATACCCAAGCCATTCAAAATGCCATCGATGCCTGCCACAGCGCCGGTGGAGGGCGGGTGATGGTGCCTGCGGGCGTATTCAAAACCGGGACCCTTTGGCTTCGATCCAATGTAGAACTGTATTTGACCATGGGTGCGGTTCTGCTGGCCTCTGACTGCATGGACGATTATAACGAGGAGGATGCCTATCCGCAGAATTTCAGCCGCGTTGCGGAACGCTGGCTGGGCAAACACCTGATCATTGCGCATGAGGTGGAAAACGTGGCCATTACCGGATTGGGTACGGTGGACGGCAACTGCTATGCTTTCGTGGAAGATGATTTTGAGATCGAGCAGTGGTTCCGGTGGCGTGCCGGTTCATTTAAGTTGAAGGATCCCGAAGCTCTTCGCCCCGGCCAGCTGATCGTATTTGTGGAGTGTGCTCACGTAAGCGTCCGCGATATCACCGTTCGGAATTCCGGCTGTTGGTCCATTCTGATGCACGGCTGCGAATTTGTAGATGTACGGGGGTACAAGGTATTTAATCCCATCAATATGCTCAATTCCGATGGGCTGGATCTGGATTGTTGCCGATATGTAA
The DNA here is from genome assembly GCA_045604585.1 of Lawsonibacter sp. Classification (GTDB taxonomy): domain Bacteria; phylum Bacillota; class Clostridia; order Oscillospirales; family Oscillospiraceae; genus Lawsonibacter. Next base: position 3,531 of record JAZUOI010000168.1, on the reverse strand, counting down.
CGGTGTCCGACTGCATCTTCCATACCGGTGATGATGCCATCACGATCCGATGCCTGGAATCCCAGATCAAAAACAAGAACATTCACAGCGAATACATTACCATTACCAACTGTACCATGCGTGCGGGAATCTGCGCCTTCCGGATCGGGGTGGGTGAGGGAACGATCAGGCACGTGCGCATCTCCAACATTACCGTCAGTCGCTGCCGAGAGCTGTTCCAGTTTGCCACCGCCTATCAGTCCAGAGGACGGGCATGCCTGGAGGATATCAATATCAGCGGGGTCTCGGCGATGGATACCGAACGGGTGTTATCCATGGCCGCCAACAACGGTGCCTATGTGAAGGATGTGTGCATCGAGAATATTCGCAGCGAGGCTACCGCCATGAGCTACATCCATCAAAACGACGGCATCATCGACAATGTCCGTCTGCGGAACGTGGAGATCCACGCTTATGACCGCTACGAGCATCTGGATGAAAAGCATCTTGAGATGCGGGGTCACTACATTTTCAGCATAAAAAACGCCGCAAATGTTGCTCTGGATACCGTTTGCATTCAGGGCGACTTTCGGCAGAAAACAGGAAGGGCGGAAATCGTCGGCTGTGCGAATTTGCAAATGACAAACTGCCGGCTGGAATGATCGGGGCGGCGATATGAGCTTGCAACGGGGGAGAATTTTGCTATAATATGGGTATCTTTGGAGAAAAGAGGATACATCATGCAGAAGACCAACACCAATACCGCCCGTGTGTCTATCATCATCGCCATGCTCATTTTCGGCACCATTGGTATTTTTCGAAACCTGATCCCCATGCCTTCCAGCGTGATCGCCCTGATCCGGGGGGCGGGCGGAACGCTATTTTTGGTGGTGTTCTGTATTCTCGGCCGAAAGGAGCTGTCCCTTTCAGCCATACGCAACAATCTGTTTTTGCTGCTGGTGTCGGGCACGTTTATCGGCTTCAACTGGATTTTGCTGTTTGAGGCTTATCGCTACACCTCGGTACCCACGGCCACCCTGTGCTACTATCTGGCTCCGGTGATCGTTATTGTGGTGTCGCCCCTCCTGTTTAAAGAACCGTTGCCCGCCCGCAAGATCGCCTGTGTGGTGGTCGCTCTGGTGGGCATGGTCTTTGTGACCGGTGTGGCGGACGGCGGTCTGCCGGACGCGTCCGAGCTCAAGGGCATCCTGTTCGGTCTGGGTGCGGCACTGCTCTACGCTTCGGTGGTGATGATGAACAAAAAGCTGTCCGGCGTGCAGGCCTTTGAGCGTACCGTGGTGCAGCTGGGGGCGGCAGCGGCGGCGCTGGTTCCCTACGTGCTGCTGACCGGTGAGTGGCGTGGGCTGGACTGGAACGGGAGAAGCATCACCCTTCTGCTTGTGGTGGCGGTTGTCCACACGGGCATCTCCTATGCGCTGTATTTCAGCGCAATCAAGGATCTGCCCGCACAGACCTCCGCTCTGCTCAGTTACATCGACCCGGTGTCCGCCATCCTGTTCTCGGCTGCACTGGTCAACGTTTTGGAAAACGAGAAGCCCCTTACCCCCACCGGCATTGTGGGTGCGGTGCTGGTACTGGGTGCCACGCTGTTCAGCGAGCTGTCTGTGCCCCATAAGAGCAAATAAAAAACAAACCGCCTTGCCGGCCGGCAGGGCGGTTTTGCATTATATCAGGTTGCCGAGCATGACCCCGTCCCGCACCTGTTCCAACCGGACATCCCGCACCTGATTGTGCAGCATGTCGCCCGGAACGGCAACGGGGATATAGTTGGCGGTGTAGCCGTGCCACAGGCCGTTGCGCTCCTCCTCAAACAGGACGGGAACGGTCTGTCCTACAAACTGCTCCAGATAGGCTCGCTCCATCTCTCCGGCCACTGTGGCGGCGGCGTGGGCGCGCGCTTCTTTCACGGTGTTCGGGATCTGACCGGACATGGCGGCGGCGGGGGTACCAGGACGCTTGGAGTAGGGGAAGACGTGCATGGCAGCAAAGGCGCATTTGCGGATGAAAGCTAACGTCTGTTCAAATTCTTCCTGTGTCTCTCCCGGAAAGCCCACGATTAGGTCAGTGGTGATGGCGGGACGGTCAAAGTGTCGGCGCAGCAGCTCCACCGACTGGTAGTAACGCTGGGTGTCGTATTTGCGGTTCATGCGAGCAAGCACACTGTCGCACCCCGACTGCATGGACAGGTGGAAATGGGGACACAGGTTGGGCAGCTTCGCCGCCTGCAGGCAAAATTCTTCCGTTATGGTGCGCGGCTCCAGCGAGCCAAGGCGGATGCGGCAATTGGGCGCGGCGGCGCACACTGCCTCCACCAGATCGATGAGGGAGGTGCCGTCGCGCAGGTCGTGACCCCAGGAGGAGATCTCAATGCCGGTAAGCACGATCTCCCGGTAGCCCTGCTCCTGCAATTCTTCGGCCTGCCGTACTCCCTCGGCCAGAGGCAGGGAGCGGATACGCCCTCTGGCGTAGGGGATGATGCAGTAGGAACAGAAGTTGACGCAGCCGTCCTCCACCTTCAGCATGGCTCGGGTGCGCCCCTCCAGCCCGCCGGCGGGGAGCACCTCAAAATCCAGCCGCTTCATGGCATCGTCCAGCGCGGTGATGGGGCGGCGCTCCCGGACGGTCTGCTCGGTCAGTTCCACAAAGCCCAATCGATCGCCCGTGCCCGACACCAGATCCACACCCAGCGCGTCCATGTCCGCCGGGTGGGTCTGAGGATAGCAGCCGCATACGGCCACCACGGCATCGGGCGCGGTCTTTCGCACCCGGCGGATGACCTGCCGGGATTTTTTGTCGCTGACAGCGGTGACGGTGCAGGTGTTGATGATGTACACGTCTGCCATCTCATCAAAGGGGACAACGGTGTGCCCCCGGGCGGAAAACAGCTGTTCCAGCGCCTGGGTTTCGTACTGATTGACCTTGCAACCCAGGGTGTAAAAGGCGACCTTCATGGGTCAGACGTTGTGCTGGGGAACGATGGCCAGCACAACCAGCTCCTCGTCCGTGTCGTTGATCAGGCTGTGCTCGTGACCCATGGGGCAGTAGTGGCAGTCGCCGGGCTGCAGAGGCAGATACTCCCCGTCGTACAGTACCTTGCCGCAGCCGGACAGTACGTAGAGCATCTCGCTGTTACCCTCGTGGGTGTGCAGACCCAGATGGCTGTGGGGCTGCAGACGACCCCGCATGATCTTACACATGCCGTCGTCAAAGATCTTGGGGATAAAGGTGCCCTCCCCGCCCTTAAAGCGCTCCAGAACGGTGTCGTTTATTTCGTTGAAGTTGATCAGCATAGGTTGTTCCTCCCTGGGGGAAATGCCCCGATTTCGATTAAGAACATTATAGGAGAAAGCGCTCCTGCGGTCAAGGGGCGAGTGGCAGGCAAATTTTCTGCCAAATTCGAGCTTTGCGGTTGACGCAGAAGCAAAAGAAAGCTAAAATGGAAATGGAAACGGAGTTTTTTGTCTTTCTGACATACAACATACAACAAACGGAGGAACATGTTATGGATAACGATTGGCGCAACGAGCAGAT
>JAZUOI010000167.1:0-23163 GCA_045604585.1 Lawsonibacter sp. | reverse complement strand
GCCATTCGTTCTATTCACTCAAAGATTTTGAGACTCAACTCACTGTTCACAATCGCCGTTCCAACAACTTTCCCATGAGGCCGCTCGGTTGGTTATCTCCCGCCGAGTTCACTGTCCAATATGTTTGACAAACCTACATTTCCCTTTTGTATTGCCCCCGTGGGCAAAAAATGGTATACTGGGCTTATCTTGTGGGAAGGGAGCGAGCCTTATGAGCGAAAAAACAGGTGCAGTCCTTGGCCGGCTGTGCCGGGTATGCGCGGTGTGCTTTTGCACCGTCATCCTGCTGCAAAATCTGCTGGCACTCCCCTCCACTCAGCCCCTTGCCGTGCTGCTCGGGCTGCTGGCGGGGGCAGGCGTACTGCTGCTGTGCCTGCGGTTTCTGCGTCCGATAAAGGGCTTTGCATTTGTGCTGTTCGCCCTGCGTTTTGCTCTTACTCTATGCTTTATTCTATGGCTGGACTCCCAGCCGGTGCAGGATTTCAACACCCTGTATGAAGCCGCCGGACAGTTGGCGCAGGGCAGCCACGCGTACCTGGATAACCTCTACTTTTTTAATTGGGCCTACCAATCGGCCTTCATGGCCTATGAGGCGCTGGTCATTTCCTTGTTTGGCCCCTCCCTGCTGCCCCTGCAGCTGCTCAACGGGATTTATCTGGCCATGACCAACGTGCTTATCTACCTCATCGCCCGGAAGCTGACCGGCGAACGCGCCGCCATGACAGCAGGGTTGCTGTACGCATTCTATCCCGCTCCCCTGTTCCTGGCGGGCGTACTGACCAACCAGCACCTGTCCGTGTTCCTGTTCTATGCCGGGGTCTACCTGCTGGTAAAACAGCGGGAACTGTCTCCCCTGCGTGCTCTGGGGGCGGGCGTGCTGCTGGCACTGGGCAACGCCATGCGCCCCATCGGAGTCATTCCCCTGCTGGCAGCCATGATCTGGTGTGTGCTTTATGCCTTGCGCCATGCCCGCTGGCGCGCCCTGCTGCACGGCGTTCTGGTAGCAGCAAGTTACTTTGCCGTTGGTGCGGCGCTGACCGGGCTGATCGTGGTCAGCGGCATCAATCCCGAGGGCTTGGACAACAATCAGCCCATGTGGAAGTTTGCCGTGGGACTGAACGAGGACAGCAGCGGCTGCTGGAACGCCGCCGACTATGACGCGTTCCTCTCCCTCCCCACTCAGGAGGGGCACGCCGCCATGACCGAGGCCGTCCGACAGCGGCTGAGCGTGGGCATTCCCAGGCTGACCGCCCTGGCCTGGCGCAAAAGCGCGGTGATGTGGGCGGCCAACGAGGACCTGTACTGGGGCTTCGGTCATCTGGAACCGGAGCAACTTGCCCTCTCTTTCCCCGTCCCGTTGAATTGGAACCGGATGCAGCTGCTGCTGGGCGGGCTGGACAAGGGTGTGTATCTGCTGGCCTTTTCGCTGGCACTGGCCGGTCTGCTGGGTCGGCTGCGGCGGCCGGAGAGGTGCGGACGCACGCTGCTGCTCACCCTGCTGGTGTGCGGCTACTATGCCGTCCATTTGATCGTGGAGGTGCAGGTGCGTTACCGCTACTTTCTCATGCCCTGCCTGTTCGTGCTGGGGGCACTGGCTCTTGAGCGGCTGTTTTCAAAGCAAACCACATAAAAACAGCGTCCCGCCGACCACCGTCGATGGGACGCTGTTTTTATATTGTGATGCCCTTGCAGGTAACCACCGGAACAAACAGCACCTTTTTCAAATCAAAGGTAACCACCGGCTCCAGCGCCAGAGGAAAGCGGGGCAGCAGCAGTTCCCCCTCCGGAGCGGGAATGCTGCGATATCCCTTTTTGTTTACAAACTGCTCCCGCAAGCGCTCGTTCACAAATCGCACGGACAATTCGCTGATCTCAAAATCGGAGTTGTTGATCTCCACCAGTTCCACCACAATGGTGTACTTGCCGTGTTTTCTCATGTGCTCCAACAGCCGGGGTGTATAGCAGATCTCCACGTTCTCCTCTCCTTTGGCACAAGCGGAATTTCTTTCCGTTCCATTATAGTAAAAATTTCTGGCCGGGACAAGTCTCATTTTTTCTGGGCGACACCGCGGCGGTAGTAACCCGCCGTCAGCGCAGCCAATTTCCCCGTCTCCCGGCGCATGACCTCCAGAATCCGGATGCGCTCGGTCAGCGCCCGCCTCCCCTGCTCATCCCGGGTGCGCCGACGAACGGTACGCAGTTGCCCGATGCGCCTGCTGAGCAGGCGCACGCTGTGGGCATACTGCCCGGATAAATCAGATAATTTCATGGTATTGCTCCTGTTCCTCCCTTCCCAGCCGGTGGTGGCACTCCTTACACAGCTCCCGCCCCGCCCGGCTGTACCGGCTGTCTGTGGGATACTGCTCCTGCCCGCACCGGGGACAGACCCAGGCAGGCCACTGTCGCTGCATGTCCCGCAGCGGATAACGCAGGACGTATGTACTCGTGCGCAGATGAGCACGCTCCTTTCTGCTAGTGCTTTTTCAAAAAAAGAGAAAATGGGTATTGACATTTCCTCTGCCGTCTGCTAGACTAACTTTTGCTGTGGACAAGCCGCAACGTGCTGGTATAGCTCAGTTGGTAGAGCAGCTGATTTGTAATCAGCAGGTCGGGGGTTCGAGTCCGTCTACCAGCTCCAATCTCATATGGAGGAGTTCCCGAGTGGCCAAAGGGGGCAGACTGTAAATCTGTTGCGTTTCGCTTCGGTGGTTCGAATCCACCCTCCTCCACCAAAATGCTGTCACTCCCGTGGCAGCATTTTTTTGGATTTCAAACACCATGGAGGTACCTTTATGAAAAACGTATTGCTTATCGGCGATTCCATCCGAATGGGCTATGATAAAGCTGTGAAGAAATCCCTGGAGGGAAAGGCAAACGTGTTCTTCCCCCCGGAGAACTGCGAAATGTCCTCCCGGGTCCTGCGCTACCTCCACGAGTGGAAAAGCAATCTGATGGGCAAAGAACCGGTGGACGTGCTCCACTGGAACGTCGGTCTTTGGGATACCCTGCGCCTGTTTGGCGAGGAGCCCCACACTACCCCCGAGGCCTATGCCTACTATATCGAGCGCATCTGCATGCGCATTCGCAGCCGCTTCCCCGATGCCAAGGTCATCTTTGCCACCTCTACCCGGGTGCAGTCTGAGAAGATGCTGCCCAACTTCATGCGTTACAACGAAGACATCGAGGCTTATAATGCCATCGCCGTGGATATCGTGAAGAAGTACGGCTTTGAGGTCAACGACCTCTACGCTGTCTCTGCCGCCCTGCCCGACGAGGCCCACTCCGACCCGGTTCATTACTATACATCCATGGGAACGGAAGCGTTTACCAACGCAGTTTTGTCCTGCATCCTCCCGCCGCTTGAAATCAACGAGAAAATCACCTATAAGGAAGAACTCTATACCGATGAGCCTATCGGCATCTGAACCGTCGGCAACAAACCCCTGAACGTCAACGCGTTCGGGGGTTTTGTTTCTCCTGCATCCACCGAAACACCACCCTTTTTCACCGCACGATCACGCATTGCCGTCACCGCTGCAGCGGCGATTTTTATTTGATGGGAATTCCAATTCAAGCGAGCGCCCTGTCAGGCGCTCGCTTGTTTTTGTTCCAGCACCGCCATCAGCATGGTGGCCACCTCCTCCCGGGTGGCAAAGACCCCCGGTGGGCTGCCGTCGGTGTGCCCGGCGGCGGCGGCTTCCCCCATGCGACTCCAGCTGCTGGCAGGCTTGTCCCCCTGCCGTTTGATCCAAACGGCAAGCATCCGGTCAAACTGTTCCTGTGTCATGGTATCCTCCCGTTCCTTCAGTCCATAGACCTGCACCAGCGCCTCCACCACGCCCTGCGCCGCCCGGACGGCAAATTCATCGGTAAGTATCACGGGCACATCAGTGGTGCTGTCCATAAAGCCAAACTCTCCCAGCACCGCAGGCATCTTGGTATGAGTCAGCACGTACAGCTGCGCCGCTGCTACGGGATTTGCCCGATCCCCCCGCAGTCCGGTATGTTCCACCGTACACTCATACACCGCCCGCTGCACCGTTTTTGCCTGTGCGGAGGCATTGGGAGCGGCATAGACAACAATGCCGCCTCCCGCGCCCCCGTTTACCCCTGCGTTGTGATGGATGGACAGATACAGATCCGCCCCCCACACGTTGGCCGCCTTTACCCGGGAGACCAGCGTCACTTCGCTCTCTCCGGTGGTATCGTCCACCCGCAGAACGGTGCAGTCGTAGCCTTCCAGCCCCTGCCCCACCAGCCGGGCAATGCGGTCGTTGAGCACCCACTCCCGAGTCTCGTTTGGGTCCAGGTCCTTCCGGCAGCGCTTGCCGCTGGTATGGCGGTAATGCCCCGCATCCAGCGCCAGCTTAAGCATGGTTCGCCCCCTCCTGTGTCTTCTTCTCATGCTGTGTGCCAAAATAAAATGCCACCACCACAGAGAACACCGTCAGAAACTGATCCGCGCTCACCCGGGCAGTCAGTGCCAGAGCAGCAAACACACCGGTCAACACAACGGTCACGATGGATTTGACGCTCAACAGCTTAATTAGTCGTTCCTTCATTTCCCGTTCTCCTTTTACTTCTGCTGCACGGCAAACTCTGCGTCATCAGTTTCCACCACCGCGTTCTTGGCCTGGATAGCCGTCTGGAGCTCCGCCAGATCCTCCTCGGTCAGCACGCCCTTCTCATGCCAGCCTGCGGCATTCAGAATGATCTGATAGTCCGCCATCTTGCCCACGGCCTTCAAAAAGCCGTCCTTCACAAAGCTTCTCATACTGAACATTACACATTACCTCCCATAGAAATGATGGCCTGCTGAAGCTGTTCAAAGGCCTTGTTGATGTCCCGGTTGCACTCGCAGTCCATGACCACGCCCTCGGTGTCGGTGGTCAGGGTCATAGTGGGTGAAATGGACGTTACCTCGCAGATGCCGTCCTCGCTCACGGGGTAGGCGACAGGTTCCACATAAGGCTCGTAGCCCGTGCGTTTGGTGCCAAGTTCGAGCATAGGCTTGAATACAAGGTTGTCTACCGTGCACCCGGCACGAACGACAAGAACGGTGTCGTAGTAGCCGTCCTCCTCGAAGGTGCACACAGCGCCCTCACCGATGTCGGAGAACGTTACTCTGCCGTCCAACGCTGAGGTCTGTCTCCATCCAACGACAAAGGAATATTTTTTACTGTTGTCGCCACCCACAGGACAACCGCTCAGAGTATAGGTTCCCGCTTTGATAGGCATGGGGTCGTTTGTGTTAATAGTCAGAAAAGTTGCGCTTCCCGTCGCTGTACCGTTTGCAGTGACCGTGCCATCTCCGTTGTCCGTGAAGGTGATGCCTTGCACGGTTTTGGTGGTGTTGTAGTATGGGTATGGAATCAGGTTCTTACAATGCTGATACACCATCACCGCGGCTGGGTCATCCACACCGCTCACATTAACCGTCACGCTATGCTCCAACGGGCTGACATCATCCATTCGGACGATTGTTCCGCTTGCCCTACTGCGGAGGGCGTTGGTGTAGAGGGCATTGGCCTGAGCACGGGTCAGTTCCCCTCGGCTGTGTTTGCCACTGTCGGCATACTGTGTCCCATTCCACAGCCACCAGTTTCCGTTCTCTCCCACCATAGGCGGGTGAGCAGTATGGCTTTCGGCCAAAGCCGCGGCTGCTTCCGCTTCTGTCCTGTGCTCCTGCGCCGCCCGTTCTGACGCGTCGGCCCCGGCGGCACTTTGCGCTGCGGCTACAGCGGCTTGTTCGGTTTCCGCTTTTGCTTGCGCGACGGTTTCCATTACTTCGTCAACCTGCAAAGCGGTGTTTTGAGCTTGTCTTGCCGACTCCTCTGCCTGCTCACCCACCGTAAAAACCCGCTGCTCCAGTTGCGTAAACTCACTGGGCAGCTCCGGCCAATGGGAATCACCGGACAGGGAAGCCGGCACATAGACGCTGAGCACATTGGTGTGCCGCACCAATTCTCCCTGCTTCCCCCGCAGCTGAATGCTGTACATGCCGGCCAGAGACAGCTGCTGCGCAGTCAGGGTAATGGCCGCGCCCGTCCGGGTGAGCGTCAGGGGCAGATAATCCATGTAGTCCCCCACCCGGACAATGGCCGTCCATTCCCAGCCCTCGGGCAGTTCCCCGGTCACCTCCAGACTGCGGGTCATGTGGTCAAACTGCCGCGCCACCACCTGCCCCTGGGTCCAGATGTACCAGTCACGATATTGAATCATACGTTTTCCTCCTTTTTTCCTCTGCCTCGATGCTTCGGCGGGCTCACTCCTCCAGGGTTCGCAGGTACTTGCGCGCCCCATAGCGCAAGCAGCGCAGCAGCCGCTGTTCTCCCCGTTTCATGGTTTTGGACACCGTAGACGCATCCAAGCCAAGATTGCGGGCAATTTGCGGCTGACTGATCCGCTGCACATAGTACATATACAGAAACTCCCGCTGCCGCGCGGTCAGTTCCTCATTGATACAGCGAAGCAGATTTCGGCGCAGCTGGTCCAACTCGGCCGCATTGGTGTTTTCCTCTGACAGCTGGCGCAGATAGTGCGCCATGTCCGCACTGTACGCCTTGCCTTTGCGATGCCTCAACTCAGCCACCCGCCTCACCCCTTTCCCCTGTTGTACGGTTTATGGTACCGATCATACGATATGATATGACCATACTAAGAAAAACGCTCGCCACACGCAACTCGAACAGGTGTTCTATATATAACACTCAATTGAGTTGTTTGTCAAGGGGTTTTCTAAAAATTTTTACTCAATGTGGTTTTTGTCCTTGCACGAACAACTCAATTGCGTTATACTGATCCCAGAGGTGATATAGAAATGACCCGGGAAGAACAATTGAAACAGCGCATCGCTGCGCGTTATGGCTCTACTGCCCGCTTTGCCCAGGCCGCCGGTATCCCCGCCACCACCGTCCGAAATATTTTCACTCGAGGACTGGGCGGAGTGGGAGCGGATACGGTGATGAAGATCTGCGCGGCTCTGGACGTGGATATGGAAACTCTGATGAGCGGCGGCCCGCAGCCGGGTCGTTCCATTTCCTTCGACGACTTCACTTACGCCATGCACAACGAGACCCGTACCCTGCCGGAAGAGAAAAAGCAAATGCTGCTTGACATGGCCCGCTTTTTCAACGAGGAACTGCAGCGGGAGAAAGGATCGCAGGATGGATCAGACCCTGAGCCTGTATAACGAACTCAATCGTGCCGGGGTGCGCTTTTACCACTGGGATCTGGGTGATGGGAACGCGGCCACCATCGAGCTGGGTGGGAAATACGGCGTCTTCATGGACTTTGACAATATTCCCACCTCCGCTGAAGAGCTGGTGGTGGTGGCCCATGAGGGCGGTCATATTTCCACCGGTGCCACCCACGCGGTCAGCAGTCCCTTTGACCTAATTGCCAAGCATGAGTATAAGGCGGACAAATGGGCGGTGCAGCGGCTGATTTCCGCCGACGCGCTGGACGCCGCCGTGGCCGATGGCTGCACCGACCTGCACACCCTGGCCGAGCACTTCAACGTCACCGAGGCATTCATGAAAAAAGCCGTGTGTTTTCATACACACGGCAATCTGGCAGCGGATCTTTACTTTTGAAAACAGCGGGATGAACGTTACGCTCATCCCGCTGTCCGCTTTAGTCAAAGGCAAGTCCGAAATAGGCATTGTCCCACTCCGGCATGGGGCGCAGGGGGCGAAGCATAGCAAAGTCCCACCGCTCTCCCTGTCCATCCCAGGGGGTACGAACCTGATAGTACTTGCCCGAATGGTGGGCCGCAATGGCGCGCATGGCGGCAGGGATGTCTGTGGTGAGCAATTCCTTGACAAACACCGTGTCCCCGCTCACCTCCACGCAGGCGCATCCGTCCGCCCCTACCCGATAAAGTCCACCACCGGACAGGGCGCACGTGCCATGCTGATAGTCCAGCGCAGCTGTGGAGTACGCCGCATGAGTTGTTCCGGCCAGCTGACCTTCCCGCAGGACACCATAGATTTCTCCATTCACCGGGGTCAGAGCGGCACGCGCCCCTTCTCCCGGATCTTCCCACTCCTTCCGGGACAGGGCAAAGCCCTCCTCAAAGCCGTTCCGGGCAAAAAACGCGTGCAGATCGGGGCGGGCGGGCACGGTGGTAAGACAGGCACAGCCCCGCTCCCCCAGCCATTTTCCGGCAAAGTCCAGCAGGCGGCCGGCCAGCCCTTTTCCCCGGAATTCCGGGTGGGTGGCCACGGCATAGAGGTAGGCCGATGGCACTTTTGTTCCGTCGGCAAACACCAGCGGCATATCGAACCACGCCGTCATGGCCCGCACCTGCCCCTCTTCCTCCAGCACCAGCATCCGCTGGGGGGTATAGTACCGGGTGAAGAAATGCTCGATATATGCATCCTCGTCCCCAAAGGCCATCTTCCACAGCTGTTTCAGGGCAGGAACGTCCGTCGGCACAGACACACGAAGCACCATACACATCCTCCTTTACAAAAATATCCCCGCCGCTGGCGGGGATATTCACTGCTGTCACTCTTTTTCCGGCACCGGCTCCAGCTGACCGTCCGCACCAAAGCGCACATGCTCAATGGTGTTTCCGGTTTGCTTACGAATGTCATCCAGGCGAATAGCCTCGGTAATGGAAGCCACCAGCGAAAAAGCTACGCCGTGGCGCTTGGCACGGCCGGTGCGGCCGATGCGGTGGATGTAATACTCATTCTCGTCGGGCACATCATAGTTGAACACCGCGTCCACATCGTCAATGTCCAGACCGCGGGCGGCCACGTCGGTGGCAACCAGCACCCGCATCTGCCCCTCACGGAATTTCTGCAGGGTTTTTTCCCGCACCCGCTGCTGGATATCGCCGTGGATAGCCTGACAGCTGATGCCCCGCATATTCAGCAGACCGGCCAGACGGTCGGTCATGTTCTTGGTGTTGCAGAAGGCGATGGCGTGGTCATAGCCGCCCAGTTCCAGCAGCTTGGCCACCGTGTCCGCCTTGGCGTTGCGATCCACATCCAGCCGGTACTGGGTGATGTCGGGCTTGTTGCGCTCGTCCGCGCGCACAGTGATCTCCACCGGGTCACGCTGATAGACCCAGGAGATGTCCAGCACCTCACGGGAGATGGTGGCGGAGAACATGCCCAAATTCTTCCGGTTTTTGATCTGATCCAGAATCCGGGTCACATCCCGCACAAAGCCCATGTCCAGCATCCGGTCGGCCTCGTCCAGCACCACGGTGAGCACCTTGTCCACCCGGACCGTGCGCCGCTTCATATGGTCCATCAGTCTTCCGGGGGTGGCGACTACGATTTGAGGCTGCTTTTTCAGCTGGGTGATCTGTTTATCAATGGGCTGGCCGCCGTAGAGACATACGGTGCGCACGCCCTCCTTGAAGGCACACAGATCCCGCAGTTCCTCCTGGATCTGGATGGCCAACTCCCGGGTAGGAGCCAACACCAGCGCCTGCACGTCGTTATTGGTCGGGTCGATGTGCTCCACCATGGGGATACCAAACGCAAAGGTCTTGCCGGTTCCGGTAGGGGCCTTGGCGATGACATCCTTCCACTGCATGAAGTAGGGAATGGCACCCGTCTGCACGGGAGTGGCCTCTACATAACCCTTTTTGTCAATGGCCCGCATGACCTCTGCCGACAGATTCAGCTGGTCGTAGCGTATGACATCATTGACGATCTCGCCGTTGATTTCCATAAGGATTCCTCCTATCCTGAGCAACATAATCCCAGCCCATCCGGGTTATAATGCTCAGGCCATGTGTCCGATCCAAGGCCAACCACACACAGACACACCGTCCGAATCATCGCCGTTTTTCCGGCGCGGCCTCAAATCACCGGGCATAAACACCCATTTTACAGCCATTATATCACAGGTTTCGTCCCGGCGCAATCCTCCCAACAAACAAAAGACCCCCGAACGATGTTCGGAGGTCCTTATGTACTGCGATCAATAACTCATCACGGCGATCATCAGCCCCAGGTACAAGCTGACAAACAAAATGCTCACCACCACACTGACAATGGTACTCACCAGCGCGCCGACCCCGGCGGCCTTGGCAGTACGAGGTCGCTCATCTTTCCACATCAGGTACAGGATCAAGCCGGCGATGGGAACAAAAAAGCCCAGCAGTCCCCACAGGAACCCTCCGTTGTCCGCCTTTTGCACCACACCGACCCCCTGCTGGGCTCCGCAGGAGGGGCAAATCACCGCCACATCGCTGATGGGCTTTCCACAAAATCTGCAATATGCCATGGTATTGTCTCCTTTCATTGTCCGTTTCCTTTTGTTACATTATAGCGCACAGTGACGAAAAAGGCAACCAAAACAGCGCATCCATTCATGAAATCATCCGAATACGAACTGCGCCTTTTATATTGCTTTTTCCTGGTAAAGTGTGGTATAATAAAATACAAACATTCTCGCACATACTATTCAAAAATGAAAACAGGTGATGACATTGAAACTTTGTTCTGAACGACTGGACCGTATTGCTTCGGACATTCGCGGCAAAAACTTCTACCTCGCTCTGGAACTGGAGAAAAAAGGTGAGAAGATTCTGAAATTGAACACCGGCAACCCCGCCGCCTTCGGCTTCGGTATGCCCGACAGCGTGCGCGCCGCGCTGGTGGAAAAGATGGATCGCGCCGTGGGTTACTGCGACGTGCGCGGTATGCCTGCCGCCCGGGAGTCCATTTATAATTACCACGTGGGCAATGGCATTGAGAACTTCACCATGGACAACATCTTCATTGGCAACGGTGTCAGTGAGATCGCCTCCATGCTGGGCAAGGCTATGCTCAACCCCGGTGACGAGGTGCTGGTGCCCGCCCCCTGCTATTCCCTGTGGGTCAACGAGATCCTGCTCAACGACGCTGTTCCCGTGTACTACAAGTGCCGGGAGGAGGACGGCTGGAATCCCGATCCCGAGATGATCCGCAGCCTAATCACCGACAAGACCAAGGCCATTCTGATCATCAATCCCAACAACCCCACTGGCGCTCTGTATTCCAACGAGATTCTGCTGGAGATCATCGAGATCGCCCGCCAGAACAATCTGGTGCTCTGGTCGGACGAGATCTATGACCGGCTGGTCTTTGACGGCAAGCCCTTCACCTCCACCGCCGCTTTGGCCAAGGACATCACCGTGGTCACCATGAACGGCCTGTCCAAGTCCCACTGCCTGTGCGGCTTCCGCACCGGCTGGCTGGTAGTCAGCGGCCCGGAAGAGCCTCGGAACGAGATCTGCTCCAACCTGCTCAAGCTGGCCTCCGTGCGTCTGTCCGCCAACGCCATCATGCAGACCATCATCCCCGATGCCATGGCCGACACCGCCTATACTCAGGCTATGATCTGCCCGGGCGGCCGCCTGTACGAGCAGCGCAAAGCCACCTGCGACGAGCTGGACAAGATCGATGGCGTCTCTTACGTGAAGAACTCCGCCGGCTTCTACCTCTTCCCCAAGATTGCCAAGGAGGCGCTGGACATCACCAACGACAAAGAGTTTGCCCATCAGCTCCTGCTGGAAAAGCACGTCCTCATCGTACCCGGCAGTGGCTTCAAGTGGGACACCCACGACCACTTCCGTATCGTTATGCTGCCCCAGCCGGAGATTCTGGCCCAGGCCATGCGCGAGATCGGCGACTTTATCCGCACCCACGACAAGATCTGATCGATCCTATAAACAACAACCCCCTGTCCGTGTGGACAGGGGGTTGTTGTGTTTCAATCTTTACTTCATGGAGGCGAACACGCTGCGGTTGACCAGCAGGTACTCCGCGCCGGAATACAGAGTGGTCAGCACAATGACGGCCACGCACACCACATTCAGCACCAGCACGTTGGGCAGCAGCAGCATCACACAGATGCACACCATGGTGGAGGCAGTCTTCACCTTGCCCGACCAGCCCGCGGCGATGACCTTGCCCAGATTGGCCGCCTGCATGCGCAGGCCGCTGACTGCAAACTCACGCACCACCACGATCAGCAGCGCCCAGGCGGGCATCTGGCCGATCTCCACAAACCACAGCATGGCCGCAATAACCAGACATTTATCCGCCAGCGGATCCATAAACTTGCCAAAGTCGGTGGTCTGGTTGTAGTTGCGGGCGATGTAACCGTCCAGCCAGTCGGTGAGGCTGGCCACAACGAAGATGGCCAAAGCGATCAAATTGCCGAAGGGCAGCCCCAGATAGAGCACCAGAAGAAACGCGGGGATCATAACCACCCGCAGCATAGTCAGTTTGTTGGCAGTATTCATTCTCTGTATCTCCTTATTCCTCGATCTCACCGGTCAGGTCGCCGTCCTCAATGCCAGTAATGCGCACACTGACAAACTCGCCTGCCGGGATAATGCCCGCCGCGGTAAAGAACACCCGGCCGTCGATCTCCACCGAGTCGGCATAGGTGCGGCCCGCGTAACAACCGGCTTGCGCATCAAAGCCCTCACACAGCACTTCCATCACCGTGCCCAGCTTTTCCTCATTATACTCGTCCATGACCCGGGATTGCAAGTCCAAAAGCAGCTCCACCCGACGCTGGGCGACTTCCGGATCCACCTGCTCGTCCATAGCAGCGGCCTTCGTTCCCTCCTCGGGAGAGAACTGGAAGATACCCGCCCGGGACAGCTTCTGCTCCTGCAGGAACTCACACAGTTCCTCAAACTCCTCCTCCGTCTCCCCGGGGAAGCCGCAGATGATGGAGGTGCGGATGACCACGTCGGGCATGGCCGCGCGCAGCTTGGCAAACAGAGCAACCAGATCCGCCTTTGTCCCCCGGCGGTTCATGGCCTTGAGGATGCGGTCATTACAGTGCTGGATAGGGATGTCCAGATAGTGGGGGATCTTGGGCTGGGAGGCGATCACCTCAATCAGCTCGTCCGTCACCACCTCGGGATACAGGTAGTGCAAACGCACCCAGCGGAAGGGCAGCTTGCACAGCTCCTTCAGCAGTCCCGCAAGACTGGTCCCGTCCTTTTTGTCCATGCCGTAGCGGGTGATATCCTGGGCAATGACGATCAGTTCTCTTACCCCGGCGTCCGCCAATTCCTTCGCCTCGGCCAGCAGGGAAGCCATGTCCCGGCTGCGGTAGCGGCCACGAAGCTTGGGGATGATACAGAAGGAGCAGGCGTTGCTGCACCCCTCGGCGATTTTCAGATAGGCGGTGTAAGGCGGTGTGGTCACCATGCGCGCGCCGTCCTCAATGGTGTTGTGAATATCCCCGAAGAAGGTGGGCTGGTCGCCCTCCATGACGCTCTGGATAGCGGGGACGATATCGGTATAGCTGCCGGTGCCCAGAATTCCGTCCACCTCGGGCAGCTCCGCCAGAATTTCCTCCGGGTAGCGCTGGGACAGGCAGCCGGTCACCAGCAGCTTGCCCAGTTTTCCCTGCTCCTTGAGCTGAGCCAGCTCCAGAATATTCTGGATGGCCTCGCTCTTAGCCGAGTCGATAAAGCCGCAGGTGTTCAGCACCGCCACATCGGTTCCCTCCGGCTCCCCGGTAACGGTATAGCCCGCCTCCCGGCACAGCGCCATCATCTGCTCGGCGTTCACCAGATTTTTGGCGCAGCCAAGGGAGATGAATGCTATTTTGTAAGACATAAAATCGCTCCAATTCCCGGTTTAATCCTCTGTTTGCTCTCCAAAGCGCCGCAGGGCGGCGGAGATATCCTCCCAACCGTAGCCCCGGCGAGCCAACGCATCGGACACCTTTTTCCACTCCTTGCGGTCGGGCTGCTTCCCCGCCAGCTTTTTTTGCAGGAAAGCGTCGATGGCGTCGGCGGGGTCGACCGCCTGGGCGAGGGCATCCTCCCACAATTCCCGAGGCACGCCCCGACGATAGAGCTCGTCCCTCAGCTTATGCTCTCCGCAGCCTTTCTGGCTGTAATGGCGCACCACCTGCGCGGCGTAGGCGGCATCGTTGAGAAAGCCCAGCTCCTCCATCCGGTCACAGAGGACGGCAGTCTCCTCCTCCCCTGCCTCCCAATCAGCCAGCTTGCGTTCCAGCTCCTTGCGGGACATGGGCTTTCGGGTCAGCAGTTCCAGGGTTTTCTCCTTCAACTCGGAGCGTCGGGCGCTTTCGGTCAGCTGCTGTGCCTGCTCGTCGCTCAGCTCCTTACCTGCATAGAGGGCGAAGTCAATGACCTCGCCCTCTCCCACGCGCAGAATACCTCCGTCCTCCAGTACGGCCAGCCAGCGGCCGGGCACATGTTTGGAGGGTTTCAGTTCTTCGATGCGCATGGTCAGTTATCCTTATCCTCAAAATCCTCCGCGCTTACATCCACCGCGCGGCCGGCGGCACGGGCGGCCGCCTGGGACTGCTTGCTCATGAGCTTATAGGCGTTGGCGCGGATCTTCTCCTCCAGTTCCTCGGCCAGCTCCGGGTTGTCCCGCAGAAAGTCCTTGGCCGCGTCTCTGCCCTGACCCAGCCGCAGCTCGCCCATGGCAAACCAGGAGCCGGACTTCTGCACCAGATCCAGCTTCACGCCAAGATCCAGAATTTCACCAATTTTGGAGATACCCTCGCCGTACATGATGTCGAACTCCGCCTCACGGAAGGGGGGCGCCACTTTATTCTTGACGATCTTGGCACGGGTACGGTTGCCGATGATCTCGGAGCCATTTTTCAGCGCCTCCACACGGCGCACGTCAATGCGCACGGAGGAGTAGAACTTCAGCGCGCGGCCGCCGGTGGTCACTTCGGGGTTGCCGTACATGACGCCTACCTTCTCGCGCAGCTGGTTGATGAAGATAACGATGCAGTTGGTCTTGGCAATGGAGCCGGCCAGCTTGCGCAGCGCCTGGCTCATCAGCCGGGCCAGCAGACCCACGTGGCTGTCGCCCATGTCGCCCTCGATCTCGGCGCGGGGGGTCAGCGCGGCTACCGAGTCCACCACCACCACGTCGATGGCGCCGGAGCGCACCAGCGTTTCACAGATCTCCAGACCCTGCTCGCCGGTGTCGGGCTGGGCAATAAGCATGGAGTCGATGTCCACTCCCAAGGCTCTGGCATAGGTGGGGTCAAGGGCGTGCTCGGCATCGATGAAGGCCACCTCGCCCCCCCGCTTCTGTGCCTCGGCCACCACGTGCAGGGCAAGGGTGGTCTTACCGGAGGACTCCGGACCATAGATTTCAATAATACGCCCCTTAGGCAGACCGCCAATTCCCAGCGACAGATCCAGGGACAGCGAGCCGGTGGGGATGGCCTCCACCATGGAGTCGGCATTCTCACCCAGACGCATGATAGAGCCCTTGCCGTAGGTGCGCTCGATCTGCGCCATGGCGGTCTCCAGTGCCTTTCTCTTGTCGGAGGCGGGGGCTGCGCTTTCCACAACAGGCTTTTTCGTTGCCATATTCAACTCATCCTTTCCAGACCGGATGCACCGGTCGTTCCCTTTTATGGCACCATTCTCTCATGACAACTGTCCATTAAAACGGACATTCAATTATTGATAGTGCCCTCCACCACCCGCAGGATACCCTGGGTATCGGGGGTGATGATGATGTTCTCAAACCCGTTTTCCAGCAGGATCTGCTCCACCGCTTCGGCCTGGTCGTACCCCACTTCAAAGGCGAGGGTGCCGCCCAGCCGCAGGGCAGACTTCCATTTGGCGGCGATAAAGCGATAAAAGTCCAGACCGTCCTCCCCGCCGTCCAGGGCCATGCGCGGCTCGTACTCACGCACGCTCACGTCCAGGGTGTCGATCACATCGGTGGGTATGTAGGGCGGATTGCAGGCGATCACGTCAAAGTCCCACAGTGCCGCCGAGGGGGGCTCCAGGGCGTTGACGCTCATGCAGGTGACCCGGGCGTTGAGCCCGTTTCGGCGCACATTCTGCTTGCACAGGCGCAGAGCGCTTTCCGACAGTTCGCCCAGCACCACCCGGCACTCCGGGGCGTTGGAGGCTACCGCCAGACCCACGCAGCCGCTGCCAGCGCACAGATCCAGCACCCGGGCACCCTCGCCGGCATCCAGCGTCTTTCGGATGGCCCGGTCGGCCAGCACCTCGGTGTCCTCCCGGGGAACGAGCACGTCGGGGGAAATGTCCAGAGGGATGCCGTAGAACTCCCACTCGCCCACGATGTAGGCCACCGGCTCTCCGGCCAGACGGCGCTGCACCAGCTCGTCTACCCGGCGCTCCAGATCGCTGGATACATACAGGGACATATCCCGGTACAGCTGCTCCCGGCTCTTGTCCGCGGCATAGCACACGATCTCCCGCGCCTCCATCTGGGCGGAGGTCACCCCGGCCTGACGCAGCCGGTTGCGAGTGTCCAGAAACAGATTATTATAGGTGGTTGCCATAGGATCACCTCATATCTCTCTTTTTTCTCTATTGTTGGTGCCTTGTTACCAGGCGTCCTCGCCCTTCTCCTCCGGCAGCACCAGTTCCAGTGCCTTGATGCCCACCTCGATCATACCGTCATCCGGCTCGAAGGTGGTAAAGTTCTGCAGCCACAGACCGGGGGCGGTGAGCACCCGGGTCAGCGGGTTGTCATGCCGGCCGCACCAGCGGTTGAACTCGTAGCTGACTGCCACGATGGCGGGCAGCATCACCAGATGAGCCAGAAACCGCAGCAGGGAGTTTTGCACCGGCCAGAGGGAGAATATCACCGTGGATACCAGAATGGACACGATGATGACCACAAACAGGAAGCTGGTGCCACACCGGGGATGGTGGCGGGGCTGCTTGCGTACATTCTCCACAGTAAGTTCCAGTCCCGCCTCGTAGCAGAAGATGGTCTTATGCTCCGCCCCGTGGTACTGAAACACCCGGCGAATATCCTTCATCCGGGAACACAGAGCCAGATAAACCAGAAAAATGACCACTTTCAACAGACTTTCCGCCACGTTTCGCACCAGCATGGATTGGGTAAACAGCGCCACCAGCCCGCCCAGCAGGGTGGGCAGCAGGAAAAATAGCACCACGGAAAGACCGATGCCCATGACCACCGCAAGGGTGATGACCAGAGAGTAGAATTTCTCGTTGCCCAGCTTATTCTCCAGCCATTGCTCGAACTTGGAGGGCTGCTCCGGCTGCCCCTCCTCCTCCGGGAAAAACTCCGCCGACCACATCAGATTTTTCACGCCGTTGACCATGGAATCCACAAAGGTGAACATTCCTCGAATGAACGGCACGCCCACGATGGGGTGGCGGTCTTTGACAAATTTCAGTTCTTCCTGCCGGATCTCCAGTTCTCCGTCCGGCCGGCGAACCACGGCGGCCTGCTTTTTCGGGCCGCGCATCATGATCCCTTCGATGAGCGCCTGTCCGCCGCACATGGTTTTGAACGCAGGACAGCATTTGTTGGTTTGTTCGTTGCTCATGGGTTCTCCTTCGACGCACCGCGTCTTACTATCAATCATTTTATCATATCCGCATGGAAATGCAAGGGTTTTTCGAACTTATGTTCCAATCGGAAGAGTGATCTGCACCGCGCAGCCACCCTCGGGGGCGTTGGTCAGCTGCAGCTGTCCGCCGTGCCGCTCCACGATCTCCTCGCAGACCGCCAGGCCGATGCCGCTGCCTCGTGCCTTGGAGCTGCCCTTGTAGAACTTGTTTTTCACGAAGGGAAGCTCTTCTTCGGGGATACCATGGCCGTAGTCCCGGATGATGATGCGCGCCAGACCCTCCTCCACACGGACGGCAACATCGATGCGCTTGCCCGCGCCGCCGTGCTTGGCGGCGTTGTCCAGCAGGTTACAGAATACCTGCCGCAGCCGCTCCGGGTCGCCGCTGATGGAAACAGACTCCTCCGGGCAGTCGTAATAGTTCAGCTCGATGCCGTCCCGGCGGAAGAACTCCCGGTAGGTATAAACCGCGTCCTCCAGCTCCGCTTTCAGATCCAGCGGCTCCACCGCCAGGGTGAAGCGGCCATCGGAGATACGGGAGAATTCCAGCAATTCTTCCACCATGTTGGTCAGCCGTCGGGCCTCACTGACAATGATGCCCATTCCCTTTTTTACGTCCTGGGGGTCGTGCAGTTCCCCGTTCATAATGGTCTCCGCCCAGCCGTTGATGGCGGTGAGAGGGGTGCGCAGCTCATGTGAGACAGAGGAAATAAACTCTGTCTGCACCTTTTCCGATTGTCGTATCTTCAAGGACATGTCGTTAATGGCATCAATGAGCGCGCCGATCTCGTCCTCATAGGTTTTTTCCAGCTGAATTCCATAGCTGCCGTCGGCAATGCGCTTAGCCGTTTCAGTGATGCCGCCCAGCGGCTCAATGATGGAACGCACAAAGAACAGGTTGGAAACATACAGCATGGCCAGCAGCGCCATACCGATCAGCGCCAGCGCTCCGGTGGCCAATGCCAGCCGTCGGTCCACCTCCATCATGGACGTGACCACGCGCACACCGCCCACCAGGTTGCCCCGATAGAGCACCGGCGCGGTAACGGCCATGATGCGCTCTTCCGTGGTGGGATCGCTGCCCCGCCACACCTGCATCACCGCGTTGGAGAACGCGCCCTGAATGTCCGGCGTGCGGGGCATGGTGCCGGTGGTCAACCCGTAGCTGGAGTATAGGATGGAGCCGTCTGTTTCGATAAACTGCAGCTCCAGCTTGCTCTTTTCGCTGAAGTTATCCACGTAGCTTTTGGCCGCGCGGCGGTATTCCGACTCGGTATAGTTGCGGAAAAAGGAAGCCGCACTGCCCGCGCGGGCTTTGAGCCCCTCCTCCATGGCATCGTAGTAATAGCCTGCCATGGCCACGGAGAACGCCACCACAGCCAGCACCACCATAAACAGCACCACGCTGACGCTGTTGGCCAGCCATCGCTGGCGGATGCCCTGCATTTTTGCCTTATGCTCTTTTTCCTTCGCCATGGTCACGTCCTCCTTTCCTTACATGGTTTCCGGTGGTATTACGCACCCCACTTATAGCCAAAGCCCCACACCGTGGTGATAAAGGCCGGATTCTGGGCGTCATCCTCGATTTTGATGCGCAGGCGGCGGATATTCACATCCACGCTTTTCAGTTCGCCCAAAAAGTCCTTGCCCCACACCGCGTCCAAAATTTCCTCCCGGGACATAGCCTTGCCGGGATTTTCCATGAACAGCTTCATCAGGCCATACTCCACCTGGGTCAGCTTGATGCGCTGGCCGTTCTTTTCCAGGGTGCGGTTGCGGGTGTTGAGCAGGAAGGGATGCTGATACAGTTCCCCGGGCGCGGGTGCGGCATCGGCATTTCCCGTGCGGCGGAACAGCGCGTCCACCCGGGCGGTCAGCTCCGCGGGGGAGAAGGGTTTGGTCACATAGTCGTCCGCACCGGTCATCAGCCCGGTGACCTTGTCCATCTCCTGTGTGCGGGCGGTGAGCATGATAATACCGATGGTGTTGTTGGTAGAGCGGATACGCCGGCAGACCTCAAATCCGTCGATATCGGGCAGCATCACATCCAGCAGCGCCACCCGGATCCCCGGATTGTTTTTCAGCTGAGCCAGCGCCTGCTCACCGGTGGCGGCCTCAATGGTGTCGTAGCCGGCACGTTTGAGGTTGATGACCACAAAGCTGCGAATATTCTCCTCGTCCTCCAGAACCAGTACTTTTCTCATATGCTTGCTCCTTTCTCCCTTAGCCTGAGCATATCGCTCAGGTTAGGTCAGTCACCCGACCAGCTGCTGACGATGAGCCGGAAATTCTCCAGCAGCTGACTCTGGTCAATGCCGCAATCCCATCCGCTGTGGAAGGCGGCGGCGTACACGGCACTGCCGTCCTCCGCCAGAATGAACCGGTTTCCGGTGTTTGCACGCAGGCTGCGGCTGGCACCGGTCAGCTTGTACACGGTAAGGAAGGTCAGCGGCTCCCTGTCCTCCCCCTGCCACAGGGAGAAGTTGACCGCACGCTGACCGGTCACGCTGTCATTTCGGGTGAGCATCAGCCGGCTTTGCCAATGTTGAGGCACCACCAGATACCAGCCGTCAGCCGTGTTGTGGTAGGTGGTACACACCGTTTTGACCCGCCCATTTCGGGAATACTGCACCCAATCGTTCAACCATGCACCGGAGGTATTTCCGTAGGAATCCAGCTGCCAGGGACGAGCCACTTCATCCACGCCGTCACCATTGACGTCGGTGGGGACAAGCTCACGGTAGGGGTCGCACACCTCCCGGCTCACACCGGTCTGCCCGTCCACAGACAAATTGAACAGTTCCCCCTGTTTATTCAGCGCCACCACGTCCACAGCACGCCGGTCATCGGTCAAATCGCCGCTGATGTACAGTGCAGGTGTCATGTCCGCCAGCACTCCGGCGCGCATCTGCCGCACACCGCTCAGCCCGGCGGACAAGGTCACACGCTGCTGCACAGGCTCACGCTCGTTCTGCCAGTCGTACAGCACCACCTCACCCAGCTGCTGCTCCGGCTCCAGGTGCGCCACCGCCAGCTCCATGCGGCCATCCTCGTCCATGTCCAGCAGGCGGTAGTCATCGTAGGTGGTAGACACCAGCATCTGCTCGTCCGAATCGTCCAGAGAGTAAACGCCCAGATAATAGGCGTCGTTGCCCATCTGCCAGCTGACCACCACTTCCTTGCAAAGCTGACCCTTGGCATCCGTACGACCGTCCACATCGGCGTAGTGAACGGCGTACACGCCGTCACCGGCTCCCTCCACCACGCTGCTGGCCACATATCCGTCCCGGTCATGCAGCGTGTAGAAATACAGACGAATGGGATTTTCCGCGCCAAGAATGCGGAAGAAGCTGACTGCCGTCTCCTGTGAGCCGTCCCCGTCCATATCCAGCAGCTGCACCGTGGAGGTATTGTCACCGGCGGAGGGGGGCACGTCCTCCACTGTGGTGGAATACTCCGTGGCCAGCGCACGCTTGGTCTGGGTGACAGCGTTGGTCAGGTTTTGGTAAGCCTGGGGGGGCTGAGGCAGCTTATAAGACTCCTCCGCCGACCAGGAAAAGCAGCCGGTCAACAGCATGGACAGCATCGCCGCCAGCGTGAGCGTCATCAGTTTTGCACGCATATTTGTCCGCTCCTTTCCCTTATGGGCACACTACCCCCATGATGATGGATACAATCCACCTTATCATACCACATTTCTCCCGGTTTTGGTATGCCTTTTCCAAAAAAAGTGTGGAAATATATCGCACAATTTCCAGCTATTCCAACAGCAAAACACCCGGTATCCGGCCGCAGCCGGATACCGGGTGTTTTCTGCTTGCCACACCTGCTTCACAGCAGCACCACCGGGTCGGTGACCCACTCCCGTCCGGGCGGGGGCGGACAGGCAAAACACAGGTCGTACAGGTCGGTACACCGCACTTCCATTTCAAATAACTGCCGCCCCTCCGGCGCAAGCTGTCGGGCGTGGGCGGGCTTGGTGAGGATGGGCAGCTGCGCACGCTCCTTTATCTGCCGCAGCACTTCCCTGCCCCGCTCGTTAACGCCCAGCACACGGATATAAGGGGGGGCACCGGGCACGTCCGCAGCCGTCAGCCCGAGGTACGCCCACAGCACCAGCCGCCGCAGGCGGGCATGGGTGAAGCGTTTGGCCTTTGTCTGTTCCAGAAAATCTTCCACACCGGTGCAGGTGCGCCCCGCCCGCTCCAGCCGCTGAACAAGCCCCTCCGCCGCCCCGCAGTCAGGCAGCTTGGCCCAGTCCTCAGCTGTCATGGTGCGCAGACGGGCAAGCATGGCCCGTTCCGTCCGGGCAAGGTCGGGCAGTTGCTCCGGTTGGGGCAGCCACCCCGCTCCAGGCAGATAGCCCTGCGCCTGCTCTCCCTCCCCCTGCCGAAGCAGGGCGCGCAGCCGGGTGGCGGAAACAAAACCGTCTTCTCCTAACTCCGCAGAGTTATGTAAACTCCCCTTGCGTAGAATGGTCATGGGTTGTATATTCTCGTCCAGAGCATGGATAGCGCGGAGATACTCCACGCCCAGATTATTGTTGGGCTGGGCAAGCACTGCCCCCGCTTCCACTCCCAGCAACTGTTCCACCGCCCGCTGACGGCAAACAGCAAAGGGCAACCCTTCCCCGGCAAGGGCGCGGACGGTCTCGTGGTAGAGCTCGTTGTCCAGACAGGCGGCGGCGGCCTGCAACGCCTGCACATCACCGCACTCACTACCAAAGCTGACCACATCCACCCCGGCCGCCGCCAGCAGGGACACTGCCCCCCGGGCAAAACGTTCCGCCGAAGCCACCGCCCACACCGTGGGCAGCTCCAGCACCAGATCCACACCACCCTCCAGAGCAAGGCGGGCGCGAGTCCATTTGTCCGCAATGGCGCAGTCGGCCTGCTGCACCCAGTTTCCGCTCATCACCGCTACCACGGCGCAATCCTCTCCCAGGACCGCCCGGGTTTGGGCGATCTGGTAGGCATGCCCGGTGTGAAAGGGGTTGTATTCCGCTGTGATACCGGCGATTTTCATACAAATTTTCCCTCCTGCGGAAATTTTCTTGCGAAACTGGGAAAAGTGGGGTTGTTCTTTTGGAACAAAAGGATTAAAATAGTACGGAATTAGTTTAATACATTCCTCACGCCGAGGCAACTAAAACATTCCCATCAAAGGAGAGAACACTACAATGAACATTCTGGTCATCAACGCCGGCAGCTCTTCTCTGAAGTATCAGCTGCTCAACCCCGAAACTCAGCAGGTGCTGGCCAAGGGCCTGTGCGAGCGCATCGGCATCGACGGCAAGTTCACCTACAAGCCCGACGGCAAGCAGGCCATCAAGGAAGCCGACGTGGCCATGCCCACTCATTCCGAGGCCATCCAGGCCGTGCTGAACGCGCTGGTAGACAAGGACAACGGCGTCATCGGCTCCATGAAGGAGATCGACGCGGTGGGTCACCGTGTGGTTCACGGCGGCGAGAAGTTTGCCAAGTCCGTGCTCATCACCGACGAGGTCATGGCCGCCATTGAGGAGTGCAATCCCCTCGCCCCCCTGCACAACCCCGCCAACATCATCGGCATCAAGGCCTGCCAGTCCCTGATGCCCGAGACCCCCATGGTGGCTGTGTTCGACACCGCCTTCCATC
This sequence comes from Lawsonibacter sp., assembly GCA_045604585.1. Classification (GTDB taxonomy): domain Bacteria; phylum Bacillota; class Clostridia; order Oscillospirales; family Oscillospiraceae; genus Lawsonibacter. The sequence continues at coordinate 181 of JAZUOI010000167.1, read as the reverse complement.
AGACCATGCCCCCCGTGGCCTATACTTATGCCCTGCCCTACGAGTACTACGAGAATGACAAGGTTCGCCGCTACGGCTTCCACGGCACCAGCCACAAGTACGTGGCTCAGCGCGCCGCTGCCATGCTGGGCAAGCCCATCGAGGAGCTGAAGCTGATTTCCTGCCACCTGGGCAACGGCTC
>JAZUOI010000166.1:0-7772 GCA_045604585.1 Lawsonibacter sp. | reverse complement strand
GCCTCCGACTTACACCGGCAGCAGGGGCTTGCTCACCGGCTTGGTCATGGGATACAGGCGGGTACCCTTACCCGCAGCAAGAACGATACCTTTCATTGTGTCCTTTCCCTCCCTGTATCAGTTCAAAAAGTCTTTCAGCTTCTTGGAGCGGCTGGGATGGCGCAGTTTTCTGAGCGCCTTGGCCTCAATCTGGCGGATGCGTTCGCGGGTGACGTTGAACTCCTTGCCCACTTCCTCCAGCGTACGGGTACGGCCGTCTTCCAGACCAAAGCGCAGCTTGAGCACCTTCTCCTCCCGGGGGGTCAGGGTGCCCAGCACCTCCACCAGCTGCTCTTTGAGCAGGGTGAAGCTGGCCGCTTCCGCCGGCTCGGAGGCATCCTCATCGGGGATGAAGTCGCCGAGGTGGCTGTCCTCCTCCTCACCGATGGGGGTTTCCAGGGACACCGGTTCCTGAGCGATCTTCAAGATCTCACGCACCTTGTCCACGGGCATCCCCATCTCCTTGGCGATCTCCTCGGGACTGGGGTCGTGACCCAGCTCCTGGAGCAGCTGGCGGGAGACACGGATGACCTTGTTGATGGTCTCCACCATATGCACGGGAATACGGATGGTACGCGCCTGATCGGCGATGGCGCGGGTGATGGCCTGCCGGATCCACCAGGTGGCGTAGGTGGAGAACTTGAAGCCCTTTTCGTGGTCGAACTTCTCCACCGCTTTGATCAGACCCAGATTTCCCTCCTGGATCAGATCCAAAAACTGCATACCGCGACCCACATAGCGCTTGGCAATGGACACCACCAGACGCAGGTTGGCCTCCGCCAGACGCTGCTTGGCCGTCTCACCCGTCTGAATGATCTTCTCCAGTTCCTGACGCACCTCGTCGGGCACGTCCTCTCCGGCCTGAACCATCTCCTCCAGCTGAGCCTGAGCCATATTGCCCGCTCCCATGGCCTGCGCCAGCTCCACCTCTTCTTCCGAGGTGAGCAGATTGACCTTGCCGATCTCCTTGAGGTACATGCGCACCGGGTCGTCCGTACCAAAAGCGTCCAGCATGGTGTTGGGGTCGACGATCTCCTCCTCACTGATTTCTTCCATCTCGCCGGCGGGGGGCGTACCGTCCTCGTTCAGATCAGGGGCGTAATCCTCCCCCACCGTGTCGATGCCCAAAATCTCCATGGTATCGTAGATCTTGTCCATCTGCTCCGAGCCAAGATCCATATCCTCCAGCACATCCATCAGCTCCGTGGAGGACAGGTTACCCTTTTTCTTGCCCCGCTCCAGCAGTTCCTGCAGCTTCTCGCTGCCGGGGATGCCCTCTACCAGCTTACCGACGTCTGCCTTGTTCTGGGCAGCGCTCTCCTTTTCCGGCACAAGCATCTCCTGCTCCGCCTCGGGAATGTTCGTTTCCTTCTTCTCGCTCATGTTCATTCTCCTCCGTAGCCTTTGGCTTTTCTGTGTCGTTCCTGCGCCGCGCGAAGCGCCGCATCATCCGTACCGCCCTCGCGTTTGAGCCGTTCGGTGCGGATGGTATCTATGTAGTCGCTCAGCGCCTTGCGCGCCTGTCCAAGCCCTTCCGGCTGATCCACAACTCTTGCCAGATGGCTCATTTCCTCCGGAGAGAGGGTATTGCTCAGGCTGCCCAGCTGCACCGTCCGGCCGTCTGCGTGACGGTCACGCAGCAGGTCGAACACCTTGCCCAGCAGGGGCGCGGAAAACTCTGCTCCCGTCAGAGCCTGGGTATGTTCCAACAGGGTGGGATCCAGCATGGTCAGCCGCACCACCCCCTCCTCTGCCGCGGCGGAGCGCACGTTGTCATAACGCAGCCCCCGCTGGGCGGGCTGGAGATTGGCCGCCGGGGCAAGATCTCTTCGTTCCTGCTGCCTGCGCTCCTTGCGCATGCGCTGCTCCCGCCGCTTTTTGACTTCCTGTGCCATGGCCTCGGCGGACACCCCGGCCGCCTGAGCCGCCCGGGTGCCGTACACTTCCCGCTCCACCGCGCCGGATAGGGTGGCGATCATGTCTGCCGCCTCCCGCAAAAACTCCACCCGTTGGGCATCGTCCTTCAGGTCGAATTTTCCTTTGATCCGCTCCAGTCGATACTCAATGTGGTTGGTACTCTCGTCCAGCAGCTTGGCAAAAGCCTCCCGGCCATAGGTCTTGATAAATTCGTCCGGGTCTTTTGCCCCGCGCATTTGCAGCACCTTTACCTTCAGTCCCGCCTTATCCAGCAGCGGAATGGCTCGCTGTGCCGCCGCCACGCCGGCATTGTCCCCGTCATAGGCGATGACCGCCTCTTTGGTATACCGGGACAGCAGCAGAGCGTGCTCCGCCGTCAGGGCGGTGCCCAGACTGGCCACCGCGCAGTCAAAGCCCGCCTGGTGCAGGGCGATGGTGTCCATATAGCCCTCGGTAAGGATGATACGTCCGGCGTTGGACTTTTTGGCGATGTTCAGGGCGAACAGGTTGCGGCTTTTGTTGTATACCATTCCTTCGGGGGAGTTGAGGTACTTGGGCTTGGAGTCGTCCATCACCCGCCCGCCGAAACCGATAACCGAGCCGCGCACGTCAATAATAGGAAACATGACCCGGTTGCGGAAGCGGTCGTAAATGCGCCCCTTGTCGTTGCTCACCGCAAGGCCGGCTTCCAGCACCTCTGCCTTGTCGTAGCCCTTTTGCGCCAGCGCGGTCAGCAGCCCGTCCCAGCTGTCCGGGGCAAAACCCAGGCCAAAATTGGTCAGAGTCGCTTGGGATAACCCGCGTCCGCGCAGGTAAGCCAGCGCCTGCGCCCCGTGGGGGGCGTACAGCTGGGCGTGGAAGTACCGGGCGGCCTCTTTGTTGATTTCCAGCAGCCGCTCCCGTTTTTCCTTGCGTCCCTTGTCATACTCGCTCTCGGGCACCTGCATGCCCGCCCGCTGAGCCAGATGGCGCACCGCCTCCGGGTAGGACATCTGCTCCATCTCCATCACGAAGTTGATGGCGCCGCCGCCCTTGTGACAGCCAAAGCAGTAATAGATCTGTTTGTCGATGGCCACGGAGAAAGAGGGGGTCTTTTCACTATGGAAGGGGCACAGACCCCAGTAGTTATTGCCCTTTTTGTTCAGCCGCACATATCCGGACACCAGATCCACAATGTCCGTGCGGGACACCAGCTCGTCAATAAAACGCTCGGGAATGGCCATAGACCTCCTCCTTTCCTGGCTCATCTTTTTCCTGTTTGATCATTTCACCGTCCAGCCCATGGGGATGAACAGCTCTTCAAACTTTTGTACCGCGTAGGGATCGGTCATGCCGGCAATGTAATCGCACACCGCCCGCTCCACCCCCTCCTGGGTTCGTACCGTCTGAAAGTCGGGGGGCAATTCATCAGGCTGGGCGCAGTAATACTCGAACATGGCCCGCAGCATCTTTTGTGCCTTGCCCTCCTCCCCCTTGGCAAGGGGGTTGGTGTACACGTTGGCGAACATGAACTCCTTCAGCGCCAGCATGGCCTGTCCCACTTCGTCGCTCTGGGCGATGCGCTCCTGTCCCGCGCTGGCGGCAATGGCATCGGCCACCAGCGTGTTGATGCGCTCACCGTGGGTAAATCCCAGCACGTTGGAGATTTCCAACGGAATATCCATGGGGAAGATGATGCCTCCGCGCAGGGCATCCTCAATGTCGTGGTTGATGTAGGCAATGTGGTCGGCCAGGCGCACCACCTGTCCCTCCAACGTAGCGGCATCCTGCCCCTTGGTGTGGCAGAGGATGCCGTTTCGCACCTCCCAGGTCAGGTTCAGCCCTTCCCCATTTTTCTCCAGCCGCTCCACCACGCGCACGGACTGCTGATAGTGGGCAAAACCGCCGGGCATCACCGCCGCCAGCGCCCGCTCTCCGGCGTGGCCGAAGGGGGTGTGACCCAGGTCGTGACCCAGCGCGATGGCCTCGGTGAGATCCTCGTTCAACCCCAGCGCCCGGGAAATGGTGCGGGCAATACGGCTGACCTCCAGGGTGTGGGTCATGCGGGTACGGTAGTGGTCGCCCTCGGGCTGGAGAAACACCTGGGTTTTGTGTTTGAGCCGCCGGAAAGCCTTGCTGTATACGATGCGGTCCACGTCCCGCTGGAAGCAGGTGCGCACCGCGCACTCCTCCTCCGGACGCTGCCGCCCTTTGGACTGGCCGGCACGACAGGCACGTTCACTTAGCAGTTCCTCCTGCCGCTGGGTCTGTTCTCTCAGCGTCACGGTACAGCCCTCCTTTTCTGTCTTGTATAGGTCTTATACGCCCCAAAAACAAAAATTCCTGCAAACTTTCCTCTTTTTTTGAAAAATTTTTTGCAAAAGAAAAACGGCTGCGCCAAGCACAGCCGTTTTCTTAAACACGTTTCTATCAGCCCAGAGTGACCAGCAGATCGTCGGTATTGACGGCGCTGCCCACGTTGGCGGAAATGGCCTTGACCGTGCCGGCGCAGGGGGCGGACACCTCGATTTCCATCTTCATGGCCTCCAGCACCACCAGAATGTCGCCGGTGTTGACGGACTGACCCACCTTGCATTCCACTTTGAACACATTGCCGGGCATGGGGCTGTTCACCGCGGTCTCCCCGGCAGCAACTGCGGCAGGCGCAGCAGCGGCGGCAGGAGCGGCGGCAGGAGCGGGCGCAGGGGCGGGGGCCACCACAGGAGCAGCCACAGGGGCAACGGGAGCCGCCGCAGGAGCAGCCGGGGCCACCTGGGCGGATACAGCGTACTGGACGCCGTTGACGGTCACCACATAGTTGCCCTGCTTGCCGGCCACAGGAGCGACAGGAGCGGGGGCTGCAGGAGCGGCAGCGGGGGCGGCCACAGGAGCGGCGGCAGGAGCAGGGGCGGGAGCCGCCTTAGGCGCCTCCTCCTTCTTGGGGAAGCCGGCCTCGCGATCCTTGAAGAACGCCATGGCCACCTGGGGGAAGGCAATGTAGCTCAGCACGTCCTCATCGCTCTTGGCGGTGGCACCCAGTTCCTTCTTGGCCGCCTCAAAGCCGGGCTCCAGGCTGTCGGCAAAGCGACCCTCCACCAGAGAGGCACCGCCCACGATCTTCTTCTGCACTTCGGGGTCGATAGGGGCGGGAGTGCGGCCGTACTCGCCGCGGCAATAGGCCTTGATCTCCTTGCCCACCACCTTATAGCGCTCGCCGGCCAGCACGTTCTGCACAGCCTGGGAGCCAACCAGCTGGCTGGTGGGGGTGACCAGAGGAGGATAACCCAGATCCTTGCGGACACGGGGGGTCTCCAGCAAAGCCTCGTCCAGCTTGTCGATGGCGTTCATCATCTTCAGCTGGGAGATCAGGTTGGACAGCATACCGCCGGGGATCTGATAGGTCAGGCACTGGGTGTCCGTGGCCATGGAAATGGGATCGAGCAGACCGTCTTTCAAAGCCTCGGCACGCACGCCCTTGAAGAAGTCGGCGATTTGGATCAGCTTCTTGTCATCCAGCTTCACATCATAGCCCATCTCGCGCAGAGCGTAGGCCAGGGTCTCGGTGGCAGGCTGGGACGTGCCGCCGGACATGGGAGAAATGGCGGTGTCCAGCACGTCGGCACCCGCCTCCACGCACTTGAGGTAGGTCATGAACGCAAGGCCGGTGGTGCAGTGGGTGTGGATGACCAGGGGCATCTCCGGCTCGGCATCCTTGATGGCGGACACCAGGTTATAGGCCTCCTGGGGACCCATAATGCCGGCCATGTCCTTGATACAGATGGAGGACGCGCCCATGCCCTTGAGATCCTTGACCATGTCCACAAAGGTCTGCTGGGTATGGACGGGGCTGGTGGTGAAGGAGATGGTGCCCGAGGCGTGCGCGCCCTGCTTCACCGTCTCGTCGATGGCCACCTCCAGGTTGCGCACATCGTTCAGTGCGTCGAAAATGCGGATGATGTCGATGCCGTTCTTCACAGAATGCTCCACGAATTTACGCACCACGTCATCGGGGTAGTGCTTGTAGCCCAGAATGTTCTGGCCGCGCAGCAGCATCTGCAGCTTGGTGTTGGGCATCTTGGCGCGGATCTTGCGCAGACGCTCCCAGGGATCTTCCTGCAGGTAGCGCAGGCACACGTCAAAGGTCGCGCCGCCCCACACCTCGGCAGAGTAGTAGCCGGCCTTGTCAATGGCCTCCAGAATGGGCTCAAATTTGCTGTAAGGCAGTCGGGTGGCGATCAGGGACTGGTTTGCGTCACGCAGGACGGTTTCGGTAAACTGTACGGTTCTCATCGTATGACCCTCCGTTTGTTTCTTGGTCTTCTCCACCGGAGCAGAGCATTCTCTCAGGGTATATTATATCAACTTCTTCCCACAAAAATCAACCACTACGCGCAAATTTATCCACGGTAAAAATCCGCTGCCCTCGTTCGGTTTCTTTTATGAATATTCCGCCGTTTCTCTCTGTTTGTTTGCTGCCAGAATATTTTGAATTGCCCGCACATTTTCCCTCAGACGCAGGTCGTTTGGCTCCAACTGTGCCGCCATCCGGGCGGCCTCCAGCGCCTGCTCTACCCGTCCGGTATGATAAAAAGCCATGGCGCGCAGATCCCACGGCAGACTTCCCCAGGCCGATGCCTCGCTGATGTAGGTATCCGGACGGTCGGCAATGGCCAGTGCCCGCCCGGTCAGCCACACCACGCCATCCCACTGCTCCCGCTCATACAACAGATGAGCCAGTTCCACATAACCTTCCCGCAAATGGGGAGCCTCCGCCACGGCGCGCAAATACCAATCCACCGCTCGCTCCCCTTCCCCCTTTTGCAGATAGGCCCGAGCGATATAGCGCATGGAGGCCGCCCGCTCATCCGCCCACCGGGCGGTGGGCAGAGAGAGATGCTGTCTCAGGGTGCGGATGCAGTCGTCCCACCGCCGGTGAAACAGATATTCCCGCCCCAGATAGTGCATGTTTCGGTCATCCTCCGGGGCTTCCCGCACCGACAGCTCCAGCAGTTCCAGATACTGTCCCCGGGACTTTTCCGGATCGGGGTGGTGATCCAGCTGTACCCCCGGCGCGGGGCGGGCGGCGGGCGTTCGCCCCTCCCCCGTCCACTCCAGCACCTCGTGCACCGGATGGCTCCACCGCCACCCCTGACGGCTGTGCGCCTTTTCGATCCAGAACACACACCCCTCTGCCCCATCCGCCCCAAAGGACCAGGTGTAGCGGTAGCTCAGCCGATGTGTCCCCTCCTCCCATGCCTGTTCCAGAGCCGCACGCCAGCCCGGGTGGAACACCTCGTCCAAATCCGTGCACACGCAGATATCCACATCCTGCCCCACCAGCTCCAACGAGCGGTTTCGCGCCACATCAAAGCGCCACGGACGGATCTCCTCCACCGTCACCCGAGCCCCCAACTCCCGCAGGACATCTGCCGTCGCGTCCGTGGAGCCGGTATCCAGCACCACCACCTCGTCCGCCTCGGACATGGACCCCATCCAGCGGCGGGCAAACTGCTCCTCATTTTTACAGATGGCGTAAACACAGACCTTATACTTGCCCATTGTATTTCCTCCCCTATATAAAAACGGTGCCCCAGGGGGCACCGTTTGGTCGAACGGCTCAGGCCGTGATGACTCCCGCAGCACGCAGAGAGGCCAGCAGGGCATTCACTGTGGCGATCACGTCCTCCAACGTGGCAGTGGCCGGCAGATCGGCTACCGCCGCACCGGGGATCAGCTCACCGGCAGGGCCGGTGGGACCGGTGGGCCCGACCGCGCCGGTGGCGCCGGTAGCGCCCGCTGCGCCGGTAGGCCCGGTTGGACCGGTGGGGCCGACTGCG
>JAZUOI010000165.1:0-2226 GCA_045604585.1 Lawsonibacter sp. | reverse complement strand
CGGGATATTGATTGGCGTGGCTGACCACATAATACAGGGATTGCCCCTCCTCCTGGGCGATGAGCTGGGCGGTGTCCACCGTCTTGTCACCGATGCCCCGGGGGGGATTATTGATGATGCGGCGCAGGCGCAAATCGTCCTGAGGGTTATTGAGCACGCACAGGTAGGCCACCATATCCTTGACCTCGGCCCGGTCAAAAAAGCGGGTGCCGCCGATGATCTTGTAGGGGATACCATTGCGCTTGCAGGCATTCTCCATCTGGTTTGACTGGGCGTTCATGCGGTAAAGAATGGCATGATCCTTCCATGCAATGCCTTTGGAATAGTCGTCCAAAATACGCATAGCCACGTACTGGGCCTCATCGTTTTCGTTCATGGCGGAATACAGCTGCAGCCTGTCCCCCGCCCCGGAACGCGTCCACAACTCCTTGCCTTTGCGCCCCTGATTGTTTCGTATGACGGCGTTGGCCGCATTCAAAATGTTGCCGGTAGAGCGATAGTTCTGTTCCAGACGGATGACCCGGGCATTTTTGTACTGCTGTTCAAAGGACAAAATATTCTCAATCGTCGCGCCCCGGAAGCGGTAAATGGACTGGTCGTCGTCGCCCACCACGCAGAAGTTCTCGTACCCGCCCGCCAGCGTGGAGGCCAGCAGATACTGCAGATTATTGGTGTCCTGATACTCATCAATGAGCACATAGCGGAACTTGCGCTGGTAGTAGGTACGTACCCCCTCGTCCTGCTGCAGCAGGCGCACGGTGTGCAGAATAATATCGTCAAAGTCCAGCGCGCTGGCATCCCACAGGCGGCGCTCGTATTCAGCGTAGATCTGAGCGATCTTCTCCTTGCGAAAGTCACCGGAACGCCGACACTCCGCCAGATACTCCGCCCCCAGCTTCATCTCGTCCTTGGCTCGGGAGATGTGCCCAAGCACAGTGCGGGGCGGGAACTGCTTGTCGTCAATATTGTTTTCCTTCAGAATATCCTTGATGACCCGCAGGGAGTCATCCGTATCGTAGATGGTAAAGGAAGATGAGAAACCAAGCTTGTCAATGTCTCTTCGCAAGATACGCACGCAGGCGGAGTGAAACGTGCTGGCCCAGATGTCGTTGGCGGCAGGGCCGAGCATACGCTCCAGTCGCTCTTTCAGTTCCCCGGCCGCCTTGTTGGTAAAGGTAATGGCCAGAATGGACCAGGGCACCGCCGGATCCAGCTGGCACAGCCGCTGGGCGCGTTCCCGCTCGACCGTGTTGGGTTGAGCGGCGTACCCCTCCAAAAAGGCCACGTCCTCCGGTGTGACCCACTCGGGCACTTCCACGCTGTCCGAGCCTCGACCGTATTTCATCAGATTGGCGATGCGGTTGATGAGCACGGTGGTCTTGCCGCTGCCCGCGCCCGCCAGCAATAACAGCGGCCCCTCGGTGGCCAGCACCGCCTGCTGCTGTTCCTGATTCAGCTTATAAAAATCATGGGCGATGGCCGCCCGCCGCGCCTTACAAAAGCGCAGCTCCAATTCGTGCTCCAGCATGGTATCTTCCTCGCTTCACGCAGTTTCAACATTGGTATCTATTTTATAACAAACCGCCCGTCCGGTCAACCGGACATACGAGACAAATATACTGTGTTTTTGTTCTGTCCACCATAGCACTGCATAGGATAGGTACTACTACCTGTACGGAGGATAGCATTATGAAAATGTTCGCCTGCGCCCTGCTCACCCTGTCGCTCCTGCTGTCCGGCACCGCTGCCTCGTCCACCGCCACACCTCAGGCGCTTACCCTGCCCGCCCACGCGCTGATACTGACCATGCTGGAACGTGGACTGGAATATGACGCCGGGGACGGACGTTTTGTGTGGCTGGCGGCCTACTACGCGCTGACCCTTTCCGCCCCCAATGACCCACAGGCCAGCTGGCTGGGCGAGCGGCTCACGCTGCCCGCCGACCGCCTTGCGCCGTTGCTGGAGCAAATGTTTTCCCGCTGGATCCCCCTGCCCGTCCGTCCCAGACAGCTGGACAGCACCATCTCACCGTCTCCGGACAAGTCACAGCTGCTACTGTCCGCCGGTGATCCGGGACAAACGCAACTGGTCTGGCTCGGCTGTCAAGGCAGCTGCTGGCAGGCTGCCCTGATCAGCCCGGACGCGGAGCAGCCGTTGTGTTGGGCACAGATCACGCTGAATCAGGCTCAGACCGCTATCATACAATGTACCGTGACACAGGAAATG
>JAZUOI010000164.1:0-15773 GCA_045604585.1 Lawsonibacter sp. | reverse complement strand
AGCCAAAGCGCACGTTTTCCATGTCCACCTGTCCCCGGGCGTGGGTGAGTACGACCGCGTCGGGCGCGTCAGCCGGTTCGGGCTCCTCATCCAGGATACGGAACACCCGCTCAGCGGCGGAGAAGGCAGACTGGAACTCGTGCAGGATATTGGCAAACTCGTTGATAGGGCCGGCGAACTTGCGGGAGTACTGTACAAACTTGGCCACGCCGCCCAGGGTGATGAAGAAGGCGGAGGCTTCCGCCAAGGTGCCGTTTTGGGAGTACAGGTACAGGATGCCACCGAACATGGCGATCAGACTGATGGACAGGTTGTTGATGAACATCATGCCCGGCCCCAGGGCGGCGGCGTAATACTCCGCGTCGTAATAGGCGTCGGTGGTGTCCGCGTTGCGATCGTCGAAGCGGCTTCCGATCTCATCCTCCCGTCCGTAGGCCTGAATGGTGCGGCAGCCGGACAGCATCTCCTCAGCGTAGCCGTTGAGCTCACCCAGTTTGCGCGAACGCTTGCGGAACAGAGGGCGCACCTTGTGGGAGCGGTATTGGGCAAAGAAGATGGAGATGGGCACGGTCACCACAAATACAAGGATCAGAGGCTTCGAGATGCGCCACATGAAGATCAGCGAGCCGACCACCGTGTAAATGCTGGTCATCACCTGCACCAGATCGTGGGACAGGGAGGCGTTCACCGTATCGATGTCGTAAGAGATGCGGCTGATGATGTCGCCGGTGGCGTGGGTGTCAAAGTAGCCCACGGGCAGAGCGGTGAGCTTTTCAAAGAGTTGTTTGCGCATGGTGTACACGATCTTTTGGCTGATGTGCACCATCAACAGGGTCAACAGGTAGGACAGCACTGCCGAGAGCACATAGCACACCAGCATCCGGCGAACCTTGTCCCACACCACCTCAAACTGTACGCCGCCCTGAGCGGCGATGGCGTCCAGAGCGTCGCCGGAGTAGGTGGGGCCAAGCAGAGCCAGCTGGTTGGACAGCAGGGTGAGCACCACGGCCAGCAGGAACAGAATCCAGTGATGCAGAATGTACTTGCACAGGCGGAGCATAACGCTTCGGGTGCGCTTTGCGTCCAGCTTTTCGAAGGAAACACCTGCCGAGCGGCCGGCGGGGCCTCCGTGACCGGGGAAACCGTTACTCAACGAAAGCACCTCCCATCTGCGACTGGCTGATTTGTTCGTACTCCGGACAGGTGGCCAGCAGGTGTTCATGGTCGCCCATGCCGATAATGCGGCCCTCGTCCAGAACCAGGATCAGGTCGCAGTCCTTGATGGAGCTGACCCGCTGCGCCACGGTGACCACGGTGCAGTCCTTCACCTGTTCGGCCAGTGCCCGGCGCAGGGCGGCATCGGTCTTGTAGTCCAGAGCGGAGGAACTGTCGTCCAGAATGAGAATGTCCGGTTGGGCGGCCAGTGCCCGGGCGATGAGCAGGCGCTGCTTCTGGCCGCCGGAGATGTTGGTTCCCTTCTGAGCCAGCATATAGCCGTAGCCCTCTTCCCGGGCGGAAATGAAGTCGTGCGCCTGGGCGGTGACGGCAGCCTGCCGGATCTGCTCATGGGTGAGCGGACGCCCGAAGCGGATGTTTTCTTCAATGGTGTCGGCATACAGGAAGTCAAACTGCATGGCGGTGCCGAACATTCCGTACAGTTCGCTCTTGGGAATGGTACGAACATCCCTCCCGTTGATGCGAATGGCCCCCTCGTCCACGTCGTAAAAGCGCAGCAACAGCTTGACCAGAGTGGATTTTCCGCTGCCCGTGGCACCAATGATGCCCAGCCAGTCACCTTTGTTCAAAGAGAAACTGACTTGTTCCAGATTGTGGGTTTTCTTGGTCGGGTAGGTAAAGGTGACGTGATCAAAGCAGATGTGTGCGTCCGTTTTTACCCGGGGGAACTCCTGCTCGGAGCATACCGCCAGATCTTCCGGGGTGTCCAGTACCTCCAGGATGCGCTGAGCGGAGGCGGCGCATTTGGTGTACATGGTGAACATGCGGTTGATGGTCATGAGCGCCATGGAAATCTGGGTGAAGTACTGCATGAAGGCGATCACGGTCTCCGGGTCGGAGCGGCCGCCGGACACCCGGAACGCGGCCAGTACCACCACGGCCACGATGCCGCCGTTCATCAGTGCGCTCATCACCGGACTGATCAGGCTCATCACCGTCTTGGCTCGGGTCTCGTCCTGGACCAGCGCGCGATTGACGGTGTCGTAGCGGCGGTGTTCGTAGTTTTGCTTGGACAAGGCTTTGATGACCCGGATGCCCTGGGTGTCCTCCCGAACCACCCGGATCATGTTGTCCACCGAGGTCTGTACCCGAGCGAACAGGGGGACGCCGTGGCGGGAGATGAGGAAGATCAGCGCGAATACCACAGGCATGATGGTGAGCATGACGGTGGCCAGCGCCCGATCCATGAACAGGGAAATGCATACGCCGCCCAACAGCAGGATGGGGGCGCGCACGCCCATGCGCTGCATCATGCCGATAAAATTATGTACATTGTAGGTGTCCGTGGTCAGTCGGGACTCCAATGAAGGGATGGTGAATTTGTCCGTTTGAGCCGCGGACAGATGCAGGGTGCGCCGGAACAGATCGTGGCGAATGACCCGGGAGGAATCCCGGCTCACCGCGGCGGCCATGCGGTTGGCGATCACGTTCATGGCCACGGCCAGCGCCGCGCACAGCAGCATCACGCCGCCCCACATGAGAATCTCGTTCAGTGCCTGTCGGGCAACGACAACTTTGAGCACATGGCTGAGAATATAGGGCAGCAGCAGTTCGGCCACGGTGCCGCCGACCTTGATGGTAAATCCCAGCAGCATGCGTCGGCCAAAGGGTTTTAAATATCGGACCAGCAGTTTCATCGGCTTATCACGACCTTTGGATCAATGTATGTACAAATAGACTTATTTCTCCCCAACGGAGGGGGGCGTGCCGTACTTTTTCATGTAGGAACGATAGAAAGCGGAATAATCCCGGAAGCCGCAGGCGATGGCGGCCTCGCCGGCGCGCATGCCGTCGGAGATGTACATTTTGGCCTGCATCAGCCGCTTGGACATGACATAGTCCCACACGGTGGTGCCGGTGGCGCGCTTGAATTCCCGGTTGAGCTGGCTGCGGCTCATGAAAAAGTGTTGACACAGGGAATCCACGCACAGGGGCTCGGTCAGGTGCCTGTTGACATAGTTGAGTACCGAACGGATGTGTCCACAGTCCTGATCGGGGGCGAAGTATAGCTTGTTGTCGAACAGCTGCTTCAACTCGGCGAGGATGGAAAACAACGTGATTTTGCTGTTGAGCTGGGTGGCATACTCGCTTCCCATATCCGCGTAAAGTTTGGCGAACAGGTCATAGATGTGAGTGGAGGAGACTGCGGAGTGAGGGTACACATTCTGTTCACCCAACGGACGATCAAAGAAAGGCGCTAACAGACTGCGGTGAGGATCCATGGCGTCCACGTCGGAGATGCGGAAGTTGCAGGTGATGCGGTCATAGGGTTCGTTGCCGGTGATGAATACCCGGTGTACTTCGCCCGGCCGCATAAGGAAGACTTTTCCGTGCTCCAGCTTGTGCTGCGCACCCTCGATGACGTAGTAGCCTGTGCCGCGAAACACGCAGTAGATCTCGCAGGTGGTGTGCGTGTGAAGTTCGCCCAGAGGGAGCGGAAAGGGGGGGTGTTGGATCCAGCCGCCAAAGGGCGAAGGGGTGGTATGGTCAAAGGTACGCTCCTTCATGAAATTCACCTCCGTTTGTCTTGGAACAGTATAATATAATCTGATACAATTTACAATATAAAAATGAGTTTTAAGGCAATTGAATTGTATTATGATTTGGCTTATAATTGGGCTGAAAAGTGGGGAGTTATTGGCTGACGGAAGAGAGAAGAACGGTCGTTCCTCCCGGCGAGAGCGGCGGTAACGGCGCTCAAAGCCATGCTTTGATGCCAACAGACAAGCGGTAAAGTGGAATCACAGTTTTCCGGATGGAAAACAAGCAATAAAGAAAAAGGAGATTGTGTAAAATGAAGTTGCCTTTTGATGTTGATTTGAATGGGAAAGTGGCGGTGGTCACCGGCGGCGGCGGCGTGCTGTGCGGCTGCTTTGCCAAGGCGTTGGCCAGCTGCGGCGCGAAGATCGCGCTGGTCGACCTGAATCCCGACGCGATGGAGCGGGTGGCCAAGGAGATTCGTGAGGACAGCGGCGCTGTGGTGGGCTGCTATGCCGCCAGCGTGCTGGAGCGTGAGTCCATGGAGCAGGCGGCGGAGAAGATCCACAAGGAGCTGGGCAAGTGCTCCATCCTGATCAACGGCGCCGGCGGCAATAATCCCAAGGCCACCACGGACAAGGAGTACTTTGAGCCTGGTGATCTGGAGGCGGAGACCAAGAGCTTCTTTAACCTGGGCCAGAGCGGTGTGCAGTTTGTGTTCAATCTGAACTTCATCGGCACCCTGATCCCCACCCAGGTGTTCGCTCAGGACATGGTGGAGGGCGGCGGCAACATCATCAATATCTCCTCCATGAACGCCTATACTCCCCTGACCAAGATCCCCGCTTACTCCGGCGCCAAGGCGGCCATCAGCAACTTTACTCAGTGGCTGGCTGTCCACTTCAGCCGGGTGGGTATCCGGGTCAATGCCATTGCCCCCGGTTTCTTCTCCACGGCTCAGAACGCCAGCCTGCTGTGGAATCCTGACGGCACCCCCACCGCACGCACCGGCAAGATCCTGGCGGCTACCCCCATGGGCCGCTTCGGCACGCCTGACGAGCTGATCGGCGCGCTGCTGTATCTGGTGTGTGACGCGGCCTCCGGTTTTGTGACCGGAACGGTGATGCCCGTGGACGGTGGATTCTCTGCCTATTCCGGCGTGTAAGGGGAAAAACAAGGAAGCACGGGAGAACATAGGAGAACGATTATGCTTAAGCTGGGTATCATTGGTGCGGGCAGCATCGGTACACTTCACATTGAAAATATCGTGACCAGACAGCGGTGTCCCAACATCACCGTCGCCGCGGTAGCTGACCGGCGGGAGAGCCGCCGGGCGTGGGTCAAAGAGATCGTGCCCGGGGCGGCGGTGTTTGAGAAAGGCAGCCAGCTCATCCGCAGCGGACTGGTGGATGCGGTGCTCATCGCTGTGCCCCACTACCAGCACACCGAACTGGCCATTGACGCCATGGAGCATGGGCTGCATGTTATGTGCGAAAAGCCGGCCGGCGTGTACACCCTGCAGGTGCGGGAGATGAATGCCGTGGCCGACGCGCACCCTGAACTGGTGTTCGGCCTGATGTTCAATCAACGTACCAACTGCACCTACCGCAAGGTGAAGGAAATGCTGCAGGCCGGTGAGCTGGGACAGATCAAGCGCATGAGCTGGATCATCACCGACTGGTATCGCAGCCAGTGTTACTACGACTCCGGTTCCTGGCGTGCAACCTGGGCTGGGGAGGGCGGCGGCGTGCTGATCAATCAGTGTCCCCACCAGCTGGATCTGGTGCAGTGGCTGTTCGGCATGCCAACCAGGGTCAGCGCCCATGTGCATATGGGCAAGTGGCATGACATCGAGGTAGAGGACGATGTGACCGCTTACATGGAGTTCCCCGACGGCGCTACGGGCGTGCTGGTCACCAGCACGGGCGACGCGCCCGGTACCAACCGACTGGAGATCAGCGGCACAAAGGGGAAACTGGTGTGTGAGGACAAGAAGCTGATTTTTTATAAGTTGGCTCAGGACGAGCGGGAGTGGTGTGCCACAACCCAGACCACGTCCCAGGTTCCGGAGTACACGGTGATCGACGTGGAAACGGACGGAGTGACTACCCGCCACGCGGGCGTACTCAACGCCTTTGCCGACTGCATTGAACAGGGTACACCGTTGGTGGCGGACGGCCGGGAGGGTATCAACAGCCTGATGCTGTCCAACGCCATGTACCTGTCCGGCTGGACGGGTGAGGCGGTCAGCCTGCCCATTGACGAGGAGAAGTTCCTCGCCCTGCTCAACGAGCGCCGGGCGGTTTCCCGCGTGAAACAAAGCAAGCGGGACGGAATTTCCGATACCAATTACGACACGCTGTAACAAAGACGCCTCCGGAAACGGGGCGAGGAAAGGAGAGCTTCCAATGCAAATGACATTTCGCTGGTACGGTGAGGGAAATGACCGTATCTCTCTGCAGGATATCAAGCAGATCCCCGGTGTGACCGGCCTTGTGTGGGCGCTGCACGACAAGATGCCCGGTGAGGTCTGGGAAGTGGAGGAGATCGAGCAGGTTCGCAAGCAGTTGGAGCCCTACGGCTTCAACATGGACGTGGTAGAGTCGGTCAACGTGCACGACGACATCAAGATCGGCCTGCCCACCCGGGATCAGTACATCGAAAACTACAAGCAGACCATCCGCAACCTCAAGCAGTTTGGCGTCAAGGTGATCTGCTACAACTTCATGCCCATCTTTGACTGGACCCGAAGCAACCTGTTTCATCCGGTGGGGGACGGTTCTACGGCGCTGTTCTATGAAAAGGGCATGATCCAGGACGACTACAACGCCATGGCCAAGTACATTCTGGACTTTACCGAGAAATACAACATGACCTTCCCCGGCTGGGAACCCGAGCGTATGGCCAAACTGGACGAGCTGTTCAAGGCCTATGCCCACGTGGATCACGAGACTCTGTGGGCCAATCTGAAGTACTTCCTTGAGGCGATCATGCCCACCTGCCGGGAGTGCGACATCAAGATGGCCATCCACATGCACGACCCCCCCTGGGATATCTTCGGCCTGCCCCGTCTGCTGGTGGACGAACCCAGCATCGACCGCTTCCTGAAGATGGTGGACGATGAGTACAACTGTCTGACTCTGTGCTCCGGTTCGCTGAACGCCAACCCCGAGAACAACGTGGCGGACATCATCCGCAAGCATTGCGACCGGATCGCCTTTGCCCATATCCGCAACGTCAAGCACTTCCCCAACGGCGACTTCTCCGAGGCCAGCCATCGGGATTGCGACGGCGACACGGGCATTCTGGAAATCATGCGCGCCTATCACGATTGCGGCTTTGACGGTTATATCCGTCCCGACCACGGCCGCCATCTGTGGGGCGAGGGTCCGGGCACCGTCCGTCCGGGTTACGGTCTGTACGACCGGGCGCTGGGCATCATGTATATGCTGGGATGCTGGGATATGCTGGAACGCCTGTCCGGCAAAAACTAAATCATAACAAAAGCGGCGACCGACCCGGATGGGTCGGTCACCGCTTTTTTGCGCTCAGTAATAGAATTGATGACAGCCGATGGTGGTGTAATAGGTGCAGTTTTCCACGATCCAAGTGCCCGGTGACAGGGCGGGGGCAAAAAAGAACAGGCAGTCACCCACCACGCTGGCTCCCTCCAGACACAGCTTGGCCGCGGTGACGGACAGGTGATAGGGCTCATCAAAAACGGTTCCGTTCTCCACCGGCTCGAACTGACCGTCCTGGAAGATTACATCGTACAGCGTGTTCGGAAACCGGTGGCTGGCCATGCGGTTGAACACCACGTTGCCCACGGCGATCTGCCCCTTCAATGGTTCACCCCGGCTCTCGGCCGAAATGATCCGGGACAGCCAGTATAGGGTGTCCGGGTCGTAGTAGGTGTCCCCGTGCTCCGGGACTTCGGGCGTGCCGGTGAGCAGGACGGTGGAGGTTTCTCCGTCCCAGCCCAGGGCGAGGCCAAAAATCTGAGCCAGGGTACGTGCCGGGAGCATGGTGCGTCCCCGGGTCAGATGCACGCCGCCCGGCACGTAGAAGCACCGGCCGTTGACCTCTGCCCACAACTGCCCGGGCTGGGCACGCAGGGTCAGATCGTCCGCGGCGATGTAGGCGGCGCTTCCGTCCCAGGAAACGTCGTACTGCGTCGAACTCCGGACAAAGTCGACCAGAGACAGGTAGCTGACCCCGTCCTCTATGTAAGCGTCCTGAGTGAAGGGGGCATCGTTGAACAGCACCTGGGTGCCTTGATGGACGCTCCGGGCGGGCAGGTACATGGGGACGGCCAGCAGGGCGGCGCACAGGGCGGCGGTCAGTGACCGGAAGGCTCGAATTGTCATATCTATCTCTCCTGTCATTGGTGTTGTAACCAAATTGTAACCTTTGGAAGTGGGAGAGACAAGGCGTAAATAATGGAAACGCCCCATCGCAAGGCGACGGGGCGTGGTTGCATCGGTCAAGGATCGAGCAGGGCGAGAGCGGGGGCGTAGTCGTTGGCGACCAGAAGCAGAACCGTGTTTTCCCGGCACATTAGATATGCCTGCTCCAACTTGGGAACTTCTGCGGGGCGATAGTCCCGATTGGCTGCGATCTGGTCGGAAACATACTCTTTCAGGGCGGCGGCGGCGGTTTGAGCTGTTTTTTCATCGGTGAAGGTCAGCAAAGACAGCTCTTCACAGGTGGCGCCGGAGGAGTGGTAGGCGATGGTGTCGGTCATCTGCTCCCGGGCGAGACCGGCGGCAGACAGACGGTACAGACCCCAGGCGATGTCCGGGGTCAGAGGGTCGATAGGCTCGGAAAAAGCGCCGCAGCCCAACAGCTGCTCCGCCAATCCGGATGAAAAGCCGGGCGTTTCTGAGGACGGGGCAGGGGAGCAGGCAGACAGGAGCACTACCAGCGTCAGCAGGGGAAGCAAAAGTCGTTTCATCAGATGAGTCCCTCCGCAGATTGGATGGCCGTGTTCAGCTGGGGCAGGGATACGGTATGGGTCTTAAAATAGTCCAGCTGGATGGCGTAGTGGGCGGCAGTCAGATGAACGCCGTCCCGGCTGAAATCCTCGGGCAGCTGACCGTCCACGGCGAAGACGGAGTAGAGGTCCAGCAGGGGAACCTGTTTTTCCCTTGCTACCCGGCGAATAATGTCGTTGTAGACACAGAGCTTCTGATTGGTCAGGTAGGACGCGCCGCCTGAAGCTTTGATGCGTCCCTCGTTGAGGGGGATGAGGGTCTGCACATAAATCACGGCGTCCGGTTGGCGGGTACGCACGGCATCGATAGCGGCGCAATAGGCGGCGTAAAAGGCGTCGTTGTTGCTGTAGCCCAGCTCGTTGACCCCGAGACTGAGGTATACCTTGCCATAGGACTTGCGCTCCAACGCGTCCAGAACCGTAAGGGTGCCCTCATCCGTTTTGATGGTCTGCTTGGTACTCAGGGTGAACACGGACAGGCCGGTGGCGGTCAGGTTGTCACCCCCGCCCACACCGCTGAACAGGCAGAACCCGTCGGTGCGGGAGTCGCCCACGAAGGCGGCGTCGGCAAAGTATTCCGTTCCCACCGGCTCGCTCTGGGGCACCGGCTGGGAGAAGTCGTAAGGAAGGAGCACCGGTGGGGGAGAGGGCGGCTCGGGTACCGCTATTACGGGGACGGCGGGCAGCAGCTGGGTGCTGGCGGTGCAGGTGACCATCAGCAGGGCAGCGCATGTGGCCGCAGTCAGAGCGGAAAGGAGTTTGGAAAGCATGGGGATGAACCTCCGGATCATTTGTGTGTGGATTGTAACACAGAGAAGAGCACACGCATCAAAGACGAGACCATCAGCGCACCCACAGCGAGGCAACCGGCGATGCCAAAGGTGCGCAGCAGGGCGGACAGGAATTGCTGGGTGTCACCGGCCACGCAAAAACGCATGGCGTCATAGATACCGCTGCCGGGAACCAAAGGGAGCAGCGCGATGATCAGATATCCGGTGA
Organism: Lawsonibacter sp.; assembly: GCA_045604585.1. Lineage (GTDB taxonomy): Bacteria > Bacillota > Clostridia > Oscillospirales > Oscillospiraceae > Lawsonibacter. The sequence continues at coordinate 6,067 of JAZUOI010000164.1, read as the reverse complement.
CCGGGCAGCGCCGCAGGCGCGCCATGGTCTCTGCGTACAGGGTAATGGCGGCAGCGGCCAGCAGAAAGCAGAGCATGATGTTCTCGGAAAACAACCCGGCCAACAGATACACCAGCCAGCCCAGCGCACCGCCCAGACTGCAGATGAAAATGCCCGGGCCGTGAATGTTAAATACGAAGCAGAAGCCCGCGCAGGCCAGAAAGGCGTACAGGCAGGGAAGAAGCCAATGAAAAAACAGTTCACCCATGTGCGAACCCTCCCTTACAGAAGCTGACCGGCCAGCAGAGCCGCGCCGGTGCCAAGGGCGATGGCGGTGGCGGTGAGGATGGACTCGGTCACGTGAGACACACCGGAGACGATGTCGCCGGCCATTACTTCACGCATGGCGGTGGTCAGTGCCACGCCGGGCACCAGCAGCATCAGCGAGCCGATGGTGATGGCATCCTCGTGGTGAGCAAGACCAAGGCGCACAAAGATCAATGCAAGAACAGAGGCCAGCGCCGAGGAGAGCAAAGTGCGGAAAAAGGCGTTGTACCCTGCCAGTTTATTGAGCATACGGGAGGTCAATCCGATGGACAGGCCGCACAGACCGCCGAACAGGGCGTCCCGCAAGTCGCCGCCGAAGAAGGGGGTGAAGAAGGCACCCACCAGAAAATGGCCGGTCAGGGTGGCGGAGAGGGAGTATTGGGAACGACTGGCCAGCAATTGCCGCAGCTGGTCGTGTGCCTGTTCCGGCGGGGGGGTGTCCCGGCACAGGGAACGGCACAGGGCGTTGCACTGCTCCATGTGGTCCAAGTCGGTGCCGTGGGCAGGGATACGGCACAGACGGGTAATGGGGCGTCCATCAGGGGGCGTGACACCCACCAGAAGACAGTTGGGGATGGCGAAAACCTGCGCGTCCCGGGCGCCGTAGGCACGCATCAGCCGAAGGATGGAGTCCTCCACACGGTAAATTTCCGCGCCGCTTTCCATCAGCTGGCAGCCCAGCTCCGCGCCCAAATTCAAAAGCGCATTGTAATCCACACCAACACCTCCACAGGAGTGATACCGGATGTGCCCGCCCGAATGGGAGCGTAACACATCAATCTACATTATACACGGTTTTTATGCGGAAGAAAAGAGCAAAAATGCGCCAAACTGTCGAAATAGGGCGGCCGCCCCAAAAGGGGGGGACGACCCCGTGCCGGAACAGGCAGCAAATCAGATTTCCAGTATCATACAAGGCGATTCTGTGAAAAAAGCCTTGATTTTTCACGGTAGATACGAATAATATAGTGATTGTGAAGGACTGATGTAACCGTTCTGTAATTACATAGTTGGCGTGAACTGGTATAATACCGCTGTATCATTGATGACTGTGGGCGGCCTCGTGAGAGGGGTGCCTGCGGGAGGGAACGAGAATGGAAGAAAACGCAAAGAAAGTGTTGCCGAAAAAGCCTGTCCTGATCACCGGGGCGGTGCTGGCTGCGGCGGCGCTGTTGTATCTGATATTGTGCGCCTTTGTTCACCTGTCCGGAACGGTACTTCCCGGCATCTATGCCGGAGAAGTAAAGCTGAGCGGTCGAACGGAGGGAGAGGCGGCATTGGCGCTGGACAGCTGGATCCGGAGCCGAACGGAAACCGCCGACTGTGTGTTGACCCGCGGGGAGAAAAGCGTTCGGCTGGAAGGCGCGCTGGCCGGTGTGGATAGTGCGGGTGTTGCCGCTCAGGCGTGGCAAATCGGCCGGGAACATGGTTTTTTGAGCAGCGGTTCTGCGCTGATTGGCCGTATCTTTGGCGGACGCTTGCAGCTGGACTGCCTGGTGGGCATCAGTCCGGAGGGACAGACCAAGCTGGATGCGGCGCTGGATGAGTTGGGTGCCGACGTGGATGCTCCGCTGGTGGAGACGGTCTGGGCGGTGGAGGACACCACGCTGACCATCGCCAAGGGCATATCCGGCATTGCGGTAGACCGGGAAAAAGCCCAGGCAGATCTGTTGGCTTACCTGGCAGGAGAACGGGACGGAGCCATTGCGGTGGAGTTGGTCACCGCCCATCCGGAGGAACTGGATATACAGGCCGTGTATGATAAGGTATTTTGCGAGCCGAAAGATGCCGCTGTGGACGAGCAGACCTATCAGGTTATCCCCCATGTGGCTGGTTTGAGCTTTGACAAAGAAGCGGTAGCAGCGCAGTTTGATGCCCTTGCCGAAGGGGAGAGTATGCGTGTGCCGCTCACGGTCACGCTGCCTCAGCTGACCCAGGAAAAGCTGCAAAAGAAGCTGTTTGCCGATGTGCTGGGTGAGTGTACCACCAATATTGGCGGCACGGCCAACCGGCTAAACAATGTGAAGGTGGCTGCGGCGGCGCTGCACAATGTGGTCATCATGCCCGGCGGCGTGTTTTCTTACAATGATACCCTTGGCCCGCGCACCAGTGAGCGGGGCTATAAGGGAGCACCCGCCTACGTGGGTGGCAAAACGGTGGACGAGGTAGGCGGTGGTATCTGCCAGAACTCCTCCACCCTGTACCTGGCGGCGCTGCGCGCCAACCTGGAAATTGTGGAACGGCGCAACCATATGTACGCCGTGGGCTATGTGCCCGACGGACTGGACGCCACCGTGGCCTACAACGCCATCGATTTTCGGTTCCGCAACAACACGGACTACCCCATTCGTCTGGAAGTGACGGTGGATGGACGGACGTTGTTGGTACGTATCCACGGAACCAAAAAGGACGATACTACGGTCAAGATGGAGACCCAGCGGGTATCCACCACCAGTTACACTACAATCTATAAGGAAGATCCCGGGGTGCCTGCCGGTTCCACGGTAGTGGAAACCACTCCCTATACCGGACGTAAGGTGCTGGCTTACCGCTGTGTGTACGATGGGCAGGGGAATCTGATCAGCCGTACGCTGGAGAGCACCAATACCTACCGCCACCGGGATAAGGTGGTACTGTACAGCCCGGCGGATGCGGCCCAGTATACGGAGGGGGGCGGAACGCCTGCTGTTCCGGAGACACCCGCTACCCCGCAAACGCCTGCCGTTCCGGAGACACCGACCACTCCGGACACGCCTGCGCCGGAGACCCCGGAACAGGGTGAAACCGCCGTGGAGACGGAGGTGCCGGTGGAAACGCCCCCCGCGCCTGAGACACCGGAGCAGGGCGGTGGCGAGGACGAAACGCAGACCCCGGGACAGCCTTCTGCGGACGCCCAATCCACGCAAGTCGAACCTGCGGCCTGATATGAGTTTCCCGCCCGCCACCGGTGTCCCGGTGGCGGGCATTTGACCTATGCGGAAAGGAAGAACGTATATGTTTCAGGGCTTTACTCCCGAAAGTGTCCAGTTTCTCTGGGGGATCCGCTTCAATAATGAGCGCGGTTGGTTTGAAGCGCACAAGCAGGACTATATCCTCCACATCCAGCAGCCCTTGCGGCAGTTGGCGGCGGAGGTGCAGCAGGAGGTGGCTCGCCGCCACCCAAAGCTGCAGCTGAATTTGCACGTGTCGCGTATCTATCGGGATGCCCGTCGTTTGCACGGCCGCGGGCCGTACAAAGACCACATGTGGATGGTGCTCCACCGCCCGGCGCAGGATACGAACGGCAGCACCGCCCCAGCCTTTTATTTTGAGATCGCGCCGGAATATTACAGCATCGGTATGGGGTATTATTCTGCCACGCCTTTGACCATGGCCAAGCTGCGTGCCCGCATGGATCGAGACCCCAAGCCTATGGAGAAACTGGCCCGCCGGATTGCCCGGCAGTCAAATTACCGACTGGAAGGGGAATTGTACCGCCGCCCCAAGGCAGACAAAGGCAAGCTGCTGAACCCGTGGTATAACCGAAAAAGCATTGTCGTTTGCTGGGATCGTCCCTGTGAGGGCAGCCTGTTTACCCCGGAACTGGTGGGGGAGATTGCGGATGGAGTGGATCTGCTGCTGCCCCTGTTCGATTATTTGAGTACCCTGGATGCCGATCCGGAGCCGGGAAACAGAGAAAAATGAATGATTTATAACGGCGTGATGCATTTTTGAGTATGCATCACGCCATTTTGTTTCTGTGAAAATGTTAAGAAAAAGGAAAAATCTAAAAAAGATAACAAAAAGTGCTTGACAAGAGTTTCGGAATGTGTTACATTATAGCCAGAAAGGGTGAGACCAATGTACAAGTAAGCCTCCCCCAGCCAGATGTGAACGTCGGTGGCGCATGCATCAGTCAAAATGCAAGAATTTAAATTGAACGCGTCATATTACCAACGTCGATTCGGATCATAGCACATTGCAGATAACTTCAAGGAAACTCGATACAACAAACGAATCCGACGAGCACATCTGAACACGTGAAGCCAACTGAAAAGCAAACGAAGGATAACCCAACGTGTCGCCTCAACTGGAGGCAGAACCGCAAGGCGGTCGTGAAATTAGGTTGTGTGTTTTGTGATCCGGAACTGCAGTGACGAATGGCTTGGCGTGTATCCAATAGAAAGTGAGGTAAACAATTGATGTTAGATAATAAGAACGAACAGAAATGACCCTCTGCCGGTGTCCGGGAACGGCAGAGGGTCATTTCTTTTTGTTTTTATGGGAGAGGCATAAAACAAGCCCCGTCTGATACAGACGGGGCTTGTTTCTTATACATTATAATATATAAATATAAGGCATTACTCCAGCGTGCGCAGATCGTAGGGAGTGGTCTGGTACACGTAATAATTCAGCCAGTTGGAGTAGAAGAGCTGGGCGGCGGAACGCCAACGCACCAGCGGTGCGTTCTTGGGGTCGTCGTCCGGGAAGTAGTTGCAGGGCACCTGAATGTCCAGCCCCTTGTTCACGTCCCGGAAATACTCATTGGCCAGGGTGTCGGGGTCATACTCGGGATGTCCGGTGATAAAGAAGCGGCGGTTGTCCTCGCTCTTGACGGCGAATACACCTGCCTGCTCCGATACGGAAAGCAGCTCCAGCTCCGGCCGGGCGAGGATGTCCTCCACTCGGTTTTCCGTATAGCGGGAGTGGGGAACAAAAAACTCATCGTCAAAACCCCGGAACAGGGGGGACTGCGCTTTCAGCGTCTTGTGGGGGAACACGCCGAACAGTTTTTCACCAAGAGAGTACTTTGGAATACCATAATGATAGAACAGACCGGCCTGGGCGCCCCAGCAGATGTGCAGGGTGGAATGCACATGGGTCTTGGTCCACTCCATGATCTGACACAGCTCATCCCAGTAGTCCACATCGGCAAAGTCCAGATTTTCCACCGGCGCGCCGGTAATGATCATGCCGTCATACCGTTTGTCCTTGATCTGCTCAAAGGTGGTGTAGAAGGAGGACAGATGATCGGCATCCGTATTCTGGGAAACATGGCTGGCCGTCTGCAGCAATTCCACCTGCACCTGCAGCGGGGAGTTGGACAGCTTGCGCAGCAACTGCGTTTCCGTGACAATTTTAGTGGGCATCAGGTTCAGGATCAACACATTCAACGGCCGGATGTCCTGGTGCATGGCACGAAACTCCGTCATGACGAAGATATTCTCGCTCTCCAGCACTGCCCGGGCGGGCAGGGAATCGGGGATCCGAATGGGCACGGCGGTCACCTCCTGATCAGTGTTTGTCAAAGAAATACACGTTAAATATACCATGCACTTAGAGTACCATAGATTTTGTGCCTGCGCAACCGGTATTTTTACGGGCGTTTGTCCGCTTGCGGCGGACAGAACGAGCGAGGAAGAAAAAACTTTCAAAAAAAGATGAAAAAAGGTGTTGACAAAGGGGTGTTGGAGGTGGTAATATAACCGAGCGCTTGAGCGAACGGGGTCTGGCGAACGGTGGCAGAGAGCCGCTGAACGACTAGAGCCGCAAGGGAAAGCGCAGGTATCACAAGCGAGCCTGACGACACGGTTTCAAAGAAATTTGAAAAAAGGTGTTGACAAGGAGAATGTGTTGTGGTACTATGAAACTCCCGCCGCGAGTTGGCGGTGTGCACCTTGTAAATTAAACAACGTAACGAAAACACGAAGCACCAGATGAAGGACAGATGTCCAAGTCGGAGGCCAAGCGGTCTTAGGAAGACAAGGCATATTATCAACTC
>JAZUOI010000163.1:0-3109 GCA_045604585.1 Lawsonibacter sp. | reverse complement strand
TATTCTCTCGTTTGCACGACTTTGCGTAGGGGCCGGCGCCCTCGACGGCCCATCTCGCAATTCCACGATCAGGTGCACATGATTCGGCATAATCACATACTTCAAAACCACAAGGTGTCCATATGCATCCGCACAGCTCGTCAGCCACCGTTCCACAACGGTTCCGCAGGCAAAAAGCCCTGCCTTTGGGGCGTCGAGGGCGCCGCCCCCTACGCACACCTTGCCAAACAGCGGAGCCTTGTCCTTGGCGCACAAGGTCAGGAAATACACCCCCGCCTGACTGTAATCGTAATCCGGCAGGCGAAGCGGTTTGCGCTCCATCACACCTCGTCCGACCGGCCGGCCAGATAGTCCAGAGACACACCGTAAAAGTCGGCCATGCGCACAAGAGTGGACAGTTGGGGCTCCCGCTCGCCGTACTCATAGCGCTGATATGTACGCAAAGGCACACCAATTGCCTCTGCCACATCTTTCTGCATCACATTTCGTTTGAGCTTCAATTCCTGCAAGCGCTCCGAGAACACAGACATAATAACTCACTTTCCTTTACATGTCCATATTGACATGCCCAAACAGGCATGTTATAATGTCCCTGCAATCTTCAAAAGGGGGCTGTGGTTATGAACGATTTTTACGACACGCTGTTCTTTTACGCCGTGGAAGAACGAGCGGAACTGTTTTTGCATGAGGATCGGGAGGAACTGCGGGACGAGCAGGCCATGGTGGGCAAAGCGCTGGACGCCCTGCACGCCATGGGCGGGGATGCCGCCCGGTGGGCGGAACGCATCGAACACGGCACGGACGCTCTGTCCTATCTCAACGAGCGCGCCGCCTTTCTGTCCGGTCTGTCCATGGGGCTGGAACTGGGTGCGTTGGGTCGGTAGTTACACCAATTCCCCGTAAAGCGACCACTTGTTGGCGTCTGTAATGGTCACGTCCACAAATTTGCCCACCGTATCTGCCGCCCCATCCAGCCGCACCAGACGGTTGCCCGGGGTGCGGGCGGTGAGAGCCCAGCGGGAGTCGTCGGACACGCCGTCCACCAGACAGCGCACAGTTTTGCCGATGTACGCCCGGTGTTTTTCCTCGGAGATGGCGTCCTGCAAAGCCACCAGACGGTTGAAGTTTTTGAGCTTGTCCTCCCGGCTCATGGGGTCGTCCATCTGGGCGGCGGGAGTGCCCACCCGGGGGGAGTAAATAAACGTAAACAGGGCGTCGTACCGCACCTCTTCCAGCACCTTGAGGGTGTCCTCAAACTCCTCGGTGGTCTCACCGGGGAAGCCCACGATCACGTCGGAGGTAAGTACAATATCCGGGATAAGCGCCTTGAGGGCCCGCACCTTGTCCAGATACTGCTCCCGGGTATGGCGGCGGTTCATCACCTTCAGCACCCGGTCATTGCCCGCCTGGAAGGGCAGGTGCAGGACGGGGGCTACCTTTTCACACCGGGCCATGGTCTCAAAGAGCTTCTGGGTGGCATCCTTGGGGTGGGAGGTCATAAAGCGGATAAGAAAGTCCCCGGGGATGGCATTGACCTGTTCCAGCAGGTCGGAAAAGTCAATCTCCTGCTCCAGATCCTTGCCGTAGGAGTTCACGTTCTGTCCCAGCAGGGTGATGTCCTTGTACCCCTCGGCCACCAGTCCTCGCACCTCGGACAAAATCAGCTCCGGGTCGCGGCTTCGCTCTCTGCCCCGCACGTAGGGCACGATGCAGTAGGAGCAGAAGTTGTTGCACCCGTACATCACGGACACCCACGCCTTCACGCCCCCCTGCCGCACCACGGGGATGCCCTCGGCGATGGAGCCGGCCTCGTCGGGGATCTGGAAGATGCGGCCTCTGCGGGTGAGCAGGCCATGGATAAACTGTGGGAACTTCCACAGCACATGGGGACCAAAGACCAGATCCACGTGACGGAAAGACTGCTTGATTTTTTCGGTCACATGGGGCTGCTGCATCATGCAGCCGCACAGGCAGATGAGCTGGTCGGGCTTTCCCCGCTTGGTATGCACCAGTGCGCCCACGTTGCCCAGCACTCGCTGTTCGGCATGCTCGCGCACGGCGCAGGTGTTGATGACAATGATATCCGCCCGCTTCTCGTCCTGGGTGAAGTCGAAGCCCATGAGGGAGAGATAGCCCCGGATGCGCTCGGAGTCGGCCTCGTTCTGCTGACAGCCATAGGTGTCCACAAAGGCCAGCGGAGCAACGCCCCGGGCGGCATAAACCTCTTTTATCTCAAGGCAATATTGCTTCTGGCGGTCGATATCCGCTGGGGAAATGTGAGTGGTTCGGCTGTCCATAATCTGCCCTCCGTCGGCCTGTGGTCGGGTGGGTGCAAGCACCCATTTTTACATCTTAATATGATACCATTTTTTCAGAAAAAGAGCAAGGGCGACGCCCGCTTTTTCCCTTGGTTTGTTGACGAAATTTTCTTTGGTGGTTATAATAGACATACACACCGCACCACAGCGGGAAACGACTTTGACCGAAACGAGGAAACTGCCATGAGTTTTGACCCGAAATCTCTGTTTTCTATCAGCTACGGCCTGTATGTGGTCACCTGCCGGGAGGGCGAAAAGGACAACGGCCTGATCGTCAACACGGTCACTCAGGTGACGGACAGCCCTGCCCGGGTGGCCGTGACCATCAACAAGGCAAATTTCTCCCATGATGTCATCCAGCGCACCGGCATCATGGCCATAAACTGCCTGAGCGAGGATGCCCCATTTGAGGTGTTCGAGCGCTTTGGCTTCCACTCGGGCGCGGACACCGACAAGTTCTCCCACCAGCCCCCCCTGCGTGCCCCCAACGGTCTCGCCCTCCTCGGCGAACACGTCAACGCGAGGATGACCCTGAAGGTGGAGCAGTATGTGGATCTGGACACCCACGGCATGTTCATCTGCACCGTGGAGGACGGTCAAACCGTATCCGATGCCCCCTCCATGACCTACACCTACTACCACGCCCACGTGAAGCCCCAACCCGACACCGACAAGAAGAAGGGCTGGGTGTGCCAGATTTGCGGCTGGGTGTACGAGGGAGAGGAGCTTCCCCCGGACATCGTGTGCCCCCTGTGCAAGCACGGCGCGGCGGACTTTGCCCCCATTCAGTA
>JAZUOI010000162.1:0-3394 GCA_045604585.1 Lawsonibacter sp. | reverse complement strand
GATCCGACTTGTCAGGCGGAGGGACAGCTGCTCGTGTTCCAGCAGGAAAAACACCGCTGCCCGGGTTTGGGTGCTGCGGGCGGCCCATGCGTTCTGGGCGGCGCTGGACAGCCCGTGCAGCAGGACGCAGCCCCCGGCCTCCACTACGCCCCGAACCGTTTGCTGTGCCAATCGGCGCGCCGGCTCCCCTCCGTAAAAGGCAATGGCCGCCCCACCCTTTGCGCCAAGCGCCTGCCCAAGCTGCCGGGCGGCCTGCTCCCCGTCCAAGCCCCCGGGCCAGCGGCGAACGTGCTCCATGCCCTCCCCTCCTTTGTGGCGTACTGTTATGAGTTACAGTATTCCCGGCGGGGACTTGCCTCATTCCAACCCAACGTGCTATACTGAAAAAAAGGAGGCGCAGCCATGAACATTCAGATTTTTGGAAAATCCAAGTGCTTTGACACGAAAAAGGCCGAGCGCTGGTTCAAGGAGTGCCGCATCAAATTCCAAGCGGTGGACCTGAAGAAGTTTGGTATGAGCCGGGGAGAGTTGGCCAGCGTGAAAAACGCCGTGGGGCTGGAGGCGCTGGTAGACCCCAAGCACCCGGACGCGGCACTGGTGCGCTATCTGGCCTATGAGCAGGACAAGCTGGAAAAGCTGTTTGAAGACCCTACCCTGCTCAAAACGCCCATTGTCCGCAACGGGAAGCAGGCCACTGTGGGCTACTGCCCGGAGGTCTGGGAACGCTGGGAATAACAGATGAAAGTCCGGGTTATGGGACATAAAATCCGCTAAACTGAACGAAAGAGACAACAAGGAGGTCTGCCCCATGGCAAAGAGCGCCAACCAGAAATTGAAGCTGATGCGGCTGTACGATGTGCTGCTGCACAGATCGGATGAGGAGCACCCCCTCTCTGTGGCCGAGCTGATCGCCGAGCTGGCTCGCTGGGACATTAAGGCCGAGCGGAAAAGCATCTATGATGATTTGGAGGCGCTGGCGGAGCTGGGGGTGGACATTCAGTCCCGAAAGGGGCGCAATGCCGGTTGGTTTATCGGTGCCCGGGACTTTGAACTGGCGGAGCTGAAGTTGTTGGTGGACGCGGTGCAGTCGTCCCGGTTCATCACCAAGCGCAAGAGCGACAGTCTCATCCGCAAGCTGGAAAAGCTGGCCAGCGTCCATCAGGCGCACCAGCTTCAGCGACAGGTATATGTGGATCGCCGGGTGAAGGCCATGAACGAGAGCATCTACTATAACGTGGATATTCTCCATGGAGCTATTGCCGGCCAGAAAGTCATTACCTTCCAGTACTTTGACCACAACGTGAAAAAGGAGCGGGTGTTCCGGCGGGACGGGGGCGAGTATTGTGTATCGCCCTATGGGCTGATTTGGAACAGCGAAAATTACTATCTGGTGGGGCAGGATGAGCAGCTGGGTGAGCTGCGCCACTACCGGGTGGATAAGATGGCGCGGCTGGAGCAGACGGAGCAGAGCTGCCGCGTTCCCGATGACTTCAACGTGGCCGACTATGCCCAGAAGCACTTCAGCATGTTCCACGGCGCGGAGGTCAATATGACCCTGCGCTTTCGCAGTGAGATGGCGGGGGTGGTGCTGGATCGGTTCGGGCAGGACGTGATCCTGATCCCGGACGGGGAGAGCCACTTCACCGTTACCCTGCCGCTGGTGATGAGCCCGCAGTTTTTCGGCTGGCTGTTCGGTCTGGGCGACGGAGTGCAGCTGACCGCGCCGGAACAGGCGGTGCGGGCCTACCGTGCCCAGCTGCGCGCGGTGAGCGAATTGTACGAAACCAAGTGAAAAAACCGGGTCGGGATCACGTGTCCCGACCCGGTTTTCGTTGGGGAGAAACGATGCGGAAAAGCTGCTGTTCTTTCCCGTGAAACTGTGGTATAGTTATGGTCACAGAGAAAGGAGAGGGCGCTTGTGGAACTGTTCGTGCTGCTGTTGTTCTGCGCCGTCCTGCTGGTGTGCGTGGCCACGGGTTGGTCCATTGTGTACGCCCTGGGCGTGGGACTGGTGCTGTTTCTTCTGTACGGAAAGAAAAAAGGCTTTGGCTGGCGGGAGTTGCTGACCATTGCCCTGTCCGGAGTGAAGACGGTGAAGAACATTCTCATCGCCTTTGTTCTCATCGGCATGCTCACCGCTCTGTGGCGGGCGGCGGGGACCATCCCGGTCATCGTCAGCTATGCGGTCCGCCTCATTCATCCCGGGATATTTGTGCTGATGACCTTTGTACTCAATGCGCTCATTTCGGTGCTGACGGGGACGGCCTTTGGCACGGCGGCCACCATGGGTGTTATCTGTGCCACCATGGGGGCCAGTATGGGCATCGACCCGGTGCTGGTGGGGGGAGCCATGCTCTCCGGCGCCTACTTCGGCGACCGCTGTTCCCCCGTGTCCACCAGCGCACTGCTGGTCAGCGAGGTGACGGGAACGAATATTTTCCGCAATATCCGCAATATGGCGGGCAGCTGTCTCGTCCCCTTTATGATCACCTGCGCCATCTATGCTGTTGCAGGGTTTGGCAGAGCGGGGACGGGGGCAGTGCCCGACCTGCGGGCGCTGTTCCAGCGGGAATTTGTTCTCCACTGGGCGGCGTTGCTGCCTGCGGTGGTCATCCTGGCGCTGTCGGTGCTGCGGGTCAACGTGAAGCTGGCCATGTCCGCCAGCATCCTGACTGCCCTGCCCATCGCCCTGCTGGTACAGGGGGTGGAGGCAGTGCAGCTGCCCCGGCTGCTGCTGCTGGGCTATGAAGCGGCGGACAGACAGGTGGCCGGGATGCTCAACGGCGGCGGCATCGCCTCCATGGTTCGGGTGGCCCTCATCATCACCATCTCCTCGGCCTACTCCGGGATTTTCCGTGCAACCGGCCTGCTGGACGGAGCGAAGGGGCTGGTAGAGCAGGTGTCGGCCCGAGCGGGACGCTTTGCGGCCTTTGTGCTCACGGCCACCGTGACAAGTGTGATCGCCTGCAACCAGACGCTGACCATCCTGCTCACGCACCAACTGTGTGCGCAGCTGGAGGAGGATAAAGAGCAGCTGGCGTTGGCGCTGGAGGACAGTGCCGTGGTCATCGCGCCGCTGGTGCCCTGGTCCATTGCGGGGGCGGTGCCCCTGACCACCGTGGGCGCGCCAATGGCCAGCCTGCTGTGGACGTGTTATCTGTACGTGCTGCCCCTGTGGCGGCTGCTGGTGGATGGATCCAGGCGCAAGGCAAAAACCTCGTGAAATAAAAAAGGAAGGCTCCCGGTTAGGGAGTGCACCTGTAAAATGAAAGTAGACACTCACAAAAGTGTGGGTGTCTACTTTTTTCGTTGTACAATAAAAATGGAAAGGAAGTGACCCCATGGGCAAGAAAGGAACGCCGCACAGAAGATTCAGCAAAGAAGAAAAGATGAA
>JAZUOI010000161.1:0-3162 GCA_045604585.1 Lawsonibacter sp. | reverse complement strand
TCTGGGCGGCGAGGTACATACGGGCAAAGCCCTTGCCGATGCCATCCCCCCCCGTCCCCCGGTCATGTGCGCCGGCTGCCCCCACCGCGGTCTGTTCTACACCCTGAGCAAGAACAAGTGCACCGTTTTGGGCGACATCGGCTGCTATACCCTGGGCGCGGTAGTCCCCCTGTCCGCCATGGACATGACCCTGTGCATGGGTGCGTCCATCTCCGCTGCCCACGGCTTCAACAAGGCGCTGGGCGCGGATAGTCAAGGCAAAACAGTCGCCGTTATCGGCGACTCCACCTTCATGCATTCCGGCATGACCAGCCTTGCTAACATCGCCTACAACCAGTCCAATTCCACCGTCATTATTCTGGACAACTCCATCACCGGCATGACCGGCCATCAGCAAAACCCCACCACCGGCTACAACATCAAGGGTGACCCCGCCGGCAAGATCGATCTGGAGTCCCTGTGCCGCGCCATGGGCTTTGAGCGGGTGCGCGTAGTGGATCCCTACGATCTGAAGGCCTGCGATGCCGCCATTAAGGAAGAGCTGGCGGTGGACGCCCCCTCCGTCATCATCTCCCGCCGTCCCTGCGCCCTGCTCAAGTACGTCAAGCACAGCGCGCCCCTGATGGTGGACACCGACAAGTGCAAGAGCTGCAAGGCCTGCATGAAAATCGGTTGCCCCGCCATCTCCATCAAGAACGGCAAGGCGCACGTGGATGCCACCCTGTGTGTGGGCTGCGGCGTGTGTGAGCAGCTGTGCGCGTTCGGTGCCTTCCAGAGCACCAAGAAGGAGGGCTGAACATGAAAACGAAAAATGTTATGATCGTGGGCGTGGGCGGCCAGGGCTCCCTGCTGGCCTCCAAGCTGCTGGGTCACCTGCTCATGGAGCAGGGCTATGACGTAAAGGTATCCGAAGTGCACGGCATGTCCCAGCGGGGCGGCAGCGTGGTCACCTATGTTCGTTACGGCGACAAGGTCTGCTCCCCCGTCATTGACAAGGGCGAGGCGGATTTCATCGTGTCCTTTGAAGTGCTGGAGGCCGCCCGGTGGCTCTCCTACCTCAAGGAGGACGGTCAGATCGTCACCTCCACCCAGCAGATCGACCCCATGCCCGTCATCACCGGTGCCGCCCAGTACCCCGAGGATCTGGTAAACAAGATGCTGGCCGCCGGCGCCAAGGTAGACGCGCTGGACTGTCTGGCTCTGGCCGAGCAGGCCGGCTCGTCCAAGGCGGTCAATCTGGTGCTCATGGGTCGTCTGTCCAAGTACTTCGACTTCCCCGACGAGGCATGGCAGAAGTCCATTGAAGCCTGCGTGCCCGCCAAATTTCTGGAGCTGAACAAAAAAGCCTTTGAACTGGGCAAAAACGCCTAATCCGTCGTAATACAACAGAAAGGTCTGATCCCCAATGGAGCGTTACTATCAACCCCAAATCGAAACCATGCCTCGCGACCAGCTGCGCGCCCTGCAGGACGAGCGGCTGGTCAAGCAGGTCAAGCACGTGTGGGACAACGTCCCCTACTACCGCGCCAAGATGGAGGCCAAGGGCGTGACCCCCGATGATATCAAAGGAGTCGCCGACCTGCACAAGCTGCCCTTTGTCACCAAGGCCGACCTGCGTGATGCCTACCCCTACGGCCTGATGGGCAAGCCTTTGAGCGAGTGCGTACGCATCCATTCCACCTCCGGAACCACCGGCAAGCGGGTCGTGGCCTTTTATACCCAGCACGATATCGACCTGTGGGAGGACTGCTGTGCCCGCGCCCTTACGGCAGCAGGCGCCACCAACGAGGATGTGTGTCAGGTGGCCTATGGCTACGGCCTGTTTACCGGCGGTGCCGGTCTCCACGGCGGTTCCCACAAGGTTGGCTGCCTCACCATTCCCATCTCCTCGGGCAATACCGAGCGACAGATCGGCTTCATTAAAGATCTGAACTCCACCATCCTGTGCTGCACCCCCTCCTACGCCGCCTACTTGGGCGAAAGCATGAAGGAGCTGGGCATGCGGCCGGAGGATATTCCCTTGAAAGCGGGCATCTTCGGTGCCGAGGCCTGGTCGGAGGAAATGCGTCAGGATATTCAAAAGACCCTGGGCATCAAGGCCTACGACATCTACGGTCTGACCGAGCTGTCCGGTCCCGGCGTGGCCTTTGAATGCTCCGCCCAGAACGGCATGCACATCAACGAGGACCACTTTATCGCCGAGATCATTGACCCTGACACCGGCGAGGTGCTGCCCGAGGGCTCCAAGGGAGAGCTGGTCTTCACCTCCATCACCAAGGAGGCTTTCCCCCTGCTGCGCTACCGCACCCGGGACATCTGCCAGCTGAACGCCGAGCCCTGTCCCTGCGGCCGCACCCATGTGAAAATGTGCAAGCCCATGGGTCGCAGCGACGATATGCTCATCATCCGCGGCGTGAATGTGTTCCCCTCCCAGATTGAAACGGTGCTGCTCAACCACGGCTACGCAGCCAACTACCAGATCATCGTGGATCGTGTCAACCACAGCGATACGCTGGAGGTGCGCGTGGAAATGACCCCCGAGCTGTTCACCGATAACCTGGGTGAGATCGACAAGCGGCAAAAAGAGCTTGTGGCCGGTCTGCGTTCCATGCTGGGTCTGGCGGCCAAGGTCTCTCTGGTGGCTCCCAAGTCCATCGTCCGCAGCGAAGGTAAGGCCGTGCGCATCATCGACAAACGAAAGATCTGACAAGGAGGTTCTACCATGAGTGTGAAGCAGATCTCTGTTTTTTTGGAGAATAAGCCCGGCGAGCTCAACGCCCTGACCGGCGTGCTGGCCGCCCACCAAATCGACATGCGCGCCCTGTCCCTGTCCGAGACCAACGAGTTCGGCATTGCCCGTATCATCGTGGATCGCCCCCTGGACACCGCCACCGTTTTGAAGGACGCGGGCTATGTGTGCACCGTCACCTCCGTGCTGGCCGTGGACATTCCCCACGTCCCCGGTGGTCTGAACCAGGTACTCACCTGCCTGTCTGAAGCGGGTATCAATCTGGAATATGGCTACGCTTTCTTGGGCGGCCGAAAGGATGCGGCCTACATGGTTTTCCGTGTGGCCGACAACGCCGCCGCCACCGCCGCCCTGGCTGCCAACGGCATCCGGGTGGTGGAACCGGGCGAGCTGGAAGGACTGTAATAACAAAA
>JAZUOI010000160.1:0-10582 GCA_045604585.1 Lawsonibacter sp. | reverse complement strand
CCACAAGCTGCTGGACTACGCAGAAGCTGGCGACAACATCGGTGCTCTGCTGCGTGGCGTTGACAAGAAGGAGATTGAGAGAGGCCAGGTTCTGTGCAAGCCCAACTCCATCAAGCCCCTGACCAAGTTCGCTGGCCAGGTCTACGTCCTGTCCAAGGAAGAAGGCGGCCGTCATACTCCCTTCTTTAACAACTACCGTCCTCAGTTCTACTTCCGTACCACCGACGTGACCGGCATCATCTCCCTGCCCGAGGGCACCGAGATGTGCATGCCTGGCGATAACGTCGACATGAAGGTCGAGCTGATCACCCCCATCGCCATCGAGAAGGGCCTGCGTTTCGCTATCCGTGAGGGTGGCCGTACCGTGGGTTCCGGCGCTGTTATCGAGATCGCTGAGTAATTCAGTCCTCCCATAACGCTTAAAGAGCGGACTTCTTCGGAAGTCCGCTCTTTTTGTTGCCGCTCGTTGCACAGAAAGGATGTTTCGCCTTGCGGGGCGAGGTAGGGGGGTTGTTCCGCCCCCGGGCGGGTGTCTTTTGTCTCGCCACAAAAGACACGAAAAAGGCGCTAAGAAACCCATGGTTTCTTAGAACTTCCTTTTGGCAATATCCGTGGCAAAGCTACCAATCGGCCGGCGGACATATCTGACTCGTCCAGCGTCGATTAGGCTACCGCATTGCATGCTATCTGTAAGACTGTCTGTCTACCGCACCCCGCCGGCTATAGAGCGGAACAGGTGCAAAGGCTCGCTTGAAAGCCTTCCTCTCGGGGGGGGAGGGGGCACGGCAAAGCCGTGACGGATGAGGGGACGACTGCCACGGGAGTGTGGTAGCCGTCTGCTGATTTTCCTGTGCACCGATTGGTTCGCCGCAGCCCAGCACGGTTGCTGGGCCGTAACAACCGGCAGGTTTGCACAGACGGCGGCAGCAAGCGGGCGCTGGATGTGTCGTCACCCAGTGCCGGGTCAGAGGCAATCAACTCCTTGTCCTGCAGCGAAGGAAAGTCTTGGAAACCTTGGTTTCCAAGCTGACTTTTGGTTTCTTTTTGTTCAGCGACAAAAGAAACCCGCCGCCGGGGCGGCGGAATATCCCCAACCCGCCCCGCAGGGCGAACTATTTTCTGAAGTTCGATGGATAACTTGCCGCATAAGGGATAGAATTAAAAAGAAAAAATTTAAATGCCTATTGACAACAGGTGAAAGATATAGTAAACTGCTATCAAGAACAATTCTCATTAAGAAAGCAAAGGGAATAAATTTTAGGAGGAAATGACTATGAGCAAGAATTTGAAGGGCACCCGTACCGAGGCCAATCTGATGGCCGCTTTTGCCGGTGAGTCTCAGGCCTTTACCAAGTACACCTATTACGCGTCCAAGGCCAAGAAGGACGGCTATGTGCAGATCGGCAATCTCTTTGAGGAGACCGCCCGCAACGAGAAGGAACATGCCAAGATCTGGTTCAAGCTGCTCCATGACGGCGGCATTCCCGAGACGACCGCCAACCTGGCCGATGCCGCTGCCGGTGAGAACTACGAATGGACGGATATGTACGCCACCTTCGCCAAGGAAGCCCGTGAGGAGGGCTTTAACGAGATCGCCTTCCTGTTTGACGGTGTAGCCGCCATCGAGAAGGAGCATGAGGAGCGCTATCGCAAGCTGCTGGCCAACATCGAGGGTGGCTTGGTCTTCTCCCGTGACGGTGATACCATTTGGCAGTGCGGCAACTGCGGCCACATCCATGTGGGTCCCAAGGCTCCCCAGGTGTGCCCCGTGTGTGCTCATCCCCAGTCCTACTTTGAGCTGAAGGCGAATAACTATTGATCCGTTGTTTTTTCGTACCGCCGGACATGAACGGTCCGGCGGTATTTTTTGTCCATAATGGAGGCGAATAAATTGCAGGCGGACGTGCATAAATGCGCTGTACTGGGCGTAAATTTGCAAGAGTTGGATGCATATCAAGCAAAAGTGACGAGCGGGGCAATGTACTCGTGGCAGTAAAACACAGCGGGGAATTGGTGCGGGGAAATGGAGGAAAGGACTTGTATAACTGAGATGATGGGGGAGGACTATTTGATGTGACAAATGCGGGCACGGAAAATGAGATGCTTTTGTATGGATGAACAAAAGATTAAAATGCAAGAAATAAATCATTGACTTGCAAAAATGGGCGTGCTATAACTGTAACATGTTAATTCACTCAGTTAAAGCACTAAAATATAATGGAGGCGTTTGTTATGAGCATTCCCAACGAGTATTTGAATGGTTTGATGGAGCGTGTGATCGCCCGCGACCCCGGTGAGGCCGAGTTTCACCAGGCGGTGCGTGAGGTGTTGACCTCTCTGGCTCCTGTTTGCGATAAGCATCCTGAGTACATTACCGAGGGCGTAATGGACTGTCTGGTAGAGCCCGAGCGTGTCATCTCCTTCCGGGTGCCCTGGGAGGATGACCAGGGCAACGTGCATATCAACCGCGGCTACCGTGTGCAGTTTAACAGCGCCATCGGCCCCTACAAGGGAGGTCTGCGTTTCCACCCCAGTGTCAATCTGGGCATTATCAAGTTCCTGGGCTTTGAGCAGATCTTCAAAAACAGCCTGACCGGCCTGCCCATTGGCGGCGGCAAGGGTGGCTCCGACTTCGATCCCAAGGGCAAGTCCGACAACGAAGTGATGCGCTTCTGCCAGAGCTTCATGTCCGAGCTGTCCAAGTACATCGGCCCGGATACCGACGTGCCTGCCGGCGACATCGGAGTGGGCGCCCGTGAGATCGGTTATCTGTTCGGTCAGTATAAGCGTCTGCGCAACGAGTTTACCGGCACCCTGACCGGCAAGGGACTGAGCTACGGTGGCTCGCTGGCCCGTACGGAGGCCACCGGTTTCGGTCTGTGCTACTTCGTCAACTGCATGCTCAAGGACGCAGGCAAGAGCTTTGAGGGACAGACGGTGGTGGTTTCCGGCTCGGGCAACGTGGCCACCTACGCCTGCCAGAAAGCCACCGAGTTCGGCGCCAAAGTGGTGGCCATGTCCGACTCCAACGGCTATATTTACGACAAGAACGGCATCGATCTGGACTGCATTAAGCAGATCAAGCAGGTGGAGCGCAAGCGCATCAAGGTCTATATGGACACCCACCCCGGGGCGGAGTATCACGAAGGCTGTGCCGGTATCTGGACCATTCCCTGCGACATCGCTCTGCCCTGTGCCACCCAGAACGAGCTCAACGGTGAGTCGGCCAAGACACTGGTGGCCAACGGCTGTTTCCTGGTGGCGGAGGGTGCGAATATGCCCTCCACCCCCGATGCGGTGGACATTTTGAAGGAGGCCGGCGTGCTCTTTGGTCCGGCCAAGGCGGCCAACGCCGGCGGCGTGGCGGTCTCCGCCCTGGAGATGAGCCAGAACTCCATGCGCTTCTTCTGGACCTTTGAGGAAGTGGATGAGCACCTGAAGCAGATCATGACCGACCTGTATAACAACGCCGCTTCCGCCGCCGCCGAGTACGGCATGCCCGGCGATCTGGTGGCGGGCGCGAATATCGCCGGCTTCCTGAAGGTGGCCAACTCCATGCTGGCTTACGGCCTGGTGTAAGGGGGGCTTCCCATGAATGAATATGTCGAGCGTGTATTAAATGACCTGAAAGCCCGCTACGCCCACGAGCCGGAGTATTTGCAGTCCGTGCAGGCGTGGCTGGAGATGATCGAGCCGGCGGTGGACGATCCCCGCTATGAGAAGATGGATCTGCTCACCCGTATGGTGGAGCCGGAGCGTATGTTTACCTTCCTGGTGCCCTGGGTGGACGATCAGGGTGTTGCCCATACCAACCGCGGCTACCGCGTGCAGTTCAACAGCGCCATCGGCCCGTACAAGGGTGGTCTGCGCTTCCATCCCGGCGTGAACGCGTCGGTAGTCAAGTTCCTTGGTTTTGAGCAGACCTATAAAAACGCCCTCACCGGTCTGCCCATCGGCGGCGCGGGCGGCGGCGCGGACTTTGACCCCCGGGGAAAGAGCGACCGTGAGATCATGCGCTTCTGCCAGAGTTTTATGAGTGCCATGTACCGCTACATCGGTGCGGATACCGATGTGCCCGCCGGTGACATCGGTGTCAGCTCCCGGGAGATCGGCTATATGTACGGGGCGTACAAAAAGCTCACCGGCCGCGCCGAGAGCAGTGCGCTCACCGGAAAGGGGCTGACTTATGGCGGCAGCCGCATCCGTCAGGAGGCGGCGGGCTTCGGTACCGTTTACTTCCTGGAGCGCATGCTGGAGCACCGGGGGGAGAAGCTGGCCGGAAAGCGGATCATCGTGTCCGGTTTCGGCAACATGGCCTGGGGCGTGTGCCGCAAGGCGGCCGAGTTGGGCGGCAAGGTGGTTACCCTGTCCGGCCCGGACGGTTACATCTATGACCCCGACGGCATCAACACCCAGGAGAAATTCGACTTCATGGTGTCCATGCGTCAGAGCGGTCTGGATAAGGTGCAGCCCTATGCGGACAAGTTCGGTGTGGATTTCTTCCCGGGTCAGAAGCCCTGGAGCGTCAGCGCGGACATTGCCATCCCCTGTGCTACCCAGAACGAGATCGACGTGCACGATGCGGTGGCCATCCTGTCCAACGGTGTGCGCTACTACGTGGAGGCGGCCAACATGCCCGCCACCGCCGATGCCCTCAAAATCCTGCGCCTGAGCCCCAAGATCCTCACTGCGGGCGCCAAGGCCGCCGGCTCCGGCGGCGTGGCGGTGTCCGCCCTGGAGATGGCGCAGAACTCCATCCGTTACAGCTGGTCGCGCAAGGAAGTGGACGAGCGGCTGCGTGCCATTATGAGCTCCATCTACGATGCTTCTGCCGCGGCGGCGGAGGAGTACGGTCTGGGCTATGACCTGATCGCAGGCAACGACATTGCCTCCTTCAAGCGTATCGCACAGGCCATGATGGCGCAGGGCGTATAAGAACGAACAAGAACGACCGCGTACCCATAGGGTACGCGGTCGTTCTTGTTGTGGAGATTACTTTTTTCGCTTGCGGTAGCGCTCCTC
The DNA here is from genome assembly GCA_045604585.1 of Lawsonibacter sp. Taxonomy (GTDB): domain Bacteria; phylum Bacillota; class Clostridia; order Oscillospirales; family Oscillospiraceae; genus Lawsonibacter. The sequence continues at coordinate 5,560 of JAZUOI010000160.1, read as the reverse complement.
CTCGCTGAAGATGCAGCCGCAGTACTTTTGCATGTACATACCTTGCTCCCGGGCAAACTCCTGTCCCTCACGGAACAGGGGACGGAAGTCCCGGTACAAAAACTCCACGCCGTATTCCTGCGCCGCCTTGCGGGCGATGGCACAGATGGCCTCGTGATTTTGGTAGGGGCTGATGAGCAGGGAGGTGGTGAAGCTGGAAAAGCCGTTCTCTGCGGCGTATTTGGCGGTGGCCTCCATGCGGCAGGTGTAGCAGTGGACGCAGCGCCCGTCGATATTGTCGGCCACGGCGGTGATAAAGGGGCGCAGGTCGTAGGTGCCGCCGATGATCAGCTTCATGCCAATTTCTTTGGCGTATTCTTCCAATGTATGCTTGCGAGCCTGATATTCGGTGTAGGGGTGAATGTTGGGATTGTACCAAAATCCCACCGGCTCAATGCCCTCCTGCCGCAGCTGTTCGATGGGGCGGTTGGCGCAGGGGGCACAGCAGATGTGCATCAGCGTTTTTTCCACTTTAGTCACTCCAGTCGAATGATGTCACAGGTGAGATCCTGCTTCATGGCGTAGGCGAGGGTGCTGGCGGTGCCGCCCTTGGGGATGCCGTCGTACACGGCGATGATGCGGCAGGAGCGGTCTACCATGTAGCGGTTGCGGCGCATCATACACCCCCGGTCGTAGTGGTGCTGAACCATGGTTTCAAAATTGCACTGATCCAGCAGAGCGGCATGTTTTGCCTGCTCCCGTTCCGGCCAACTGTCTGTCTGGCTTTCACAGGGGATAGCGGCCTCCACGGTAACGTCGGGGAGGCTGTCGCGCAGCGAAAGTACCTGCTGGCAGAAATACAGGTCACAGCCCCGAGCCATGCCGCAGATAAAGTGCCGGCAGCCGGCATCGTAGGCTCGCTCCAACGCCTGATAGATGGCCTGTTGCAGCGCGGCGCAGCGAGGGTCATTTTCGTCGGTGCGCCAGGGCAGCTTATCCGGCCGATGCCCGGTAAAGCAACAGGTATGTTCCCGATCCACAAGCCGCCCTCCTTTTCCTAAGTACCCCCATTGTAATCCAAGCCGCCGCCCAAGTCAAGTAAAATAGAACAACTGTTTGACTTTTTGCGCCGAGAGGGGTATGATAGGGGAGAAGGGGGTGAGGGCATGGAGCGTGTGATCTTCCACTGCGATTTGAACAGCTTTTTTGCTTCGGTGGAGCTGCTGAACCGTCCGGAGCTGCGCCATCTTCCGGTTGCGGTGTGCGGTGACCCGGAGGGGCGGCACGGCATTATTCTGGCCAAGAACGAGCCGGCCAAAGAGTTCGGCGTGCGTACGGCGGAGACCATCTGGCAGGCAAGACGCAAATGTCCCCAGCTGGTGCTGCTGCCCTCCCACCATGACCGGTACCGGGACTATTCCCGGCGGGTCAACGCCATTTATGAGGACTATACCGATCGGGTGGAGCCCTTTGGCATTGACGAAAGCTGGCTGGATGTGACAGGGACGCTGCACCTGTTCGGCGGGGATGCCCGGGCGTTGGCAGACCGCATCCGTGAGCGGGTTCGAACGGAACTGGGGCTGACCGTTTCGGTGGGCGTGTCCTTCAATAAAGTGTTTGCCAAGCTGGGCAGCGACTATAAAAAGCCGGACGCCACTACCGTTATCGCACCGGAAGATGTGGAGCGCATGGTGTTCCCTCTGCCGGTGACCGACTTGCTGTTTGTAGGGCGGGCGGCGGCGCAGGAGCTTGCCCGCTACGGTGTGCATACCATTGGGCAACTGGCCGCCTTTGACCGGGATGCCCTGGGGCAGATGCTGGGGCAGCACGGGCTGCAGCTGCATGATTATGCCAACGGACGGGACAACAGCCCCGTGCGTCCGGCGGGAGAATACGTTCCGCCCAAGTCTGTGGGAAACGGCTTCACTTTTCCCGAGGATCTGGTGGGGAGGGAGCGGGTGCGTTCCGGAGTTTCCATGTTGGCCGACAGCGTAGCCGCCCGGCTGCGCCACCACGGGCTGAAATGCACCACGGTGCAGGTGAGTCTGCGCAGCCCCGATTTTCGGGATATCAGCCGCCGCCAGCGGTTGGAACGCCCCAGTTTTGTGACCCGGGAGCTGGTGGACTGCGCCATGGACATCATTGCGAACAATTGGCGTTGGGATTCGCCTGTGCGTGCCATCACCATCACCGCCCTGGGCCTGCTTCCCGTGGGGGAGGAGGGAGGTCAGCTGGATCTGTTTTGCGACGATGGTCAAAGTGTCCGTCGGGAGCGGCTGGGTCATGCGCTGGACGACATTCGGGACAGGTTCGGAACCTATGCCATCGGCCCGGCCAGTGCCATGGGGGAGCGATTTGGGGATGGGGAGGAGTAGGCCGTCTTCCTTTTTCCTGCGGTCTGTGGTACACTGGTGACATACCAAACGTGAGGTGAGCCCCATGATCCGCGTGCGCGATCTGAAACTGCCCCTGGACGGGGACATGGAACAATTGAAAAAACGCGCCGCCCGTGCGCTGAATCTCTCCCCCGGAGCGATTCGGGAGATGACGATTGCCCGCCAGTCTATTGATGCCCGGAATAAAAGCGACGTGCACTACGTATACACGGTGGACGTGGATGTGGAGCGGGAGGAGCTGGTGCTCAAACGCGCGTCCAACCCCAAAGCCGCGCTGCACACCCATCAGCCCTATGTGTTTCCTGCTGTGCGCCGGGTAGATAATATCCCGCCGGTGGTGGTTGGTATGGGGCCGGCCGGTCTGTTTACCGCTCTGTTTCTGGCTCGGGCGGGGCTTGCCCCCATTGTGCTGGAGCGAGGACGCAGCGTGGAAGCGCGAACGGGCGATGTGGAGCGCTTCTGGAGCGGCGGCGGGCTTGATCCGGTATCCAACGTGCAGTTTGGCGAGGGTGGCGCAGGTACGTTTTCCGACGGAAAGCTGACTACCGGCACTCACGATGCCCGTATTTCTGCTGTATTGGACGCTCTGGTGTCCCACGGCGCACCGGAGGATGTGGTCTGGTCCCACAAGCCCCATATCGGCACCGATGTGCTTCGTAACGTGGTCAAAAGTATCCGGCAGGAGCTGATTTCCCTTGGCTGCGACGTGCGCTTTGAAAGCCGCCTGTGCGCCATTCAAACGGGGGCGAACGGCGTGGAACGCATTACGGTGGAGGGAAAAGACGGTCGGTATGAGCTGCCCTGTCATGCCCTTGTTCTTGCCCCGGGTCATTCCGCCCGGGATACCTTCCGCATGTTGGCGGAGCTGGGTGTGCCCATGGAACAAAAGCCCTTTGCCATTGGTGTGCGCATTGAGCACCCTCAATCGCTGGTCAGTATGGCTCAATACGGCCCGGCATGGGAGCAGCTGCCCCCCTCGGACTATAAGCTGGCCTGCCATCTGGATAATGGTCGCTCGGCCTTTTCCTTCTGCGTGTGCCCCGGCGGACAGGTGGTTGCCGCCGCCTCGGAGCCGGGACAGCTGGTGACCAACGGCATGAGTTTACGCGCCCGGAATGGGGCGAACATCAACGGCGGACTTCTGGTGGGGGTGACCCCGGCGGACTTTCCCGGGGTTGATGCGCTGGCAGGTGTACGCTTTCAGGAGCGGTGGGAGCGGGCGGCCTATGAACTGGGCGGCAGAAACTTCCACGCACCGGCGCAGCTGGTGGGCGATTTTCTTGCCGATCGCTCCTCCACAGGGGGCGGGAGCGTGGTTCCCAGCTACCGCCCCGGCGTGACCTGGACGCGGATGGAGGGCTGTCTGCCCGGTTATGTGACGGATACTCTGCGGGGAGCCATCCCCCTGCTGGATCGCAGACTGCGTGGCTTTGCCCATCCGGAGGCGGTGCTGACCGGGGTGGAGACCCGGTCCTCCTCGCCGGTGCGTATTCTGCGGGATGAAACCTATCAGTCCGCTCTGCGGGGGCTGTTCCCCTGCGGGGAAGGGGCAGGCTATGCCGGCGGCATCGTGTCCGCCGCTGTGGACGGTATCCGGGTGGCCGAAGCCGTAGCACAGACAATATAAAAAAGTACGGACACCCAATGGGTGTCCGTACTTTTTTATTGGGTCAGTTCCGGTTGCTGCGCCGGGTGAGCAGGAGCAGCCGCAGCAACTGCAACAGGCTGGAGGCCACCGCGGCCACATAGGTCAGGGCGGCGGCGGACAGGACTTTTTGCGCTCCGGTCAGCTCCTCGCCGTACAGGATGTTGGCATCCCGAAGCAAAACCAGCGCCCTACGGGAGGCATTGAACTCCACCGGCAGGGTGATCAACTGAAAGAGCACCACAAAGGAAAAGAGGAACACACCGGCCCGGGCAAGACCCACGTTGCCCAGCAGGATACCGATGAGGATCAGCGGCCAGGACAGTTTGGATCCGAAGTTGGCCGCGGGCACGGACAGGGAGCGCAGCTTCAGGGGGAAATAACCCTGTGCGTGCTGAATGGCGTGCCCGCACTCGTGGGCGGCCACGCCCAGAGCGGCCACCGAGGTTTGTCCATATACGCTGTCGGACAGGCGCAGCACCTTTTCGTTGGGGGAGTAGTGGTCGGTGAGGTTGCCGTTGATGCGCTCGATGCGCACATCGGTGATGCAGGACAGGCGCAGAATGGTGGCGCAAACGTCCTCAGCGGTCAGCCGCCGGGCGTTGAGGGTGCGGCTGAACTTGTTGAATGTGCGGCTCACATTGGACGAGGCGATCATGCAGATGACCGCGCCGATGAGAACCAGAAAATAGGTGGGATCCCAATAAAACATATTGTGCCTCCATCAATCGGAATGGTGGCATTAGTATACCACCCAACTGGCAAAAAAACAAGGAGATCACCGAGGGGCGATCTCCTGTTAAAACGAATGCGCTTCGTCGATTGCGATTTCAATGGCGCGGGTCAATTCATGAGCGGGCATATCCAATGCGTGTGCGATTTTGAACAGAGTGTCGATGGTAGGGCTACGCAGACCGCGCTCGATTTTGCTGTAATGTGTCCGATCCAATCCGGCCAGACCGCTCAGAACTTCCTGAGAAAGCCCCTTGGCTTTGCGGTGGTTTGCGATGACCTGACCAATCAATTCTGCGCTGACCATATGCTCACTCCCTTCCTGCCTGTATGATAGCAAGACAGGAAGAAATGTATGAGGTCACTTGACCTCTAATTTTTGATTTGATATAATATTTATACCGAATTTGATTTATGAGGTGGGCATATGTCGAATTATAAGGAGCTATACTTCAAACTGTTCGCGGCGATGGCGGACGCGGTGGAGCACATGGAGAACGAAAACTACGGTTTGGCTCGCCAAGCACTCATTACAGCCCAGCAGCAGGCAGAGGAAGAGTATATTTCGGAGGAATAAGAGTGGTAGGGCGGGGGCTTGCCCCCGCCGCGGTTCCGACATATCTATCACGGCGGGGGCAAGCCCCCGCCCTACCCGAATTCCATAGCGTTTGCGTAGGGGGGGGCCTCCCGACGCCCCGCATATGTCCACACAGGCAGATGAATTTCGCCCTGCGGGGCGGGATAGGATTGTTCCGCCGCTCCGGCGGCGGGTTTCTTTTGTCGCTGAACAAAAGAAACCAAAAGTCAG
>JAZUOI010000159.1:0-15792 GCA_045604585.1 Lawsonibacter sp. | reverse complement strand
CCCCGTATCGCTTTTGCGATACGGGGCGTTTTTATGCCTGTCCAAGACAGGATAAGATGTATTTTTTATACTCCAGAAAACGCGGCGACACGGTAAAGTCCTCTCCCCGGGGCTTTGGCTCATGGATGGTCAGCACCTGAGCGACCGTACCGGGCTGACCGGCAAGAATACAGATCCGGTCAGAGAGTAAAATGGCTTCGTCAATGTCGTGGGTGATAAAGAGTGTTGGCAGCTGGATGCGCTCCATTACGTCCAGATACCATCGATGCATGGCTCGCTTGGTCAAGCTGTCCAGCGCGGAAAACGGCTCATCCAACAAGGCCGCCTGCCCGGAAAACAGATAGGTTCGCAGCAGCGCCGCCCGCTGACGCATCCCGCCGGACAGCTGGGTTGGATAGAGGGTCTGAGTGCCTTCCAGTCCGAAGTCGGCAAAATACGCAGCAGCCCGGGCTCTGGCCTGCTTTTTATCCATTCCTTGCAGCAGCAGGGGTAGGGAAACGTTGTCCTGTATGGTTCGGTAAGGCAGCAGCAGATCCTTCTGCCGCATGTAGCTCACCCGCCCGGGGTGACCGGTCACATCGTCTCCCCGCAGCAAGACGCTTCCTTCGTCGGGAGCAAGCAGACCGGATATGATATTGAACAGGGTGGTCTTCCCCACTCCGCTGACACCAAGCAAGCTGACCAGCTCTCCCTCCCGCAGGTCGAGAGAAACATTTTCCAGCACCGCCTTCCCGTCAAAGGACTTGCTGACGGAGCACACTTCCAGCACATTCATTCTTCTTACGCCTCTGGTAAAAATTCGTTGGTGAAACCCGCAGCGCAGTCAATGGAAGCAGGCAACAGGCCGTTTTCATTCAGCCAATCAAAATATGCCGCCCAACGAGCGGAGTCGATCTCACCCCAGCGCGGAGCATCGGCCACATATTCCCCGGCCAGATACTCCTGACTGGCATAGACCAGTTCCTTGTTTGCCGCCAGTTCCGGTGCCGCCGCCATCAAGATATCCGCCGCCGCCTTGGGCTCGGATACAGCAAATTCATAGCCTTTGGACAGGGCAGCAAGAAATGCCTTGACCGCCTCGGGATTTTGGGCGAGATAATCATTGTTTGCTGCAATAACAGGGGTATAGAAGTCAAACACCGGGTCAATATCCGCAAACGCAAAGTAGTCCGTATCCAGACCTGCCACCTCACAGGCCTTGCCCGCCCAGGCATAGAACACCCAGATGGCATCTACACTTCCGCTTTTCAGAGCCGACACTTCATCTGTGACGGTGGACGGGATCAGCTCTACCCGATCAAAATCCCCTCCATCCGCCTGCATCACCTGACGAAGGGTAGCTTTTTCCACATCCATGTCCCATGTGGCATACTTACGCCCTTCCAGCCCGGCAGGGCGGTCCATCCCCTCCCCTTTTCGGGACAGGATACCGGAGGTGTTGTGCTGGATCACTGCCGCCACGGCGGTAATAGGCAGCGGATCGTCCCCGGCAAAGGCAGGTGCCAGAGAGTCCTGGAAGGTCACGCAGAACTGTGCCTTTCCCGATGCCACCAGCATCTCCGCACCTCCTTCGGGCGGCTGAACAATGTCCACATCCAGCCCAACCTGCTCAAAGTAACCGTTGGCAAGGGCAACATATAAACCGGTGTGATTGGTGTTTGGTGTCCAGTCCAGCACCACGGTGACTTTTTCCGTTTGCGTCTGACCGCCGGTACGCTGGCCGCAGCCGGCAGTAAACATCAGCAGTACCGACAGCAGCACCGCCGCAATTTGTTTCGTTGCTTTCATATTATTACTTCCTCTCATGTTTTCGGTATGGCATGCTCACCCGCTGTGCCAGTTCCACCAGTGCCATCAACCCAAGTGAGATAGCGGAAATAAGGAAAATGACGGCAAACATCTTGTCAAAGGCAAAGGCTTTTTTGACCCGGGTCATATACACACCAAGGCCACCAAAGCCACCCAGCCACTCGCTGATTACCGCACCCACCACGCAGTAGGCGGCGGCAATGCGAAGACCGGAAAAGAATTGGGGCAGCGCAGATGGCCACTTGATATGGCGAAAAATCTGCCAGCGGCTGGCGCCCATGGAGCGCAAAAGGTCCACCGCATCCTCGTCCACCCCGGAAAACCCTTCCAACAACCCCACCGTCACCGGAAAGAAGGTGGTAATGACGATGAGAACGACCTTGGGCGTCATTTCATAACCAAACCACAGCACCAGCAGCGGCGCGATGGCTACCGTGGGTACGGTCTGGGTCAGAAGCAGCACGGGATAAAAGGCACGGTACAACACCCGGAAACGATCCATGACCATGGCAAACAAACAGCCAAGGGCAACCCCGATGGCAAGGCCAAGAAACGCCTCCTGCAGGGTGATGACACTGTGCTCCAGCAGAACATACCGCTCCGCCCAGAAGGCCTGCACTACCTGCACCGGTGAGGGCAGCATAAACGACGGCACAAGCCCCACCCAGCACACCAGCTGCCAGACAAGAAGCAGCGCTGTCACGGCCACAGCGGCGGGCAGCTTAGTTTTCATGGTGTTTGGTCACTTTGCGGTCGATGGTCAGGATCTTGCCCTCCGGCTCCCATACCACCTTAATATTGGCGGAAACCTTGCTGGCCCCCGCACGGACGGCTACGTGCTGACACTCCTTGAGCACATCCATCAGCTGATCGTAGTTCTCGCCCTCAATGGCAGTCTCAAAGGGACCCACATAGTAGTTCAGCCCGGTACTTTTGATATAGTCGATCACCTCATCCACGATTCGGATCAGCTCCTCATCGTTCTTTGCATCGGGCAGCACCTGAATGGCAACACTTGCCTGCATAATTGATCATCCTTTCCAGAAAAAATGCCCCCACCGGATATCCCCGGTGGGGGCATGGTACCTGCATTTTGTCCAACCTGCCGTACGCACAGGTGGAAAAACCGCAACAACTATGCTCCCTACGCCGGCATGATCCGGATCAGGTTCATGGGTCACGGAAAACATCCGCCTCTCAGCCCGTCAATTCGGACTCCCCTTTTGTGCTTGGAGTATACCGCTGTTTGGCTTGCTTGTCAAGCCTCTTTTTTCCGGTCTCTTGGTCTTATCCCTTGGTGATCAGATAATAACAGGCCGGCTTTTTGGGATCGCCGATGGTAAAGGTCAACACGCCGTCCTCGTACTTGGTGGGCATGTCGCCCACATACAAGCCCTCCGCATTCACACCCCAGACCTTCATGGCGTTTCCGTGGGGGGTGCGGATGGAGATGGTAGCCTCGATCAGTTCCGCCATGATGGGCGCATTGCCGATCTGGCACACTGTATCACCCTCGGTCATCTGTCCTTCATTGCGCACGCGGCCGATGGCGGACAGCAGCAGGTTATCCGACTGCGTAATGGCATCGTCCGTCAGGCTGGAGATGGCAACCACGCCGAAAGAGGAAGAGATGGGAGCAGTAACCGTCACGCCGTCAAAGGCCATGGAAGGCTCGCTGGCGCGGCTCAGGTTGCCGTAGACCACCTTGGTGCGCTCGGTATCAACCACCGCCACCCCCTTGGTCAGGTGTCTGCGCAGCTGACCGGTGCAGGAGACATGTACATTGGGGTCATCAAGCTTCACATAGTCAGTGTCCTTCACCAGCTCGTCATATCCCTCGGGCAGCGTTCCATCCAGCGTGGTGCTTATTTTGTGCATCTCCACGGCTTCACCGGTATAGTTGCTGCTGATGGCTTTTGGATTCTCTGCCGCAATGGCCACCTTCTTGTCCGCAGGCCGCACATCTCCGCGGCGCAGGATCAGCGCACTGTGGTAGAACAAGCCATACTGCGCCCAATCGTTCCAAACCGTAAAGATACCGCCCCGGTAGGAACTGTTGCCTACACAAACCGTAGAGCTTTCCCGTCCCAGGGGATCCAGTGTGTTTATCCGGGTGTTGTAGGCATAGGTGTGAATGGAGCAGCCCGTCCACCCCTGCAGGGCAGACACGGCGGCAAACCAGATGGAAGCCTCCGCCCGGTAGGGGTTAGGCCAGGGTGCGCCCCACTCGGACATGAACAGAGGCTTGCCCGCCACCGACATTTTCGCCATACCGGGCAGCATATTGCCAGGCAGTTTCGCAGACTGGGTAATGCACTGCTGCTCATGCTGAACGTCGTTCCAGATATACACATAGGGATGACACTCCATAAAGTCCATCTCATCCTGGGCTTTGAGGAAGTTCAGGTTGTGCTGGATCCAGTTGGTGCCGTTAATGGGGATCTTCACGCCCAGTTCCCGCAGGAAGGTGTGCATTTCACGGAAATAATTCCTGGACATTTCCATCTTGAAATCGATAAAGGTCGGCTCCATGCACAGTTTCAGGTCGCAGCCTTCCCAATCGAATTCCAGTCCCTTCTGCGCCAGCCAGTCGCGGAACATCTCGCGGAACTTTCGGGCATAGTAGGGGTGCTTTTCGTAATCAATCACGATTTTGTTAAACAGATCGCACTCGGCATAGATCTCCACCAGCATTACCGCGGGATCGTCCTTATAGGCAAGGCCGGTGTAAGGATTTACATGGTTAAACAGATTGGCCGCATACTCCTTTTGCAGCTCGATCATGGTCCGGTCGACCATACCCCAGGGCTTTCCGCCGTGTCCCAGCAGGTGGGCATCCACCACACCGTCGCCGTTCTTGAACTGGCGGTACACCAGCAGATCCATGTAAATGTAAATACCTTCCTCTTTCAGGCAATGGCACAGGTAATCCATACGATCCAGGCTCCGGGGATCCAGCGTGCGGGTGTTATCGATCCGCTGACCCTTGGTAAACCGGAAGATATTTGGGGTGCCGAACTCCGCATCGATCTGATGCAGACGAACCACGTTGCAGCCGGTCTGGGCAAGGCGCCGGGCCATATCCTCAGCACACTTTTTGTCCGGGAAGCAGCAGGAACCGTTGAGGTTCACACCCCAAAAACGAGCGGGCGTGCCGTCCTCAAAACACATGGTATCGCCGTTCACCTTCAAAAAGCCGTGCTTGCCGGCGGGCTTTTCATCGGCAAAGACAAAAGAAATGTCAACGGGCATGGCATCAGGGAACGCAGGCATGCGGAAATAATGTGACATGGTTAATTTACTCCTTTTGCAAACGTTTTCATATCATAATTTTTCCCATTTCAGGAAGAAATTCGTCACTATAATTAGTATACATCGCTCCTACTGAAAATCAAGTCAAAACCATTCTTTTTTCCAATGAAAACAAGCAGGACTGCTGTCCTTTTGCAAACAGCAGCCCTGCTTTTATCATTCATTCTCCGGAGTATTGTCAAAAACAATGGTCTTTACTCGTTCCAACTGCTCCCGGGTCAGCTGCACCTGAGCGTTCCCACTGCGCACGTAACCCTGGGACAGATTGATGCCATATGCACCGCCAATTTCCGTATCCACTTCGTACTCGGGTAGACACCGGCATATACCATCCCTGTAATCCAGCCAACGCAGCAGATCGGTAAGTGCCACGCTGTCCCCGTACATAAAGCTCGTTTCCCACACCACTTCCCTGCCGTTCATTCTGCGCAGCGTGGTCTGGGTGTTGCCGCAGTATGCCACTTCTTCATGGGCTAGGATATTACTCTGCACGGCGCTCATATGCCCGTGTTCTTCCGAAACCGCCTGTTCAACCGGGTTCTGGGTGCAGCCGCCCAACAGGAACAGAATAAGCGCTGCGCAAATAAACCGGATCACTTTTCCTCCTCCTGCTGTCCCGGAACCTTCGTACTCTTTTTCCGGTTTCGGATCATCCGTACGCCAAACACGGCACCCAGCGCCAGCACCGCCACCCAGAACACCAGCGCAAACAGGTTGTAGGATGCCCAAACCAGCGTGTTCTGCACCCCGGTCACAAGCCCATTGGCACTGCTGACGATACCCGCGCCCATACGAGTGAACAAGCTCTCCCGCTCGCCCGGTTCATCCACGATGCGCACCACTTCGTCCAGCGAGACCGTAAAGGTTGCAAAGCCCACCAGCCCGTCATATCTCCGCAGCTGACCGGTCAGCTGCTCAATCTGGTACTCCACGTCGGCCAGGGCGCTTTCCAGCGCAATGATATCCTCCATGGTGCCGGCCTTTTTCAGCAGCTCCTGCAACCGCTCCCGCTTGGTGTGCTGGGTCTCCAAACGGGACTGGGTATCGTAGTACCGCTCCCCGATGTCCTCGGTGGTCTCGTTCTTGCGGGTGAGATGCCCCACGCCGTCCACCTGCGCCATAAACGCATCGTACTTCTCTGCGGGAACACGAATGATGTACTGCCCGGAACGGTTGGCGGCCGTGCTGTTGTAGTTTCCGCTGTATATCTCAGACTGCTCAAAATAACCGCCCAGTTTCTCCACAAGGGCAGCCAGCGCAACCGTCGCCTGGTCAAACTGGGTCGTCTGCACCGTCAGCGACGCCCGACGAATGAGCTTTACCTCCTTGTTCCGGTACACACCACCGGACGCGGACGTGCTTTCCATTTCCATGGGCGCAGAGGGTCCAGCCGCGTCGGTCATGACAGAATACTTCCCATCAAACAACTGGGCACTTCCATTTGCTATGGTACTGCCCACATCACTTGCCTCCCGGTCTCCGGCAGGCATGGTGCTTTCGGCACCGCAGGCCGTCAGGCACAGCATCACCAGTGCCAGAGCCAATGCGCACAACGTCGTTCCTCGCTTCATTTGCGTTCCTCCTGTTCGTTTTTTTTTGCGGAAGGATCTTCCTTCTTGTCCTGTTAGACGCATCCGATCATCGGTTTGTTCCGCACCTGCAAAAAGAAATTTTCATAGGATATGGAAAACGACCGGGAGGTTATCATCATGCCCATCATCTATCTTTCCCCCTCCACCCAGGAGAGCAACCTGTTTGTCAGCGGCGGCAGCGAAGAGTATTACATGAACCTCATCGCCGACGCCATGATCCCCTATCTGGACGCCTCCGGCATCCGGTATACCCGCAACACTCCGCAGATGACCGCCGCCAGTTCCATCGCCGCTTCCAACGCGGGCAGCTATGACCTGCATGTGGGTATCCACTCCAACGCGGCGCCCGAGGGGCGTTACGGCACCGTGCGCGGCTCGATCGTCTTCTATTACCCCGGCAGCGTGCAGGGGCAGCGGGCAGCGGAGATCATGGCCAACAACCTGCGCTCTATCTATCCATTGCCCGACCGTGTCAGCGCCCGTCCCTCCACCACCATCGGGGAGCTGCGCCGCACCCGCGCACCCTCCGTCTTTCTGGAACTGGCCTATCACGACAATTACGACGATGCCGCCTGGATCAAATCCAATATCGACACCATCGCCCGCAACCTTGTCCTGTCCTTGACAGAATATTTCGGTATCCCCTTCCTCACCCCCGTCCCGCCCCGCTCCGGTGTGGTGGACACCCAGGGTGGCCGGCTGAATATCCGCAGCCGCCCCTCCCTGGACGCCCCTATTCTCACCCAGGCGACGAACGGTACTCCATTGTCGGTCATCAACGAGTGGCAAGGCTGGTATCTGGTGCAGGTCAACGGGGTGATCGGTTACGCCAGCCAGAGCTTTGTCACGCTGACTTGAGGGACACATTATGGAGATCCATGTGGTTCGTCCCGGAGACACCCTTTCCTCTATTGCCGCACGCTACGGCGTTCCTCTCTCCGTACTGGTGAACGACAACCAGCTGCCCGACCCGGAGCGCCTGGTGACCGGTCAAACTCTTGTGGTGCGCCGCCCTGTCCGGCTGTACACCGTTCAACCCGGAGACACCCTGTATTCCATCGCCCGGGACACCGGACTCACCACCCGGGAGCTTCTGCGGCTCAACCCCATCCTGCGGGGAGAGCCGGCGGTCTTTGCCGGCCAGACCCTGATCCTTCAGGATGAGGACTCCCCCACACAGACCGCCCTTGTAACCGGCTATGCCTACCCCTTTGGTGACCGGGGCATTGTCCAGCGCACCCTCCCCTATCTGTCCGGGCTGATCCCATTCACTTACGGCATTCGCCCCGACGGCACACTGGTAGAGCCGGACGACCTGTCCCTCATTGCCGCGGCGCAACAGCTGGGTGTCACCCCCACCATGCACCTGTCTACCCTCACCGACGAGGGTAACTTTGACTCCGGTCTCGCCAGCCTGGTACTCAACGACTTGGAAGTACAGGATGCCGTTGTTTCCAATATTCTCTCCACCATGCTTCTGCGCGGCTATCAAGCATTGGACGTGGACTTTGAGTTCATCCCCGCTCAGGACGCGGTGCCCTACGCCCAGTTCATCACACGCCTGCGGGAGCTTCTGCGTCCCAGGGGCTGGCCGGTTATTGTCGCCCTGGCGCCCAAAACCAGCGCCGACCAGCCCGGATTGCTGTACGAGGGACACAACTACCGCCTGCTGGGTGAGGCCGCCGACCTTGTGCTGCTGATGACCTACGAGTGGGGGTACACCTACGGCCCCCCTCTGGCGGTTGCGCCTCTGCCAAACGTACGCCGGGTGGTGGAATACGCTCTGACCGAGATCCCGGCAGAAAAGATCCTGCTGGGCATCCCCAATTACGGCTACGACTGGACGCTTCCCTATGTGCGCGGGGAAAGCCGAGCCACCTCCATCTCCAATCAATACGCCGTCACGCTGGCCGGAGATAACAATGCTGAGATCCAATATGACCCCGTTGCCCAGTCCCCCTTTTTCCGTTATACCGACCCGACAGGACGTGAGCATGAGGTTTGGTTTGAAGACGCGCGCAGCATCCGGGCAAAGCTATCCCTGCTCTCCCGCTATGATCTGGCCGGTGTTGGTTACTGGAACTTGATCCGCCCGTTTCCCCAGAACTGGCTGGTGCTATCCTCCATGTACCGCATCCTCGATAATCTCTCCGATGCAGTTGATTTATAAGAGATCGTTGTAGTATAATGGGAACATCTTCATACAAAGGAGGACATTCCCATGTCCCTTGATATCGGTGTCCGCGGCCGCGCGGACGACATTGTAACCGAAAAAAACACCGCCGCAGCGGCCGGTTCCGGTGGATTGCAGGTGTTCGGAACCCCGTTTATGGTCGCCCTGATGGAAAAGGCCGCCTGGGCCTCTATCGCCCCTCATCTCGCCCCCGGTGACAGCACCGTGGGCACCAAAGTGGATATCTCCCACCTGTCCGCCACCCCGATTGGCATGAAGGTCTGGGCAGAGAGCGAGATCACCCTGGTGGACGGCAAGCGCATTGAGCTGAAGGTGTCCGCCTATGATGAAAAGGGTCTGATCGGCGAAGGCACCCACGAGCGCTTCATCGTTACCGATGAGCGCTTCCAGGCTAAGACCGACCGGAAGCTGGAGGGCTGAGCCATGTCCATTGAACTGGTGCGAAATTATTTCCGCCCTTTGGGACGTGAGGGAGACATTCTGGAATTTCCTGTGTCCAGTGCCACGGTGGAGCTGGCCGCCCAGGCGGTGGGCGTCATCCCCGCCCGCATCGCCAAGACCCTGTCCTTTCTGGTGGACGATAGCTGCGTACTGGTGGTGGCGGCGGGCGATGCCAAAATCGACAACGCCAAATATAAGGCCATGTTCCACACCAAGGCCAAAATGCTCTCCCCGGAACAGGTAAGTGAATTCACCGGCCACGCCATCGGCGGCGTGTGCCCATTTGGCAATCCCGAGGGCGTGAAAACCTATCTGGACGTGTCCCTCAAGCGCTTTGACACCGTATTCCCCGCTGCGGGCAGCAGCAATTCCGCCATCGAATTGACTTGTGATGAGCTGACCCAATACTCCAACTGCCTTGGCTGGGTGGATGTGTGCAAGGGCTGGCAGGAGGAGGAATAAACCATGGAACTGAAGGAATGTATCCTCACCCGGCGCAGCGTGCGCAAATTTCTGGATAAGCCTGTGGATCACGAGACATTGGAACAGGTCATTGCCACCGCCGCCTACGCCCCTTCGTGGAAAAACACCCAGATCAGCCGGTACATCGCCATCGAAGACCGGACGGTGCTGGATGCCATCTGCCGGGATTTTCTGCCGGAACACAACGCCAACATCGTCTCCGGCGCTCCCCTGCTCATTGCCCAAACCTTTATCAAGGGCCGCAGCGGCTTTGAGCGGGACGGCACTCTGTCCACCAAGCGGGGCGAGTCGTGGCAGCATTACGACTGCGGCATCGCCGCCCAAACCTTCTGCCTTGCCGCCCACGAGGCAGGATTGGGCACGGTTATTATGGGCATCTTCCCCCATGAGGAGCTGGGTGCGTTTTTGAATGTACCGGCAGACCAGGAACTGATGGCTCTCATCGCCGTTGGTTACCCTGCCGACCAGCCCATCGCCCCCAAGCGAAAACATGTGGAAACCCTGCTGACCTATCGATAAGTAACACAGCCCGGGCTGCTTAGGCAGCCGGGGCTGTTCGTTTTAGGTGTTATGGTCACTCACATGAAACTGCTTCAGGTTTCCAATCTTGGCGCTTCGTGTGTCCAGCTCGGCCATGACCGCTTCCAGAGGAATCCCCTTTTGCACCATCATCACAGTCAGGTGGTAAATGAGGTCGCTGATCTCCCCCACCGTATCCTCCTGCACCTCGTTTTTGGCGGCAATGATGGTCTCAGCGCACTCCTCGCCAACTTTCTTCAAAATCTTGTCCAGCCCCTTGTCAAACAGGTAGCAGGTGTACGAGCCCTCCTGAGGGTTGGCCTTGCGGTCTTGAACCACCGCGTAAAGATTCTTCAAAGTATCGTTCATAATATCCACTCCAATGTTATTCTTTCGCTCCACGGCGGTCTGCCCGTACAAAGGGCGGCTGGATCGACTGTGATAACAACAAGCCATATTTCTCCGGCCTGCGATAGGCGTTGCCGTGCACCTCACGACAGCGGTAATCTCTCAAATCGTCCAAAGGCAGGCAAGCCATGCAGATCGTTTCCTGCTCTCCCGCATTGACCCGCAGGGTGTCGCAGCTGCCCATGACCTCCGGCCGGTATGCAATACCGTCAAAGAGGGTGGAATTGCCGTTGCAGTCCGGCTTCCCCTGAGGATAGTTGCAGGTCGCCACCGCAAGCATGTTTTCAAACGCCCGTCCACGCAGCTGGGCAAGGCGGTTTAATTCCATAGGGCAGGCGTTGGGAACCAAAATCAGTTCTGCCCCCTTGAGCATCAGCACACGGGCGCTCTCCGGAAACTCCCGGTCATAGCAGATCATCGCGCCCACACAGACCTCACCACAGGCGGTGTCCAGCACAGCGGTGTAAAAGTCATCGCCGGGACTTAGCCTGCACTCGTCACCAAAATCACAGGTATGGACTTTAGCATAGTCCAGAACCCGGTGTCCATGGCGATCAAACAGAGCAAGCGAGTTTCTTGGCCGGGGCGCATGCTGCTCCAGATAAGTACAGCAGATGGCCATATTCAGCTCCGCCGCCAGCGCGCCGAAGTGTTTCACATACTCACCGTCGGCACATTGGGCAAGGGTGTTGAGCTGGGCAGGATCCTCCGGAATAGTATAGCCGCAGCTCCACATTTCAGGAAACAGGGCGATGTCCGCCCCCATAGCGGCCGCCTGCCGGCATGCCTGCGTTCCGATCTCTATATTCTGCTCTAAACTGTTTCCGGGCAGGAGCTGAAGCAGCGCGATCTTCAATTCATTCATAGCTCAATGGGACGGAAGAAACAGCTGTCCTTCCCCGTGTGGCAGGTGGGGCCGTCCGGGATACAAAAGTACAGCAGCGTATCGGTGTCGCAATCGGTCATGATCTTCTGCACATGCAGGAAGTTGCCTGACGTACCGCCCTTGTTCCACAACTCGTTCCGGCTGCGGCTCCAAAACCAAGCCGTCTTTGTCTTTAGGGTCAGCTCCACCGCCTCTTTGTTGGTGAAGCCCAGCATGAGGATGTCTTTTGTTTCCGCGTGCTGAATGATCACCGGGATCAACTCAGACTTTTGAAACAGCGTATCCAAATCAAACATACACTCACCTCGCAGGGATATTTCTGGTTCGGAGGTAGTCCTTCACCTGGGGCACCGTCAGCTCCCCAAAATGGAACAGGGAGGCGGCCAACGCCGCATCACAGCCGGTCTGCTCAAACATTTCCGCAAAGTGAGCCAGACTTCCGCAGCCGCCGGAGGCGATGACAGGAATGGACACCACGTCCGTAATCGCCCGGAGCATCTCCACGTCAAAGCCGGCCTTGGTTCCGTCCGTGTCCATAGAGGTCACAAGCAATTCCCCCGCTCCCAGCCGCTCGCACTCTTTCGCCCACTCCACCGCATCGATCCCGGTGGGGTTGCGGCCGCCGGCGGTATAGACCTCAAAGGAACCATCCGCCCGCCGCCGGGCATCGATGGCCACCACCACACACTGGCTGCCAAATCGCTCCGCCGCCCGGGAGATGAGGGTGGGATCCTTCACCGCCGCGGAGTTAACGGAGATCTTGTCCGCCCCCGCCCGCAGCAAACGCTGAAAGTCGTCCAGCGTACGGATGCCGCCCCCCACGGTGAGGGGGACAAACACCTGGGCCGCCGTGCGCTCCACCACATCCGCCACCGTATCCCGGGCGTCGCTGGTGGCGGTGATATCCAGAAAGACGATCTCGTCCGCACCCTGTTGAGAGTAGTAGGTGGCCAGCTCCACCGGGTCACCGGCATCCCGGATATTGACAAAATTGACTCCCTTGACCACCCGTCCGTCCCGGACGTCAAGGCAGGGAATGATTCGTTTGGCTAACATTGGACTCCCTCCAAAAAACGGTTGATCTGCCGCTGGGAACGCAAAACAGTCACCTTATCCGGGTGTCGGGCGACCACGCCCTCCAAAATGCGGCGGCGTGGCTTTGTTCTGCCTTTCCAAACCACCCACCACGCAAAATCCAAATCGAATTTTTCCGGGCAGCCTTCGGTCATATCTGGGCGGCTTTTGCCCCGATAGGTAACATATCTGCGCAGCGCCCGAAAAAAGCAGTTGATGCGGGGCAGCGTGACAAGGATGATTTGATCTGCCTGCTCCATGCGCTCATCAAAGTGGAATTTGGAATATACACCTTCGATGAGCCAGTTTTCCTGCTCCATGAACTGTTTGACAAGGTCAGCGCATTCTTCCCTGTCCCGCTCCTTCCAGCCGGGCAGCCAGAATACAGTATCCAGATGGAGCACGGGAAGCGAAAGACGCTTTCCCAGCTTCCGGGCCAGCGTAGATTTCCCCGAGCCGCTGTACCCTAATACCGCTACTTTCACACCTGTTCTCCCGCATCCTTCGCCGCCTGGGCAAGGTAAATGGTACCCGCATAGTACGCCTTTCCGATGATGGCTCCGTACAGCTTCATCCCGGCCAGCTTGCGGATGTCCTCATTGTTGGACACGCCGCCGGAGGCGATGATGTTGCAGTCTACCCTCTGCTGCAGCGCAGCCAACTTCTCAAAGGCAGGTCCCTGCAGCGTCCCGTCGGTATCAATGTCGGTGAAGATGATGGTCTTGACCCCCATCTCCCCCATCTGACGGGCAAAGTCCAGATAATCAAGGCCGGAATCTTCCACCCAGCCGGCGGTCTTGACCTTGCCGTTCTTGGTGTCGATACCCACCGCAACGCGCTCGCCGTATTTGGAAACCGCCTCCCGGACGAATTCCGGATGGCTTACGGCGGCAGAACCAATGACCGCCCGGTAGACCCCCAGCGCGAACACATCTTCCAGATCGGCCATGGAGCGGATCCCGCCCCCAAGCTCCACCTTCAGCCCCACTTGTTCCGCGACCGCGCGGACGATGTGGGCGTTTTTGCGCACACCGTCCTTCGCCCCGTCCAGATCTACCATGTGGATGTACCGGGCGCCGGCGTCATAGAACGCCCGGGCGGTGGCAACCGGGTCGTCAGCTACCTGATGCACCGTGTCAAATTCCCCTTTATAAAGGCGCACGACCCGTCCGTCTTTTAGGTCAATGGCAGGTAAAATAATCATCTGTTTAACGCTCCAAAGTTCTTTAATATCTGCAGTCCAACGTCGCCGCTCTTTTCCGGATGGAACTGACAGCCAAAAAAGTTTCCGTTCTGTACCGCAGCCACCACCGAACAACCGTGCTCGGTCGTGGCGACCACCTGTGCCGGATCACAGTTCTGGGCGCTGAAGGTGTGAACGAAGTAGACACACGCACCCTCATCGATTCCCGCAAACAGGGGCGACGGGTTGGGGAATTGCAGGCTGTTCCAACCGATGTGAGGCAGCTTGAGCCGGGTGGGAATGCGGTCACACACACCTTGAATGACCCCAAGCCCCTCACAGGAACGCACCTCTGTCCCCCGCTCCAGCAGCAGCTGCATGCCAAGACAGATGCCAAGCACGGGCTTGGTTTTCCCCTGCTCCAGCACGACCTTATCCAATCCGCAGGCGCGCAGCTTGTCCGCCGCATCCGGGAAGGCTCCCACACCGGGCAGCAGAATAGCGTCCGCCCGCTCCATCTCCCGAGGCTGGTTGGTGATTAGGGTGTTCACGCCCACATAGTCAAAGGCATTGGACACGCTTTTCAGATTGCCCACACCGTAATCCACAATGGCGGTATAACCCATATTACAGCACTCCCTTGGTGGACACCACGCCCGCGCCCTCTACCTTTGCCGCGTCCTTGATGGCAAGACCCAGGGACTTGTAGAGACCCTCGGTGATGTGGTGGGCATTGATGCCGTAGTGGCACTTCTGATGCAGAGTAATGCCCGCATTGAAGGACAGGGCACGCATAAACTCCACCGTCAGGCAGGAATCGTAGTCCCCGATCATGGGCTGGGGCATGTCCGCGTCAAAAACCAAATAGGGACGGTTGGAGAAGTCCAGCGCCGTAAAGCACAGCGCCTCATCCATAGGCACAAAGGCACTGCCAAAACGGCGAATCCCCTTCTTGTCACCCAGCGCCTCTTTCAGCGCCTGACCCAGTACGATGCCGGTGTCCTCCACCGTGTGGTGACCGTCCACCTGCAGATCGCCCTTAACTGTGAGTTTCATGCCCCAACCGGCATAAAAAGCCAGAGCGGTCAGCATATGGTCAAAAAAGCCGATACCGGTGGAAACCTGCACCTCACCGCCCTCCAGAGACAGCGCCAGAACGATGTCCGTTTCCTTGGTGGTTCTTGTGATGGAAGCCGTACGCATATGGTACCCCCCCTCCTTACTCAAATCGAACTTTGATGGAATTTGCGTGAGCGGTCAGCTTTTCGCTGTCCGCCAGGGTGATGATCTTGTCCTTGATTGGGGCAAGAGAGCTTTGGTCAAAAGCAATGATGCTCATGGTCTTTAAAAAGCTGTCCACGGACAGGGGCGAGAAAAACCGTGCCGTTCCGCTGGTGGGCAGCACGTGATCCGGGCCGGCCAGATAGTCGCCCAAGGGCTCGGGCGACCAGGCGCCCAGAAAGACCGCGCCTGCATTTTTAATGCAGGGCAGCAGCGCTCTGGGGTCACGGGTGACGATTTCCAAATGCTCGGGCGCGATCTCGTTGGACAGGGCAACACAGGTGTCCAAATCATTGCAAACAATGGCACAGCCAAAGTCTCGCAGAGAAGTCTCCATGATCTCGCTGCGTTCCAGATAGCCCATCTGACGCACCAGTTCCCCGTCCACTGCCTGCGCCAGCGCTTCGCTGTCCGTCAACAGCACGGCGGAAGCCATCCGGTCATGCTCCGCCTGACTTAACAAGTCAGCGGCAATGAACTTGGGGTCTGCGCTGTCGTCGGCAATGACCAGTACTTCGGAAGGACCGGCAACCATGTCGATGTCCAGCGTACCGTATGCCATGCGCTTGGCGGTAGCAACAAAGGCGTTGCCCGGGCCCACCAGCTTGTC
>JAZUOI010000158.1:0-19051 GCA_045604585.1 Lawsonibacter sp. | reverse complement strand
ATCCTCGGCGGAGGACACGATATTGCCCTCCAGCCCATTGAAGGTGACATTGGCATCCTTGGTCACATTCATCTTAGCACTATCCATGCTGGGGAAGTCGGAGGCCAAGCGGTCTTAGGAAGACAAGGCATATTATCACCTCCTTGGCTCACAGAACGACATGGCTACGATCCGACTTGATCCTCGGCGGAGGACACGATATTGCCCTCCAGCCCATTGAAGGTGACATTGGCATCCTTGGTCACATTCATCTTAGCACTATCCATGCTGGGGGCCACGGTACAGCGGACCACATAGGGGACGCCCGTCTTGAAAGTGCCGTTGTCCAGCAAACCGATCCACTCGGTCTTGGTGATTTTGCGGCCCTGCTGATCGCTTGCAAGGGTAGCATCGGCTGGCTTCTGGCCCATGATGGGCTCTGTGACATTCAGCTTTACGCCGCTCAGTTTAATGCTTTCGCCTG
The DNA here is from genome assembly GCA_045604585.1 of Lawsonibacter sp. Taxonomy (GTDB): domain Bacteria; phylum Bacillota; class Clostridia; order Oscillospirales; family Oscillospiraceae; genus Lawsonibacter. The sequence goes on along the minus strand of JAZUOI010000158.1, from coordinate 18,588 downwards.
CAGTGAAGGTATAGCTGAGTACCACCTTGGTATAGGTGTGCTCCAGCACCTTGGCGGTCTTACCGGCGATGGTGTAGTTGCCGGGGTTATTGCTCTGCTTGAAATACTTATCCACGTTGTCTTTCATGCCGACAGTGACTGTAAGGGTGTACTCCTTGCCGCCGATGAAGTAGCCGTTGGCGTCAAGCTCGCCGGTCCACTTGAAATCCACGATCTTGGAGCTGGCGGTGGATTTTGTGGTGGGTGCAGTGGGCTCAAATCCCTCGGCAGGCGCTGTGGCAAGGACATTAATCATGTTGACAGATGCTGCCGCTCCCGCCGGTACGATAAACACAGAGGCGATCATACACAGGGAGAGGAGCAGGCATAACAATCGTTTCATACAGGACTTTCTCCTTTCCTTTGGGCAAATCTCTTTGCCGGAGGCGGGCGGATAAGAACATCCGCCCGCTTGCGGCTTATTGTTATTTACTTCATGGGCATATACTTTTCCAACGGCGTACCGAACACACGGTACAGGAAGGTTGCGATCTGACCGCGGGTACAGGTGTCGTTGGAGCCAAAGGTTGTGTCGGAGGTGCCGGCGGTGATGCCCTTGCTCAGTGCCCACGCCACAGCCTGGGCGTAGTCGGCAGTCTTGGGCACGTCCTTGAACTTGTCGCTGGCCGCTGTCTGGGGCGCACCGGCGGCCTTCCAAATGTAGGTCATGGTCGCACTGCGGGTACAAGGGGTGTCGCCCTTGAACTCGTTTCCGGTGACCATGCCCATGTTATAGGCCCAGATGGCGGCATTGTAGAAGTAGTCACCGGTCTTTACGTCCTTGAAGGGGTTGGCCGTCTTGGGCTTGGGGCTGCCCACGGTGCGCCACAGGAACATGAGAATCTGGGCGCGGGTGCAGGTCTGGTTGGGACCGAAGTTTCCGTTGCCCACGCCGGCGGTGATGGCCTGACCCACTGCCCACTCCACGGGCTTGTAGAAGTAATCGGTGGTCTTCACGTCCTTGAATCTGGAGGTGGCGGCGGTGGGGGCGGCGTTGGAGAGGGTGACCTTGCCGGTGCCCTTGCTGCCAGTCAGGGTGGTATCGTCATTGCCGATGGTCTTGTTGACCAGAGCGTGGACCTCGCTCATATCGTATATCGTGTGCTCGTAGGTGCTGCTGCGAACGTTGACGGTGGAGTTGCTGGAGCAGTTTTTGAACTGGGCGTCACGGGATACGCCCACCAGACCGGCGGCGTGGATGTTGAAGGCGTGTTCCTTACCCTCGGGCCGCTGGAACTGGATGTTGATTTTGCCGCCCACGCTCTTGCAGTTGGTGATGTGGGTACTGCTGGACAGACCGGCCAGGCCGCCGGCATAAACAATGGCGGGCACGGTGACACCGCGGTAGGTCACGTCGATGTTGAAGTCCTTGACGGTCAGGTTCTTGATCTCGCCCCAGTGACCGTAGGTGAGCTTGTCATTTTCCACGCCGGTAATCTTGGTGTAGCCGGAGGTGGCGCCAAACAGGCCGAAGTACATTTCGATATCGCTCTTGTACATGGCGGGGTTATCCTCGTCGATCTTGATGGTCATGCCGGACACGGTGTGGCCATTGCCATCGAAGGAGCCGCCAAAGCAGAACGTATTGTAGTGAGCGTAGCCGGTGATGGAGGGCCAGCCGCCGTAAGCAGGCGTGCCGCCGATGGGCACCCAGTTGCCCCAGCCGGACAGGTCAATGTCCGCGATCATCTTGTAATAGATCTTATCGCTGTAGCACAGGCGGACGGCGTTGAGCTGCTCAGCGGTCTTGATCAGGTAGGGGTCCTCCTTGGTGCCGGTGCCGCCGGCGAAGTTAAACTCGGGATTTACCCGGCGTCCGGGCAGACCCACGGTGTTGCCCTCGGCCATGTTGATGTCGGTCAGCATGGCCTTGGGGATGAACTGACCGGCGTTGTCCATGCACCACTCACCCACCATGCCGCCCGGGAACATGTCGTTCACATCCACAGCGTAGAGGGTGGCGGCACCGCCGTGGCTGCTAAGGCGGCTGATCTCAACGGCATCATCACTGGGCGCGTCGTACAGGGGCAGCTTGAATTTGTCGCCGTAGAGCTTGTCCAGATTGGCGGGCACATTGAGGCTCTTATACCACTGATACAGGGGGTTGTAGTATTTGGCGGTGGCTACATACTGCTGCTGTTTGCCGCCCACGGAGCCGTAGCTTAATGTGGCTCCGGTGACAGGGTCGACATTCTGACGGTCACGGGAGAACTGCTGCATATCGTGGGTGTAGGAGTCCTGATTATAAAGGTCCTTCACCCAGATGGTATAGGTAACGGTGACGGTGTTCTTGTCCACGTAGTTGATCTGGGCGGCGCAGCCCTTCTGCAGCAGATGCAGGGGCGCGGACTCGTAGGTGATCCCCTCGTAGAAGAAGTAGCCCGTGTTGGCCCGATAGGTAGCGGTGGCGGTGACGAAGGAATAGGGCTCGGGCTTCTGGGTGCTGTACACGGTGGCGGAGGTGTCCAGATAGAACATCTTCCTCGCCTCCCCCGGCGTGGTGGAACGGCCGGAATTCAGCTCCAGCTTGGGCACGTTGTTTTCCAGCACCAGGACGTCGGGTTCCATGGTCTTGATCATGCCCTCGCTCTGCTTGGTGTCGCTGGACCAGGGGTCGCTGTAAGTGCCAACGGGGTTATTGCCGCACTTGACGCGCTCGCCGTAGGTGACGGTGAGACCGTCGTCATTGGCGCGCATATACATGAGCTTGCCCTTGTAGAGCACCACGTTCCACTTGATGCTCTGGGTCTTCACGTCCGGCACGTTGGCCTCCATCACCGCGACGGTGCAGGGAGCGGGCACGTAGTTTGCATGTTCCGTATTTCGGTCGGGGGTAGAGTAAAACAGGGCGTTGCCATTGGTCACGGTCAGATAGCCAAAGTCGCCGTCCTGGAACTTATCCACGGTTGTGCCCGTGGGTTTGGCGACGGCAGTGCCCTCCAGTTTGGGGAAGGTGTAGGACATCTTCATGGTCCTGCCGTCACTGCTGATGGACTTGACGATGGCGTTGCCCTCGTTGATGGTGTTGGTGGTACCGCTCTTGAATTTATAGTTGGAAACGGTGGCCTTGATCTTTACGGTGACGTTCAGGGTATAGCTCTTTCCGGTCTGGAAGCGGCCGTACTCGTCAAAGGTGCCGCTCCAGTCGCAGTAGGACACGTAGGAGTTCCAGTCCGCGGGGACGGTGGCGGCAAAGTCCGGCCGCTCCCCCACCTTGGGTGCGGTGACGGTCACGCGGGCGTTGTTCTGCTCGGTGACGGTGGCGGCATCCTTGGTGGCCGGGAAGGTGTATACCAGACGGTATCTGCTGTGGTCGCTGTTGAAGTAGTACTTCTGATCGGCAGAGCTCCCGTTGATCGTGGCACTGAGCATGAGCAGGTTGAACATGAAGCCCTTGCTGTTCAGGTGCAGGGTCACGTCAAGGGTATACTTGGTGCCGGCCTTGAAGCGGCCGTTGGCATCCAGCGCACCGGTCCACTTGACGCTCTCCACATCCACATAGCTGTTTCCGGTCTTGATCTGGGAGGCGGTGGCAGGGGCGGCGCCGGCCATGGGTGCGGACAGGGTCAGCGCCAGGGAGTCGATGCGATCCATGGGCATCTTGCCGCCGTTGTCCTGAATGTAGTAGTCAAAGCGGTGGTAGACAATCATAGTCTTTCCGCTGTCCTGCACGAAGTAATGGAATGTGTTTTCCAGCTTCTTCTCGTTAACGGTGAGATCCTCCGGGGCGATGGCTCCGCCGAAGATCTTCTGATCCGGCTTCCTGGCCTTAAAGGTAAAGACGACGCCGTAGGCAATGTCGGACTTGAAGCCGCCGTTGGCGTCCATATCACCCACCCACTGCATATCGGACAGCTCGAAGTACTCCGAATTGGAGTGCCAGACGTCTTCCTTGGCGGCGGGTTTTTCGCCCAGCTTGGGTTCCTCCACCATGATGTTCAGCTTGGTGACCTTGGTGACCGCCGATGCAGGCACGGTCACCATGCCCATCACCGTACACAGGCACAGCAGCAGGCACAAGAGTTGTTTCAGCTTTTTCATGTCGCTACCTCCTCAAATTCCCAACAGTTGTTTCTTCTTGGCGGTAAATTCTTCTTCGGTGATCACGCCCTGTTCCAGCAGGTCCTTGTATCGCTTGATTTCTGCCACTGCGTCCACATTGGCCGCGGGTGCTGCAGCAGTCCCCATCACTATGCCGCCGGTCTGCTTTATCTCCGGGGCACCAGGGAAAGCCACCCGCATGATGGCGCGGGCCAGCTGCTCCATGGTGGCAATATTTTCTTTATAGCTGTGCATATAATCGCGCTCATCGGGCATGTCGTCATCGAAGCTGGGGCCGCTCATATCGGCAGTAAACACATCCCAATAGGGATGGTCAAAGTAGATTTCTACGTTGAATTTCTCAAAGGGCTCAGGCACATCAAAGCGCGGCCGATCGTAGTTGTCCTGCTCATCCTGACCCCGCAGCTTGCGGGCGGCCTCCTCCAGCTTCACCTGAGTACGGAACATTTGGATCTGGGTCGACATATCCTCAATACGGTCGGGCACGGCACTGGGATAGCGCATCAGACCGGCGGCGCTGCCCTGAAAGACGGGGGTGCTGTCCTCCTTGATGACAAAAGACTTGATCTGGCTGCCCTCAAAAATGGTCTTGTCCAAATTCTTATCCATGCACAGCAGGCGGTTGTTGGTATCAAACACGAACTTGGTGTCAAACCAGCCGAAGTCTACCGCTTGGGTGATCTGAAACTGCTGCTTGAGCTGGGCATTTTCCTCCCGGAAGGTCATGTAGGCACGGAAATCCTCCACGCTCATATGTTTCTCAGCCCCGCTGGGCAGGTCGGTCACACCGTAGCAGTCACTGCAAATGTACTGACCGTCAATCCTGCTGGGAAAAATTCCCTTCACTTTGCCGCCACAGATGGCGCAAGGGTCTTTTTTCGAAAACAATCCCATGTTTTCCCTCCTAACCTTTATCGGGTTCCTCCCCGGCCCCCGCCGGAGAAGCCGCCTCCGCCGCCCATGGAAATGCGGCCACCGCTGCCGCGGCTGCGCTTCTGCTGTACGCGGGTAACGTAAGCAAATGTCAGTGCGCGGTTGTAGCTTGCGGCATATGTGATGTTTCGTTCATAACGCTCGATTTGCGGTGCCGCCTCGGGATAGAGCTGCTTGATCTGGGGTGCCACCTTGTCGGCGATACCCAGCAGCATAGCATAGACCATATAGTCCTGCCAGATGACCGTCTCGCCTACTCCACGTTCGTGTATCAGGGAGAAGTCCAGCAAAAATCGTTTTAGGCCCCAGATCTGATCCAATTGCTCCAGACCCGGCTGGGTTAGGTCACGTCGGCTTCTGCACTGCGTGCCCTTCAGCCAGCCGCCATTGTACATGGTGCGCTGGGCGTCACTTTTGCAGGAATCCACAAAGGCAATCAGCGGCCTGCGGTTGCGCATGCAGTAGTATTGCAGCTCGTCCGGCTGCAACGTGCCGTCCGCTCCGGCAGCTGCTTCCAGCACGGTATACAGCACATCGTCGAACTCATTTCCGGTGCGCGGAGCGCGGGCCAGCCGCAGGCTGACCTTGTTGGAGCGGTCATCTTGTTCCACCGGTTCCAACGCTCCGTCTGCGATGAGCCGCAGCAGGTAGGCACCCATCAGTGTATCTTCCTGGCATACGCGATCGCTCAGTCCCAGATGATAGGTCACGTTCAGGTTGCCGTCGTTGGGTACGTCACGGAAGTAGTCCACCTGCTTCAGCCGCTTGGCCGCCTTTCGCTTTCCCATGCCGAACAGCCACTTAAAGAATCCCACGATGGCCCACGCGCCGCCCCCGAAAAACACCAGGGCAAACAGGTAGTCATCCAGGGTCAGCTCCACATCCTCCTCGGATGGGCCATCATAGTCATAGTCGCTACCTTCCATCGCTCTGGCTTTGACTTCCTCAAAGCTGCCTTCAGCAGTGCGTTCCGGAGCAAGCAGTCCCTTCTTCATGGACAGCATCAGCGTCGCGTGCTGACCGCTTTTCAGGGGTTCTTCACTCCATGCTCGGATCACACCGTCCTCAAAGGCCACCTGGCCGTCAAAGCCAAAGCCCCACACATCGCATTCTTCATCCGTGAGAGGAGTGCCGTCCTGATTGCAGACAGTCAGCACCACATCGCTGGGAAAGACACTCATGTCATCCACGAAGCGGTGGTTGAAGCCGTCGGCATCGGAATAGGCACCCGCAAGACCATGCACCACATACTCAATGGCATAGCGATTTTCGCCGTATTCGCTGATGCCCCAGCACAGTTCCACGCCGTCTTTGGTTTCCACAATGCCGCATTTATTCGCCTTTTCCTCAAAGGACGCACCTACATCCCAGTTTTCCACAAAGGTATACCGACCATCTTTATCGCTCACCGAAAAGTCGGTAATAGACAGGTAGCCGCTGTCGTTCCGGGCCAGATAGAACTCTGTACCCTCATCCGTCTGGGCATGCCACGTTTGGGTGACATAGGCCGATCCGTCCGGCCGCAGCGCGACCTCAATTTCCATTTCCGGCACGCGGTTGGCTGCGGACACCGGAGATACGAAAAACAAAACGCAAACAGCTGCGATCAGCAAAGCCGTAAAGGTCTTTTTCATCTTCTCACTTCATGCTGGGCATATCAGCCTTTTCCTCCACCGATTCCAGATAGTCACGCTGGCGGAAGCCGAACAGACCACCCAACAGCGAGGTGGGGAACATACGCAGTTCGCGGTTAAGCTTGGTCACGCTGTCGTTGTAGATCAAACGGCTGGTGCGCACCATCTTTTCATAGCTGTCCACCGCGTTCATGCACTTGATATAGTTTTCGTTGGCCTTCAGTTCGGGGTACTGCTCGGCCACCATGGAGATGCGGCCCAGAGCCTCGGTGATCATGTTCTCCTGCTTGAGAACATCGTCGGGAGTGGACTTGGCAGTGATCACGCTACGGCGGGACTTAATGGTTTCGATCAAGGTCTGGGCCTCGTGAGCGGCGTAGCCCTTGGTCAGGTCCAGCAGCGCGGTCAGCGCATCAAAACGAGAAGACAGCTGCACGCCAATCTGGCTCATGGCGTTGTTGATGTTCTCGTCCATGACTACCAGCTTGCGCTGGACACCGATGGCCCATACAATCAAAAGAACGACTACCACAGCAAGAATAATACCGGTCATAATAAATTCCTCCTGAAAAATTGAATTTCGCCTCTTGGCTTACCTGTATCATAATCCACACAGATAAAAAAAGGGGGCGCACTGCCCGAACAGCACCAAAAAGGTACCGAATCGACAGTGCGTCCCATTCAGGGTAAACGTCGCTTATAGCATGACCTGTCCGCGTTGAAATGCGCGTTTGAGATATGCTTCCTTCACTTCATGATAGTTCCCCCGCGGCAGCGGGATCTCGGTCAAGCAGGACATAGTGATGGAATGAGAGGATAGATTCTGTATGTAGTCCAGATTGACGAGGTAGGATCGGTGTGGACGCAGAAACATGCCGCTGGGTTCCAGCTGCTTGCTCAACTCATCCAAACTGCCCACGCTTTCCAACACCTTTCCGCTGGTCAGGTGAAGGAACAGCGTCCGATGGATCACTTCGCAGTATTCCAGTTGTCGCAGCTCAATGCGGGTGATCCCACTTTTGCACCGCAAGATCAAACTTTCGCTATGCTCCTTTTCACAGGCCGCAACGGCGGAGTCCATCAGCCGGAGAAAGCTTTCCGCCCAGATGGGCTTGAGCTGATAAAAATAAGCACCTACCGTGTAGGACTGTACTGCGTATTCCGCGGAAGACGTCAAAAAGATGACCTTCACATTGGTGTCATACCTGCGAATCTCTGCCGCCGCATCGATCCCGGTCTCACCCGGCATCAGAACATCCAGAAACAGGATATCGAATCGGGTTCCCTTTTCGATTTCCGCCAGCAGCTCCAACGGGCTTTGGAATGCGGTATATTCGATTTCCTGATTGCGGTCCACCCGATATCGGTCCAAAAGAACACGCAATTCGTTGAGAACAGAAATGTCGTCGTCACAGAATGCGATTTTTATCATACCGGGTCACCTCCACGCATATACCAAGTCGGATATACTATAACACATTTTACTCTGCCTGACACCGTTCTGCATGAAATGCATTAATTATGTCCTGAATCGCAATTGGCAAAACAGTTCCCCCTGTGGTACAATTAAACCGATTATTGGTCGCAGTTTGCGAATTCCAAGGAGTGATTCCATGAATATTGCTACATATTCCCCTGCACTAACGCTACTGTATGTGTTCGCCCTCCTTTGGATTTTGATGGGTGTGGATCCAAAAGCCTTCAGCCGAAAAGAACATTTGCTGATTCTTTTTGTCCTTGTGCTTCTGAGCGGCGGAAATCACCTGCTGCGTGAACTGATCGGTCCAGCGATATACGGAAAACTCCTGTTTTTCTGTATGCACCTGCCCACCTTTTTTATGTTTTTGCACATTGCAAAGCGCGGCATCATTAAAACGGCCTTCATGATTCTGACCGCCTTAGTCTTCACCACACCTACTGTGCTCATCGGCAATTTGGTACGCCGTGTTCTGCTCACAGACTTGCCCCATGCATTGCTGCTGGCCAATTTGATCTCCTACATACTGATGCTTCTGGTGGCCCAGTTTGTTTTCCGTAATGGCTTCAACTATTTGATCATTCATGGCGATACCCGGTTGTTCCTGCTTTTCTCCATCATCCCGTTGGTCTTCTACGTTTATATGCTGGCAGCCGTTAATCTGGACTTTTCCGCACTCTCTTCTCCTCCCGGATATGTGGTTCGCATGATACCGTCCATTGAAGCCTTTGGCTTCTATTTCCTGCTGCCCTACATCTATAAATCCCTCAGAGAAAAAATGCTTCTGAAATCCGCGCAGGACGCTTTACAGTTGACACTCTCCTCCTCTGAAAACCAGATTTCTCTGCTGAACGAAACCAACGCTCGAATGGCGATCTACCGCCATGATGTGCGTCATCAGCTCATCATGCTGGAGGGACTGCTGTCCGGCGGAAAAATCGAGCAGGCTCACGAATTTGTCAAAGCCGCCATGGCTGATCTGGATGCCATCACCCCGAAGCGGTTCTGCGAAAATGAGACGGTCAACCTGCTGTGTTCCTCCTATGACAGTAAGGCCCAGCGTTTGGGCGTTCAGCTGAAGATAAACGCCCGCCTTCCCAACAGTCTTCCGCTGTCTGACACCGAGCTGTGCTCCGTGGTATCCAATGGTCTGGAAAACGCACTGAAGGCCGCGTCTCATCCGGAAGTAACCGACAAATGGGTGGAGTTTTACTGCGAACACAAGCAGAACAAACTTCTGATCCAGATCAAAAACCCCTATAGCGGTCACATAACCATGCACAACGGTCTGCCCGTTTCCGCGCAGGAAGGACACGGCTATGGCTGTCACAGCATTCAGGCCATCGCCCAGCGCAACGGCGGCCTGTGCTCCTTTGATGTGGAAAACGGTTTATTTGCCCTGCGTCTGATTCTTCCTCTGCCAACTGACTGCAACAACCAAAGCAGAACGGTCTGACACCAAGGTGCGTTTTACTCCTCCTGTGGTGCCCAAATGGTGCCCACACTCAGCGTGATGCTATGTGAATATTCCTTTGTAATATAACAAGAAGTACAAATTATCATTAAAACAGCGTATTTTAAATCACTTAAAATGGCTTCACATAGCGAAACAGGCCCTCTCCCCTCTCTCGAAATCAGTTTGCGGGCAACCGCACGTGGGTTCGAATCCCACCCGCTGCGCCATAAAAACCAGTCTTTGCCTTTGGCGAGGGCTGGTTTTTTATTACGGGTGGGATTCGAACCCTGAGAGGGTGAGCGGCGTGAAGAAAACGGTCCAGTGGACTGTTTTTAGCCGCGAAGTCCGCAGCAGCTGTGCTGCAAGGACGAATGACGCAAGCAACGCGCCGCGGCATCATCCCACCCGCTGCGCCAAGCATAGAAACCGCTTTTGTCTGCCACGGCAAATGCGGTTTCTTCTTCCCTCGGTTGCAAAACACTATTTGCAAATGTATAATGAATTACAACCTGTGTTTGATTTAATAAAGCAAACCGCGGAGGAGTATATGAAAAAGAACAACTTACTTATCATGTCGATCCTTCTGCTGTTGGTATCTTTTGCCACAGAATGGTACGGCGACCATTTGTTCAGTCGCCTGTTTGTGTTCGTTTTTCCGATTTATATTATTTTGCCGACCTGTTTCGTTGTTTTGTTGGTGATGAGCATCAGGAGAATCGCAACGCGAAAAGAATACACCAACTTTTTCAGTATTGCAGTTTTAGCGTTACTGGTTATTCTTATTATGTATTTTCCATTTAGGCGTGCAAAAGTAAACTATGAACTAACCCGATTCGAACCTGACAGGCTGAAAATCGTCGAGATGATTCAAAACAATCAGCTACCACCAAAGGATAACCTCGGGAATGTCGATTTGCCTGTAGGTTATGGAAAATTATCGTCCGACGGCGAGGTGTTCGTACATCAAAATGATGCGAATGGACAAGTTATTGGTTTTTGGATATTCAGAGGCATGTTATCCGGCTCTGTTGAATTGATTTATTCCACCGGTGGCGAAGCGCTAATACGTGCAACCCAGTCTGGCCACCCGATCACAAAAATCGAAAAGCTGAAAGAGAACTGGTACTATGTTGAAACGGATTATTGATTCGATGGCAAAAGAATATATAAAGTTTACAAAGTGTCGTTCTGCACCCTAGTGGTGCCCAAATGGTGCCCACACTCAGTGGAATGCTGTGTGAATATTTCTTTACCCTATAACAAGAAGTATCAAGTTTCATTGAAACAACGCGTTTCAAATAACTTTAAATGACTTCGCATGACAAAACAGGCATCTTCCCCTCTCTCGAAATCAGTTTGCGGGCAACCGCACGTGGGTTCGAATCCCACCCGCTGCGCCATAAAAACCAGTCTTCGCCTTTTGGCGAGGGCTGGTTTTTTATTGTGGGTGGGATTCGAACTCTGAGAGGGTGAGCGGCGTTAAAAAAACGTGCCGGTGGCACGTTTTTAGCCGCGAAGTCCGCAGCAGCTGTGCTGCAAGGACGAATGACGCAAGCAACGCGCCGCGGCATCTTCCCACCCGCTGCGCCATGACAAAAGCACCCCCACACAGGTGGGGGTGCTTTTGTCATATGGAGACTTCGAAGTCTGGGAGGGGTCCAAGACTTCTCGCTGGATAGCACTGTACTGTTTACAGCGTCACACCGGTCTTGTAGAAGGCAATCTCGCGCACATCCTCGCTCTTGCAGACGTATTCTCCGTTGGCCGTGCGCAGTACCAGCTCAAACAGAGCATCCTCGTCCATGGGATAGGCATCAAAGTCGATCCACCCGGATTTCTTTTGCGCAAGGGGGGTGTTGGTGGCGATCTTCATGGTAGGCACAAAGGTACTGAAGGGCGTGCCGCGACCGGTAGTAAACAGCACGATCTGGCAGCCGCTGGCCGCCAGGGCGGTGGCGGCAATCAGGTCGTTGCCCGGAGCATTCAGAGCGGACACGCCCTGCTTGTTCACAAGCTGTCCGTAGTCCAGCACGTCCACAATGGCGGAGGATCCCGCCTTTTCCACGCAGCCCAGGGACTTTTCCTCCAGGGTGGTGATGCCCCCTTTCTTGTTGCCGGGACTGGGGTTTTCATAGACGGGGAAGCCCTGATCGATGTAAGACTGCTTGAAGTTCTCGATCATTGTTTTATAACGCTCAAACACATCCTGTGTCACGCACTTGTCCATGAGCAGCTGTTCCGCACCGAACATCTCGGGCACCTCGGTAAGCACGGCACTGCCGCCGGCAGCCACCACCCGGTCAGAGATACGACCCACAAGGGGATTGGCCGTCAGTCCGGAGTAACCGTCGCTTCCGCCGCACTTCAGACCAATGCACAGCTGGGACAGATCCACGTCCTCCCGCTCCAGCGCCGCGGCCTTTTGGGCAAAGTCCTTCAGAATGGCAAGGCCGGCCTTATGCTCATCCTCCACATCCTGACAGTTCAGGAAGGCGATGTGTTCGTTGGGATAGTCGGCCAAGCACTCCTTGATGCCATCCAGTCCGTTGTTCTCGCAGCCCAGACCCACGAACAGCACAAAGGTGGCATTGGGGTTCAGGGCGATGGCAGACAGCAGGTGCTTGATATTTTCCTGATCCTGACCCAACTGACTGCACCCAAAAGGATGGGTCAGCGCAAAAATGCCCTCCAGAGAACCGGAAATATACGACTGCGCCGCATTGGCAAGGCGCAGGCACACGTTGTTCACGCAGCCCACGCTGGGGATGATATAGATCTCGTTGCGGATGCCCGCCCGGCGTCCCTTGCGTACAAAGCCCCGGAATGTCTGCTTGGTGGCGGGGAAGGTCTGGGCGCAGAAGTTGTAGCTGTACGCCACGTCCTCGTCCAGATGAGAGCGCACATTATGGGTATGCACCCACTCTCCCGCCTTGATATCCCGGGTGGCACGGCCGATGATCTGGCCGTACTTAATGACAAAGTCGCCTTCGGCAATATCGCGCAGAGCCTGCTTGTGGCCGGCCGGAATGGTATCGCTGCCCGCAAGACAGACACCCACGTTGTCCTTTTCGTTGATGATGGTCAGTGTGTTGTTCACAGCAGACACTCCCCGGCATTGATCTTTTCCACGTTGGCCAGCACTGCATCGAGCAGCCCCTCATAGGCGGTCAGATCCTCACCCCAAATTTCGGCATCGGACATAAACGCAGCAATGGAGCCGCCCTTGGCAAAGTGCTCCAGATAGGGCTTGTCATCCAGCACCTGGATGGTGCGGGTGGGCAGCTTGGCAAAGTAGCCGTTGTCGCCTTCCTCCACGCGGGCATACAAAGCCATCAGGTAGGAGAAGCCAATGGTCAGCCACTTGGGAATAACGCCGTTCTTGACGTAGTTATCCTTGAAGCTGGGCAGCACCCGGGCACGCCATTTGGAGATGCTGTTCAGGGCAATGCTGGTCAGCTGATGATCCAGATAGGGGTTGCGGAAGCGCTCCTGCACGTCGGCGGCAAACTGCTCCGAACCGGGCACAAAGGGGATGATTTCCTCGTCCAGCGTGTTCTTGACAAAGGCGGACAGAGTCTTGTCATTCATACAGTCATACACGGTCTCGGCACCCAGCATCAGGCCGGCAGGTACCAGATTGGTGTGGCTTCCGTTGAGCAGGCGCACCTTGCGCTTTTTGTAGGGGCCAACATCGTCGGTGAGCACCACGTCGATGTTGTGGCGTCCCTCCTTGATGTACTGCGCCAACGCGCCCTTGTTCTCCACCACCCACAGGCCGAAGGGCTCGGCCACGCTCATGAGCTCGTCCTGCTCGCCCAAAATGTCCCACATATGCTGACGGGTCTTTTCGTCACGGGGATAGCCGGACACAATGCGATCCACCAGGGTGTTGGAATAGAAGTTCTGCTCCTGGTTCCAGCGGCGGAATTCCTCGGGCAGGTTCCACAGGTCAATGTACTTGGACACGCAGGCGGACAGCTCGTCGGCATTGTTGTCAATGAGTTCCACTGGCATGAGGTTCACGCCGCCCAGTCCGGCCTTGAAGCGCTCGTACAGGAACAGGGTCAGCTTGGCGGGATAGGTCATGGAGTTGAAGTCGTCCATCTTGTCCTCACCGTGGTAGCAGATGCCCGCCTCGGTGGTGTTGGACACGATGATTTTCAGCTCGGGATCCCGGGCCAGAGCGTAGTAGGGCTCGGGGTTCTTGAAGGGATCGATGACCTGCTCCAGCACGTTCACCTCGTAGGGGCGCTCCACCACCTGACCGGCATCCACGCCGCGCAGGATGACATGGTAGCGGTTCTTCTGTGCCTCGAAGCGGGTCAGATTGCCGGGAATGGGGGTAACGATATGCACCTCGTACCCGCCGTTCTCCTGATTCAGAGTCTCAAAGTAAAGGTCGGCAAAGGAGCGCAGGAAGTTGCCCTCGCCGTACTGCATGATCTTGATCATTGGTATCTCTCCTTTTGGATGTTCGACACCCGAAGATTTTTAGATTGATTTATACAAAATAGTCTTTCAGGTACTGCTTGGTGCCCTCCACCATTTCATCAAACAGCTTGCGGGCCTCCGCAGGGGCAAGATCCACCAGGGGATCGTTGGCAAAGGCCAGGAACGCCTTGTCCAGATCCCGCTCCCGGACCGCCTCAGCCACCAGAAGCTGCTCAGAAACGTTGCGCTGGATCAGAGCGCAAATCTCCTTGGGCACTTCACCGGCACAAACAGGGGTCAGGGTTCCGTCCCGGAAAGCGGCATTGGTCTCCACCACCGCACCCAGAGGCAGGTTGGGGATCTGACCCATATTGGGAATGTTCACGTTGGTCACCAAATCAGAAAGCCCCAACAGAGCGCGCATCTGCAGCACGCCCTCTTCCCCGGTCTTGGCCAGCTTGACCGCCTCTTCCCCGCTGGCGCGTTTGGCGCCGGTCTCGTTTCGGCTGTCCAATTGCTGCCGGCGCAGGCTCACGGGGGTCAGCTCAAAGCCCCACTTTTTCGGGCACTCTGCGTCGGCCAGATACCAGCTCTTGGGGCAGAACTCCGCCAGATGGCGGTCGCCGGCGGCGGCGATCCAGCCGTGACGCAGGAACAGGTCGAATTTCGCCCGGTTGTCACACAGGAAGAACTTGTTCATCCAGTTGCTCCCCGCGTTGACCGCGGTTCCGGTCTGGCGATACTTCTCGGCATACTGGCGGTAGATGGGGAACAAATCCATACCGTGCCAGGTGGCGGAGGTCAGCCAGGTGAAGTGGTTGACACCCACCACGTTAACCTTGATTTCCTCCCGCTCGACGTCCTTGATGCCACAGATGTCCTCCAGCGCCTTGACCAGCAGCTTCTGGGTGCCAAACACCTCGTGGCAGCAGCCGAAGGCACGGATCGCGGGGAAGGTGTTATACAGCGCTTTAACGCACAGAGCCATGGGGTTGGTGTAGTTGATAACCCAGGCCTCGGGGCAGCACTTCTCAACGGCCTTGGCGATGACCTCCATCATGGGGAGGGTGCGCAGGGCGCGGATGATGCCGCCGGGTCCGGCGGTATCACCCACCGACTGATAGATGCCGTACTTCTCAGGCAGATGTACATCCACTTCCATCTCGTCCAGAGTTCCCGGCTGGATGGAAATAACCACAAAGTCCGCGCCGGTCAGCGCCTGCTCCAGTGTGTCGGTGGCATAATAGCTCCACATGGACTTAGCATCGGGCAGGTCGTTAAAGCGGTTGCCGATGATGGCGTTGCGCTCCGCCGCCGCCTTGTTGATGTCGTACAGAGCCACTTCGCCGGACAGATCCCCTGCATCGGCCAAGTCGGACATGAGTCCCCACGCCCAGCCCTGAGAGCCGCCGCCCACATAAGCGATCTTCAGTTCCTCTACACTTTTATGATCGGTGTATCGCATGATTATTTTTCTCCCTTAGAATTGAAAATAATTTTTCGCGTTTTCATAGCTGATACCCCGGACGATGCTGCCCAGGGCCTCCCAGTCGGCGGGATACTCCCCTTCTTCCACCCACTGACCCAACAGGTTGCACAGAATGCGGCGGAAATACTCATGGCGGGGATAGGACACGAAGCTGCGCGAGTCGGTGGTCATACCCACGAACCGGGGAAGCAGAGACAGGTTGGCAAGTGCCTTCATCTGGGCCTCCATGCCGTCCCGCTGGTCATTGAACCACCAGCCGGAGCCGAACTGGATCTTGCCGGGGGTGGGGCCCTGCTGGAAACAGCCCATCAGGGTCCCGAGGGTATAGTTATCCTTGGGGTTCAGATTATAGAGAATGGTCTTGGGCAGGCCACCGGCCTGCTCCATCTCGTCCAGCAGACGGGCAAGCTCAGCGGCAATGTTCATATCCGCGGCACTGTCATAACCCGTATCGGGGCCCAGGCGTTTGAACATGGCGGTATTATTGTTGCGCAGAGCGCCCACGTGCAGCTGCATGGTCCAGCCGCGCTTTGCGTACTCCCCGGACAGGAACACCAGGGCGCGCACCGTCTCCTCGCTGAAATCGTCCACAGCATGGTCGGAAAGCCGGCAGCCGTTTCCGTGGAAAAAGTCGATCTCCTTCACGATGGAGGGATCCACCTTTTTCAGATCAGGCCGAAACGCGGGAATAACCCGCACGGCAAACTCGTCCTTCAGCCGGCGGTGATGCTCCAGGGTGTCGCCGGGAGCATCGGTGGTACACACCAGTTCCACATTGGAGCGCTGGATCAGCCCCCGGGCGGTAAAACCGTCGGCGGCAAGGCAGGCATTGACCTGCTCCCAAATGGCCTTGGCTGTTTTGGGGGACAGAGTCTCGTCCACATCAAAGTACCGCTTGAGCTCCAAATGAGTCCAGTGGTATATGGGATTGCCGATGGTCAGAGGCACGGTTTCCGCAAAGGCCATCCATTTATCAAAGTCATCTCCGTCCCCGGTGATGAGCTTCTCGTCGATGCCGTTGGTACGCATCTGTCGCCACTTGTAATGGTCACCGCCCAGAAACAGTTCGGTGGCATTTTTAAAGCGATGGTCGTTGGCCATCAGCTCAGGAGAAATGTGGCAATGATAGTCGATAATGGGCAGCCCTTCGGCAAATTCGTGGTACAGCTTCTGCGCTGTTTTGCTTTTCAGCATAAAATCAGGATTGATAAATGGCATGATGTTCCTCCTGTCCTATATGAATGGTCGAATCTCTACCACTCTTATTGTAGAGCAAAAAAACCGTATCAACTACCAACCATTTGTGTTTCTTCCCGTTAAATCACAGAAATATTGCGTTTTTTCTCCCACTGTGCTACAATAACTCCGAAAGGAGGTGCCCGCTGTGCTGGATAAATCGCTTGGTATCTATATCGGTCGAAGCGCCACCCAGTCCGTTTGGGACATGAAAGAAATGCATTCCCATGGTTCACACGAGCTGTATTACCTCATTTCCGGTCAGCGGCGTTACCTGATTGGACACCTGATCTACGATGTTTCCCCCGGCGACCTGGTTGTCATCCCCCGTTCCCGGCTCCATCGCACCGTCACCCCCCGTTCTTCGGGCTATGATCGTTACGTGTGCAATTTTATGGAGAACCGCATCGAGTCCTTTCTCAACGATCTGGGGCGAAATCTGTTCGAACAACTTCTGGATTGGGGCTGCGTGCAGCTGCCCTCCCACGCCTCCCGTCGAATCTATCGTGATTTGCAGCAGCTGGAGCATGAGCTGACCCACCGTCCACAGGGTGCCGATGTGGCCGCTCTTCACCTGCTGCAGGATATCCTGCTGTGCGCCCTGCGCTACGGTTCCCCCAAGGACCCGGTCCACGGTGCCGGGGCGGACAAAATACAGGAGCTGACCGCCTACGTCGCCCAAAACTACGCCCAGCCACTCACCCTTCGTGATGTCGCCGCCATCGCCTGTCTGGAAGAAACCTATTTTTCCAAGCGTTTCAAGACCCTAACCGGCTTTGGCTTTCAGGAATACCTGACCCAGATCCGCCTGCAGGCCGCCGAACAGCTGCTGCGGGACACCAGCTTGTCCATGGGCGAGATCGCGGAGCAGTGCGGGTTTTCCGGGGCAAACTACTTTGGCGACGTATTTCGCCGCTGGGAAGGGATCGCCCCATCCCAATACCGAAAAACACAGCAAACCCCTTTGTCGGACAGTATGCTTCGATAAGCCCGTGTATAAAGGGTGCCCTTGAGGAGATCCGCACCGCCTGAAATGATGGTATTGAAATCAGGCATTTGCTCTATAACACAGTAGGCGGTACCTGCTGTTTTTGCTTGCGGTGTGGGCAAAGTTATGGTAAAATATTTTGCCTATCAATCATTTGGGAGTGAAACCCATGTCACGATACGAAGCTGAAATCAACCGCCGGCGCACCTTTGCCATCATTTCCCACCCCGACGCCGGTAAGACCACCCTGACGGAAAAGTTCCTGCTCTATGGCGGAGCCATCGCTCAGGCCGGTCAGGTCAAGGGAAAGAAGAATACCCGCGCCGCCACCTCCGACTGGATGGAGATCGAAAAGCAGCGCGGCATTTCCGTTACCTCCTCGGTGATGCAGTTCCAGTACGATGGCTTTTGCATCAACATCCTGGACACCCCGGGCCATCAGGACTTCTCCGAGGACACCTACCGCACCCTGATGGCGGCGGACAGCGCGGTCATGGTCATTGACGCAGCCAAGGGCGTGGAGGCTCAGACCCGGAAGCTGTTCAAGGTGTGCGCCCTGCGTGACATCCCCATCTTCACCTTCATCAACAAGATGGACCGGGAGACCCGGGACCCCTTTGAGCTGTGCGAGGAGCTGGAAAAGGAGCTGGGCATCGACACCTACGCTATGAACTGGCCCATCGGCTGCGGCAAGGAGTTCAAGGGCGTGTATGACCGGCAGAACCGCAAGGTCACCCACTCCACCTCCAACACCAACGCCAAGGCGGCCACCGCCACTCAGATGGAGGTGGACGACCCCGCTCTGGCCGAGCTGATCGGCGAGGCCAAGCACAGCCAGCTGAT
>JAZUOI010000157.1:0-39822 GCA_045604585.1 Lawsonibacter sp. | reverse complement strand
AAAGCCCGCCGCCTTGTTCAGCCGGTTGGCCACCGCAAGGCCGATGTCCCGCTCGTCCGGGCATTGGGCCCAGATGGCGGTCACACTTGTATGGTCAAAGGCACGCAGGGCATCAAATATGTTGCGTGCCTGCGCCTGCTTATCCTCTACCGGTCCCAGATACTTCACCTGCCGGCGTGCATCCTGCCGGGAAAAGAGGGGAATATACTCATCAAAACAAAGCACACCGTCCTGCTCGCCGACATGGGCGGCAATGTAGGCCGCCGTCTGTTCCGGCGCTCCGGCAACCACGGTGACCGGAGCTTCGGGGGCGTAGTGACGGTAGGCCATGCCGGGGGCGCGGGGCTTTTCGCCCTCTTTCATACCACGCACCACAGCCGGGTCGATTTCCACCTCTTCCAGCACTTCCCGCAGCTGTTCCAGCGTCACACCGCCCGGACGCAGCAGCCGGGGCGGCGTACACGTCAGATCCACAATGGTGGACTCCACCCCAACCCGACAGGGACCGCCGTCCACAACGGCGTGTATCCTGCCATCCATATCCTCCCGCATATGCTGGGCGCGGGTGGGACTTGGCTTGCCCGATCGATTGCCCGAAGGGGCGGCTATCGGCACACCGGCAAGCTGAATGATTTCCCGGCAAAGTCCATGGTCGGGACAGCGCATCCCCACGGTATCCAATCCCGCCGTCACCACATCGGGAACCATATCCTTACGGGGCAGGATCATGGTCAGCGGCCCGGGCCAGAAGCGTTCTGCCAGGGCATAGGCCGCTTCGGGGATATCCCGGCAATAGCGTTCCAGCCAATCGGCCGACGGAATATGCAAAATGAGCGGATTGTCCTGGGGGCGGCCTTTTGCGGCAAAAATCCCGCGTACCGCCGTCTCGTCAAGACCGTTGGCTCCCAGCCCATACACCGTCTCGGTGGGAATACCCACCAGAGCGCCGTCTTTGAGCAGCTGTGCCGCAGCTTGGGTATCCAGTTTTGTAAGGTATCTGGTCTGCACGTTCTCTCTCTCCTGCCGTGGTTTGTCAGGCGTAGGCGTTGATCTTCATCCCGCCCAACTCAATAATGGTATCACGGGGAAAATTCACCCGCTGCACGTAGTTCTTCACCGCGCCCTGAGCCAGCTTTGGGTTCATCTTCTCGTCTTCCAGCTCCATGTCGATGCGCCCGCCCTGACCGTCGGTCAAACCACCGCACACCACTCCGCCGTCATCCATGACCTCGTTGAGCCCCTCCACTACATCTTCCAGCGCCATACCCTCAGGCAGGGCGGTATAATGCACATACAGTTCCATCATGGCCGTTTCTCTCCTGTTCCTTATTCCTGCGCCTTCAGCCGCTCAGCCTGATCGGCTGCCATCAACGCTCCGATGAGTTGTTCCAGATCACCGTTGATCACATTGTCGATCTGATACAGGGTCAGCCCGATGCGGTGATCGGTCACCCGTCCCTGTGGAAAATTATAGGTGCGAATACGCTCGTTACGCATCCCGCTTCCCACCTGACTGCGCCGCTGCTCGGTCTGCTGCCCGCTCAAGCGCTCCTGCTCCTGCTCGTACAGCCGGGACGCCAGCAGCCGCATAGCTTTGTCCCGGTTCTGGAACTGGCTTCGCTCCTGCTGACATTCCACCACCATACCGCTGGGCTTGTGGATCAGCCGCACGGCAGAGGAGGTTTTATTCACGTGCTGGCCGCCCGCGCCCGAGGCGCGAAACACCTGCATCTCCACATCAGCCGGGTCAATGTGCACCTGCACCGTGTCCATTTCCGGCAGCACAGCCACCGTTGCCGTAGAGGTATGCACTCGCCCGCCCGACTCCGTTTCCGGCACACGCTGCACCCGGTGCACGCCGCTTTCAAACTTTAAGCGGGAGTAGGCACCATCCCCTTGAATGGTAAAGGATATTTCTTTTATCCCGCCCAATTCTGTTTCGCTTGCGCTGTTCAGCTCGGTTTTCCAACCACAGCGCTCGGCATACATGGAGTACATGCGGTACAGGGACTGGGCAAACAGCGCCGCCTCCTCGCCCCCTACTCCGGCACGGATCTCCACGATCACGTTTTTCTCATCATTGGGATCCCGGGGCAGCAGCAAAAGCCGCAGTTCCTGCTCCAACCGCTCCAAGTCGTCCTTTGCCTGTTTCAGTTCTTCCTGCGCCAGCTCCTTCATCTCCGGATCATTGAGCAGCGCGATGGCATCCTGTTTGGCCTGCTCCGCGGCACGATAGGCACGGTAAGTATCCACCACCGGCTGCAGCTGGTTTTGTTCCCGGTTCAGCTTAGCGGCCAATGCAGGGTCATTATAGGTCTCCGGAGCGGCCAGCTGGGCCTGTATCTGACTGTATTTCAACTCTACGGCATTCAACTTATCCAGCATAGCCGCCCTCCTCTCCCGTTATTCAGCGATCTGCCAAAAAAGACTTTACCAGTGCCAGCGGCTCCCGGATGTACATCCACAGTCTGGACGGCACATGGGAACTGGGCGCGGCCAGCGTGGACACCGGCTTTTCCCCTCCGGTCACCCGCCCCCAGAGCATCCTCGCCCGGGTCAGGTGAAATCCGTTGGACACCAGCACCACGCCATCTTCTTCCTCCAGTCCCAGTTCTTCCATCAAAGCGGCACTGTTGGTCAGATTCTCATAGGTATTATGGGACACGTCCTCCATATGAATGCGTTCCGGCTCAATGCCGTGTTCCACCAGGTAGTCCCGCATACATTGGGCTTCGCTCACCGGCTCGTCCGGCCCCTTGCCGCCGCTGACGATCACCGTAATTTGATCCTGTTCCTGCAAATAGGCAAGAGCCTTATCCAGACGGTCCTGCAACAGCACCGATGGCCCCCAGGGTTTGACCTGACATCCCAGCACGATCATGGTCTGGGGCTGTCCCTGTATATGGTCGTAGCTGCCGTAAAGCACTGCCCCCAGCAGCAGCCCAAAACACAGCACACCCGCGCAGAAAAGCGCGATCAGCGCCCGCAGCCAGCGGGGCATTGGTTTGCGTCGGATCATCCTCTGGCCTCCTCCAACTCGGCAGACAGGCGCTCCCACGTGCCGTAAAGCTTGAGGATCTCCTCTTCCAGCGCTTCCCTCTGCTCATAAAGCTCCTGCAATTTCAAATAATCGGAAGCCGCCTGCTGGATCTGCTCGGTCAGCTCAAACATCTGCTCCTCGGCCTTGCCCACCGCCCGCTCGGCAGCGGCCACTTCCTTTTCCAGATTTTTTGTCCCGCCGGGACGCTTGGGCTTTTCTTTTTTCTCCGGCTTAGCCTGTACAGCAGGCTCCGGTGTCTGTTCCCGGCGCTTCCTGGCCGCCTGATACTCCCGATAATCGCCCCGGAAGTCCACGATTTTCCCATCCTGCAGTTCCCATATGCGGGTGGCAAAGCGGTCGATAAAGTACCGGTCGTGGGAAACAAACAGCAGCACACCGTCATACTCCTCCACCGCACTCTCGATCCATTCCCGGCTGGCAATGTCCAGATGGTTGGTGGGCTCGTCCAGAATGAGAAAGTTGATCTTCTCATCCATCAGCATACACAGGCGCAGTCGGCTGCGTTCCCCGCCGGACAGGACGGATACCTGCTTGAACACGTCCTCCCCCCGGAAATTGAAGGCAGCCAGACGGTTGCGGGCGGATTGGGCGGTGCAGTCCTGCTCGTAGATCATGGTGTCCACCAGCGTACGCTCCGGGTGATCGAAACTGACCACCTGAGGCAGGTAACCGATCTTCACCGTGGGGCCCATGCGCAGTTTGCCCGCATCCGGGGCCTCCTCCCCGCAGATAAGCTTAATGAGGGTGGATTTTCCCGTGCCGTTATCTCCAATCAGACCGATGCGCTCGCCGCCGATCACTTGCAGGTCAAGGTCTTGGAACAGGGTACGCTCTCCATATCCCTTGCTCAACCCCTTTGCGGTGAGCACCTCGTCCCCGTGGAACTCCCGCTCGCCAAAGCCCATTTCCAGTTTGCGCTCCCGGGTGGGCTTGTCCACCGTGCGCATGCGTTCGATGCGCTTTTCCATGGACTTGGCTCGCTTGAAGGTCTTGTCCATGCCGGAGTAAGCCCACACCCGCAGCTGCTCCGCCGCTTTCTCCAGTTGCTCGATCTTGGCCTGCTCTTTTTCGAACTGCTTGAGTTTTTCCTCGTAGCGGCGCTCTTTTTCCACGGCGTAGAACGAATAGTTCCCGGCGTAAAACTCCGCCTTGCCGTCCTGTATCTCGATGACCCGGGTAACGACCCGGTCAAGGAAATAGCGGTCGTGGGAAATGGCCAGCACCGTCCCCTTGAACCGGGACAGGTATTCCTCCAGCCACTCCACCGCGTGCAGATCCAAGTGGTTGGTTGGCTCGTCCAGCAGGAGCACGTCTGTGTCCTCCAGAATGAGCCGCGCCAGATTGACCCGGGTCTTTTCCCCCCCGGACAGGGCGTCGAACAACTGCTCACGCATGGTCTGGGGAATGCCAAGACCGCTGCACACCTTGTTCTTGCGCGTGTCCGTGTCATAACCGCCGCCCGCTTCAAAGGCAGCGGTCAAGCTGTCATACCGACGCAGCACAGCGGGGTCGTTTCCGCTGCCCATCTGCTCCGCCAACTGCTCCAGCTCCCGTTCCATCTGCTTGAGCCGGACAAAGGCGGTATCCAGCACGTCCTCCACGGTATGGCCGACAGGGTAAACCGGGATCTGGGAGATCAGCCCCAGCCGCTTGCCGGGCGCGATCATCACATCGCCCTCGTCGTAGTCCACTTCCCCGGTGAGGATCCGGAACACCGTGGTCTTTCCGCTGCCGTTTTTGCCCAGCAGCCCCACCCGTTCTCCGGTATCTACCTGGAAAGACAGACCATCCAGTATTCGATTGCCGACCTCGTACTCCTTCACGAGATCCTTGACCGAAATCTCAATCATAGCTCTTGCTCTTTCCCGGGGGAATCCCCGGCCTTATTCTTCCGTGGTGATCTGCTTGATGTAGTCCACCAATTCTTCCATGGCCATGCCACGGGAGGCCTTGACCAGTACGGTGCTGTCCGGACGCAGCTGCTCCTTGAGAACAGGGATGGCACTTCCCTTGTCCGGGCAGCGGAACACAGCGGGAACACCGGCCTTTTCCGCCGCATCGGCAATATGAACGGCCATTTCGCCCACCGCCACCAGACAATCTACACCGGACCGCCCCACAAACTCCCCCACACCTATGTGGAGCATGGGAGCAAGGCTGCCCAGTTCAAACATATCACCCAGCACCGCCATCTTAAATGTGCTGCGGCTTTCCGAAAGCACACCGATGGCCGCACGCATGGACTGGGGATTGGCATTATAGGCATCGTCCAAAATGGTGATATTATTGCCCCGGCGCAACATGTTCATGCGCATTTTTGTAGGCTGAAATTGCTCCACACCCCTGCAAATTTCCTCCCGGGTCAGCCCAAAGCGGCTGCCCACGGCGGCGGCAAACAGCGCCGGGTAGATCATATGCTGACCCAGAGCGGGAATGGAAAGATCCATCTCCCCCGCCGGGGTGTGGGCAGTGCACAGGGTCGTTCCCTCCCCACTGCGGATATTCTTCGCGCGGAAGCTGCAATGGTCGCCCGCGCCGCAATACACCGTTTCAAAGGGCAGCGTGCCTGAAAGCCCGGCCAGCAGCTCATCGTCACCGTCCAGTATGGCAAGTCCATCCGGTTTGAGGTGGCGGAAGATTTCACATTTGGCTTTGAGGATATTCTCCCGGCTGCCCAGATTTTCAATGTGGGCGTCCCCCACGTTGGTGATGATGGCCACGTCGGGACATGCCGCCCGGGACAGGTATTCGATCTCCCCCGCCTGACTCATCCCCATTTCGATGACTGCGATCTCATGGCTGCTGTCCAGCCGCAGCAGCATCAGGGGCATACCTTCGCGGCTATTCAGATTCCCCTCGGTTTTCAGCACCTTGTACCGGGTGGACAGCACCGCCGCCACCATTTCCTTGGTGGGGGTCTTGCCCACACTGCCGGTCACTCCAACAAGCGGAATGGGAAACTTGGTGCGATAATAGGCAGCCAGATCCCGCAAGGCCCGCAGGGGGCTCGCCACCTTGATATAGAATTTTCCGGGCAGATAGCTCTCCCGCTCCCGGGCGGTGAAGCAGCCCGCCGCGCCGTTTTCCAGCGCCATATTGATATAGGCGTGGCCGTCAAAGCGCTCTCCGGTCAGGGGGACGAACAGCTCTCCGGGCCGAACGGTGCGGCTGTCGGTACTTACTCCGTCCACCGGGGCATTTTCATCCGTAAACGCTCCCAGCAGCGTACCGTTTACCGCACGCAGCACTTCGCCCAAGGTCAATCGTTCCATGCCTGCTCTCCTTTTCTTGCCTCCAACGAGGCCAGAATGATCCGCTCACACAGTTCCTCGTACCCGATACTAACCACCGCAGCCTCCTGGGGCACAAGGCTGGTGGGGGTCATGCCGGGCAGGGTGTTGATCTCCAGAAAATAGGGCGTTCCGTCCGCAGTGACAATAAAATCCGCCCGGGAATAGACGCTCAGCCCCAGCGTGTCAAACACAGCCTGCGCACCCTGAGCCATACGGCGCTCCCACTCCTGGGGAATATCAGCGGGACAGACCTCTTCCGCCGCTCCGGCCTGATACTTGTTTTCATAGTCATAAAAGCCCTGCTTGGGGATAATCTCGATGGCAGGCAGCGCCTTGCCCTCCAACACAGCCATGGAGAACTCCCGTCCCTGGACAAACTGCTCCAACACGGTGCGTCCGCCCAGCTTCCGGCTCTGTTCCAGTGCATGGCGCAGCTCCTGCTCGGTGCGGGCGATGTGTACGCCGATGGACGAGCCGCTGGCCAGCGGCTTGACCACCACGGGCAGCTTGGTGCGCGCGATGATCGCCTGCGCATCCTCCCGGGTACAGTCCACCGTCTCCCACGCGGGAGTGATCACATCGGGATGATTCGCTACCAACCGCTTGGTCAGGTCTTTGTCCAGCGCGATGGCGTTGCCCAGATAGCCCGCTCCTGTGTAAGGGATGCCCAACAGGTCAAAAGCAGCCTGTACGCGGCCATCCTCGCCGCAGGTGCCGTGCAAAGCCAAAAATACGCAATCGGCCATCTGGCACAGCTCCAGCACACCGGGACCAAACTGGCTGGCCGACCCGTCCACACGCTCGGCACGAACCTTCGCAAGGTCGGGAGCCTGTGCGGATACGCTGCAGAAGTGCTCCGGAATGGGAGCGTCAAACAGCTGCTCAGCCGTTTGCACGTCCCGTCCCTGTGTACCAAAATACATATCCACCAGCGCCACCCGGTGTCCGCGCTCGCGCAGGGCCTGGCACACCTTGGCTCCGGAGGACAGGGAAACATTGCGTTCCGGGCTCAGTCCGCCCGCCAAAACAACGATTCTCATCATATCTAAAACACCTCAAACCGTATACTGTCTCAGTTTACGTATGATCAAAATATTTTAGCACATTTTTGTCAAATACTCAATGGCGTAATTACATTTTCGACAGAAAAGACCGGACGTTTCCACGTCCGGTCCTTCTCTTACCTATTGTGCCCCTTTGCCCTGCTCCACGTGGGCAAAGATGAGGTTGAGTAGCTCCTGCCGCCCCGTCCCCTTTTCCGCGGAAAAGGGGATCAGCTCTACGTTCTCATCCAGTTCCAGGGTCTGGCGAATCTGCTGCAAATTGGGCTCGATCTCGCTTTTTTTCAGCTTGTCCAGCTTGTTGGCCACCACAACAAAGGGTCGCCCCGCATCCTTGTACCACTGAGCCATAGTGCAGTCGTCGGCGGTGGGCTTGTGCCGGGAATCCACGATCATCACACCCAGAGTCATCAGTTCCGGGTCGGCGAAGTATTCCTCCATCAGCCGCCCCCAGCGATTCCGTTCGCCCTTGGACACCTTGGCGTAGCCGTACCCGGGCAGATCCACCAGATAAAACGCCTTATCAATGCGGAAATAGTTGATGTGGATGGTCTTACCGGGTGCCGCCCCCACACGGGCAAAATTCTTGCGGTTGAGCAGGCGGTTGATCACCGAGGACTTGCCCACGTTGGAGCGCCCGGCAAAGGCCACCTGTACCATGCCGTCCCGTGGAAAGTCTTTCCGGTTGACCGCAGAGCGGACAAAGTCCGCGTTTTGCAGATTGATGGGCATACTTCCCCTCCTCACTGCTTCAGGCTGACGGAGGCATCCGCCTTTTTCCCCTCCAGGGCAAGACAGCTGTCCGGCTGAGGACACAGTTCCTCCTGCTCCGGCGCGGGGGCAAGGGCATAGGCCAGCACCTGGTCGGCCTGCTCCACCGTGACAAATTGCAGAGCAGCGCGAACGGTCTGGTCGATCTCTTCCAGATCTTTCTCGTTATCGGCGGGGATGATAACGGTGCGAACCCCGTTGCGCAGGGCGGCCATGGTCTTTTCTTTCAGTCCTCCGATGGGCAGCACACGCCCGCGCAGGGTCACCTCACCTGTCATGGCAATGCCCCGGCGCACCGGGCGTCCGGTGAGAGCGGACACCATGGCGGTAGTGATAGCAATACCGGCGGAGGGTCCGTCCTTGGGCACCGCGCCCTCCGGGAAGTGGGCGTGAATGTCCAGCGTCTTGTAAAAGTCCTTTGGCACACCCAACTGGTCAGCTCGGCTGCGGATAAAGGTCAGCGCCGCGTGGGCGGACTCCTTCATCACGTCACCCAAATTGCCCGTCAGCTCCACCTTGCCCGTACCGGGCACGGCGTTCACTTCCACTTCCAGCAGTTCTCCGCCTACACTGGTCCAGGCAAGGCCGTTGACCACGCCCACGCGCTCCTCCAGCACCTGACGCTCCGGGTGATATTTGGGCACTCCCAGCCAAGGCTTGAGATTGTCCCCGGTAACGTCGATCCGTTTCACGTCGCCGGACACCAGCTGCATGGCCGCCTTGCGGCATAGAGCAGCCAGTTCCCGTTCCAGCACACGCACACCGGACTCCCGGGTATAGGCGCTGATAATCTGGCGGATCGCCGGGTCAGACACACGCAGCTGCGCCGGGCGAACACCGTGGCGCTTCATCTGTCGGGGAAGCAGATAACGCCGGGCGATCTGCAGTTTCTCCTCGTCAGTATAGCTGGACAGCTCAATGACCTCCATGCGATCCAACAGCGGCTTGGGTATGGTGGAGGTGGTATTGGCTGTGGTAATAAACAGCACGTCAGACAGGTCGAAGGGCAGCTCCACAAAGTGATCCCGGAAAGTGGAATTCTGCTCTGCGTCCAGCACCTCCAGCAGTGCGGAGGCCGGATCGCCCCGGTGGTCGTGACCCAGCTTGTCGATCTCGTCCAGCAGCAGCAGCGGATTGGAAGAACCCGCCTGCTCAATGGCATACAAAATTCGTCCGGGCATGGCGCCCACGTAAGTCTTGCGGTGCCCCCGGATCTCCGCTTCATCGCTGATGCCGCCCAGAGAAATGCGGGCCAGCTTTCGGTTCAGGGCACGAGCCACCGACATGGCAATGGACGTTTTGCCTACACCGGGAGGGCCAACCAGACACAGGATCTGCCCCTTCAGCTCCGGAGCCAACTGCTTGACTGCCAGGAACTCCAGGATGCGCTCCTTTACCTTGTCCATGCCGAAATGATCCTTGTCCAGCACCTTCCGGGCGCTTTCCACGCTGATCCGCTCCCGGGTCTTTTTGCCCCAGGGCAGATCCAGACACACGTCCAGATAGTTGCGCATCACCGTGGCTTCAGAAGAGCCAAATGGCTGCTTGGCAAGGCGGGACAGTTCCTTGTTCAGCTTCTCACGCACCTCATCGGGCAGATCCGCTTTGGCGATCTTGTCCCGATACTCGGCCAGCTCGCTGTCGGCATTTTCCCCTTCTCCCAGTTCGTTCTGGATGGCTTTCATCTGCTCACGCAGATAATAGTCACGCTGGTTGTCATTCATCTGATCCCGGGCACGGGTCTGAATCTCCTGATCCAGCGCCAAAATCTCCACCTCACGGGAGAGCAGCTTGTGCAGCTTTTCCAGTCGGCGCACCGGCTTGAGTTCGGCCAAAACGGCCTGTTTGTCGTCGTTGCGCAGGGCAATATTCTGGGCAACGAAGTCGGCAATGTAGCCGGGATCGTCACTGGCCAGAATGTTGATCAGCAGGTCGGGGGACATCTGGGGGCCGACCTCCACATAGTGCTGAAACAACTCGTAGGTGCTGCGAATGAGCGCCTCGGTACGGGGGCTGTTGCGGGTGGGCTGCTGGGCAGGGATCTCCTCCACAGCGGCAACGATGTACGGCTTGGTCTGCTGCACCTGCATCAACCGACCACGGGCAACACCCTCCACCAGCACCCGGATGTTGTCTCCGGGCATGCGCAGGATCTGCTTGACCGTGGAAATCGTGCCCACCGGATACAGGTCCTCCTGCTCCGGCTCCTCCACAGTCAGATCGATCTGGGGCACAAGAAAGACGGTGCTGTTGTCCTTCATGCCCTTTTCCAACGCCTGAATAGAGGGCTTGCGACCCACATCAAAGTGGATCATGGTGTTGGGAAACACCGTCAGACCGCGCAGCGCCACAGCGGGCAGAGTCACGATCATTTCAACCTTTTGCATGGCAATTCACTTCCTCTCGGGAATAAGTTAAAACGCACCGCAGGTCACAGCGTGCTCTGCGGTGCGTGAAAAGGTTCGCGTTTACTGAGCACGCGTCTCATCTGCGCCGGCTGCGGGCAGCACATCGCGGGTGATGATCGGCTCTCCCTCGCCCCGGACACTTTCCGGAGTAATGACCACACCGGTGATGGAGGGATCGGAGGGCACATCGAACATGACCGACTGCATGACCTCCTCCAGAATGGCGCGCAGACCGCGGGCGCCGATGTTGCGCTCCACCGCCCGTTCCGCCACTGCCTCCAGCGCCTCGGGCTGGAAGTCCAGCTCCACTTCATCGTACTCCATAAGCTTGTGGTACTGCTTGACCAGCGCGTTCTTCGGCTCAGTCAGAATGCGCACCATCTGCTCCTTATCCAGAGACTGCAGCGTGGTGATCACAGGCAGACGACCCACCAGCTCGGGAATGATGCCGAACTTGAGCAGATCCTGAGGCTGGATCTCCTTGAGAACCTCGCCCACGTTGCGTTCCTTCTTGCTCTGGATATCGGCACCGAAGCCCATGCTCTTGCGGTCCAGGCGGTTTTCGATGATCTTTTCGATCCCTTCAAAAGCACCGCCGCAGATGAACAGGATGTTGCTGGTGTCGATCTGGATGAACTCCTGATGGGGGTGCTTGCGCCCGCCCTGAGGGGGAACATTGGCAACGGTGCCCTCCAAAATCTTCAGCAGAGCCTGCTGCACGCCCTCGCCGGACACATCACGGGTGATGGAGGTATTCTCGCTCTTGCGGGCGATCTTGTCCATCTCGTCGATATAGATGATGCCCCGCTCGGCCAGCTCCACGTCAAAATCCGCCGCCTGCACCAGCCGCAGCAGGATGTTTTCCACATCGTCGCCCACATAACCGGCCTCGGTCAGGGTGGTGGCGTCCGCAATGGCAAAGGGCACATTCAGAATGCGAGCCAGAGACTGGGCAAACAATGTCTTGCCGCAGCCGGTGGGGCCAAGGAGCAGGATATTGCTTTTCTGCAGCTCCACGTCCTCCCCGCCGCCATAGTAGATACGTTTATAGTGGTTATACACCGAAACGGACAGCGCCCGCTTGGCCTGTTCCTGTCCGATGATATACTGATCCAGATACTCCTTGATCTCACGGGGGGTAGGCAGATGGTCGGGAGCCTGCAGGGTAACCGGCTGCGTCTGACGCTGCTCGTCCTCACGTCCCAGCACACCAAGACACAGATCCACACACTCGTTGCAAATGTACACACCCGGGCCTGCGATCATGCGCTCCACATCCTCGGGGCGCTTGCCGCAGAAGGAGCAGCGGTTTTGCTTCATCTCATCGTTTTTTGACATACGAACACCTCATCGCTCAAAGGAGTGGAGGCAGGATCTGCCTCCACTCCCCGGCTGATTATCGTTTCTCGATCACCCTGTCAACCAGGCCATATTCCATGGCCTGCTGGGCGGTCATGAAGTTGTCACGCTCGCAGTCGGCGGTGACCTCTTCCAGTGTTCTGCCGGTGTTTTCGGACAGAATATGGTTCATGCGCTGCTTGATGATCTCCAGACGCTTGAGATGGATGGCCATGTCGGGGACCTGACCCTGAGTACCGGCCGAGGGCTGGGGGATCATGATCTCCGCGTTAGGCAGCGCCAGCCGCTTGCCCTTGGTGCCGGCCGCCAGCAGGAACGCGCCCATGCTGGCCGCCATACCGATGCAGATGGTGGATACGTCGCACTTGATATACTGCATGGTGTCATAGATGGCCATACCAGCGGTGACAGAACCGCCGGGACTGTTGATGTAGAACTGGATATCCTTGTCCGGATCCTGCGCCTCAAGGTACAGCAGCTGCGCCACCACAAGGCTGGCGGTGGTGTCATTCACCTCTTCCGACAGGAAAATGATGCGGTCATTGAGCAGGCGGGAGAAAATGTCGTAAGAACGCTCTCCCCGGTTGGTCTGCTCCACTACATAAGGAATAAAACTCATTGGTAATTCTCCTTCCGGGCCAAATCTGTCCTAACAGTATGCCCCCGGCGAGGAATATTATTCCTCGGTCTTCTTCGCCGCAGGCTTCTTGGCAGCGGGTTTCTTGGCGGCGGGCTTGGCCTCGCCGTCCTCGGTCTTCTTGGCCGCAGGCTTTTTAGCGGCAGGCTTTTTGGCAGCAGGCTTGTCCTCACCCTCGGCCTTGGCTGCGGTCTTCTTGGCGGCCGGCTTCTTGGCGGGCTTAATCTCCTCGGCAATCTCTTCCTTAGCCTCGTCCGTCTTCTTGGCGGCAACCTTCTTCTTACCGGCCTTGGCATTGGCAAACACGAAGTCAGAGGCCTTCTTCAGCTTCAGATCCTGGGCAAGGTCAGCGCCGGCAACAGCCTGCTTGACCTGAGCCACATCCAGCTTGTACTGCTCGGCCAAACGGGTGATTTCAGCCTCGATCTCCTCGTCGGTGATCTCAAACTTCTCGGCCTGGGCAACGGCGTTGAGAGCCAGCTCCACCTTGACCTGCTTGTCGGCATTGGGACGGGCGCTGGCGCGCATCATCTCCACGTTCATGCCCATCATCTGCAGGTACTCTTCCGGCTTCATGCCCTGGGCGCTGATGCGGGAAGCAAAGTCGTCCATCATCTTGTCCACCTGGACATCCATCATGGTCTCGGGGATGTCGGCCTCCATGTTGGAGATCAGCTGCTCGATGATGGCTTCCTCAAAGTCGCGCTGAGCCTTCTCCTCGCGGCGCTTGACCAGCTTGTCCTCCAGATCCTTCTTCAGAGCCTCCAGGGTGTCGAACTCGGACACATCCTTGGCAAACTCGTCATCCAGCTCGGGCTTGACGGACTCCTTGACCTCGTTGACCTTGACCTTGAAGATCACGTCCTTGCCGGCCAGATCGGCCACGTAGTCGGTGGGGAAGGTGATGTTGATCTCCTTCTCCTCGCCGGTCTTCATGCCGATGACCTGCTCCTCAAAGCCGGGAACAAAGGCACCGGAGCCCAGCTCCAGAGCGTAGTTCTCGCCCTTGCCGCCCTCAAAGGGCTTGCCGTCCATAAAGCCCTCGAAGTCGATGACCGCGGTGTCACCCTTCTTGGCCTTGCGCTTGACCTCCACCAGTCGGGTGGCACGGGCAATGTAGGGCTTGAGCTCCTCATCCACGTCCTTGGCGGTGACCTTGGCGGTCTCCTTCACGGCGGTCAGACCCTTGTAAGCGCCCAGCTTGACCTCGGGACGCACGGAGACGATGGCCTTGAAGGTGAAACCCTCCTTGCCCACGCTGACGATCTCCATCTTGGGGTAACCCACCTCATCCAGCTTCTGCTGGGCAACCGCCTCAGCATAGGCGGAGGGATAGAGCTCATTGATGGCATCTTCATAGAACACGCCGGAGCCGTACATGCTCTCGATGATCTTGCGGGGAGCCTTGCCCTTGCGGAAGCCGGGCACGTTGATGCTGTTGCGGGTCTTCAGATAGACCTTCTGCACCGCAGCCTCAAATTCCTCGGCGCCCACCTCGATGACAAGCTCGACCGTGCTCTTTTCCTTTTTCTCTACACTGGTGACGTTCATGTTCTTTTCCTCCTGTCGGCGCGTTTGGTATCCATTCTTTTCCATTTTTCCGCGCCATTTGCTTTAACTCATTTATTTTAACAGATTTCTTCCCATATTTCCAGTTAAAATTTACCGTTTTTAGGGGTTAATCGCAAATTTTTTCCGGCTGAAACCCCAAAAAATCGGCTGCGACGAATTTATAATCGATTTCACCGTGTTTTCCCGACACAGCAAACCGGTGACTCACCCCGTGCAGATGCCCGTAACAGCAGATGGTCACACCGTAGTGGTTCATCAGCTCGATGATCGGGTCACAGCGAAATCCAAGGCACATGGGCGGGTAGTGGAAAAAGCACAGCTTGTCCCGCTCCCCTGCCGCCTTGAGGGAAGCCTCCAGCCGGATCAATTCCCGATCAAAGATCTTCTGACTGTGTTCGCCCCGTTCTTCCTCATAAAACCAGCCCCGGGTGCCGCACAGGGCTACCTCCCCGTACAGGGCACAGTTGTTATGCAGGATAGACAGGGTATCAAAGCCGTTTTCCGCAAAAAAGGCGTTCATCTTGCTGGCGGTGGTCCACCAGTAGTCGTGGTTTCCCTTGAGCAGCAGCTTCTTTCCGGGCAGGGAGTTGAGAAAAGCGAAGTCCTCCCGGGATTCCTCCAGGGACATGCCCCAGGACAAATCACCGCACAGCACCACCGTGTCCTGCTCACCTACCACCGCAAAACCTTTGCACAGCCGCTCCACATAGTCCTCCCAACCGGGCCCGAACACCTCCATGGACTTGTTGCTGTTCAGGGACAGATGGGTATCTCCAATGGCGTACAATGCCATGTCAGTCCAGCATCTCCAGTACCATGTCCACCATCTTCTCCTTCTCCACGAAGCGGTCGAAGCGGACGGTCTTCTCCTTCAAGCCGGCCAGAGGCGCAGGGGCGGCAAGGCCGGTGACATCGGTCAGCTGATCCAGCACAGAAAGACCCTCGGCGATCTGCTCCTGTCCCAGGGCACCCAGCACATTGTCACAGAACTTGAAGGGGCTGGCGGTGGACACCACCAGAGCGGGCGTGTCATCCCCCGTGGCGGCGCGGTACTGAGCCAGCACGTCAAAGGCCACCGCGGTGTGGGGATCAATGAGATAGCCGTACTTCTCATAGACCTGACCGATCACACGCTGGGTATTGGCGTCGTCACAGCAGCCGGCGGCAAAATGATGCCCAATGCAGGTCTTCACCTTGTCGCTGACCTGATAGCGGCCGGTGGCATTGAGCTGCTCCATGTAGCCGCGCACCTCTTCGTCCGACTGAGTGACGGCGTAGAGCAGACGCTCCAGATTGCTGGAAATGAGAATGTCCATGGAGGGAGACATGGTGTTATAGAAGGTGCGGTTGCGGTCATACTCGCCGGTGGTGAGGAAGTCGGTGAGCACGTTGTTGCTGTTGGACGCGCAGATCAACTTGCCCAGAGGCACACCCATCTCCTTGGCATAGTAGGCGGCCAAAATGTTGCCGAAATTACCCGTGGGCACGCACACATTCAGCGTATCACCCATGGCAATCTTCCCGTCACGCACCATATCGCAGTAGGCGGAAATGTAGTAGACGATCTGGGGCAGCACCCGTCCCCAGTTGATGGAGTTGGCAGAGGACAGGAAGTAGCCACGCTGAGCCAGTTCCTCCCGCAGCCCTTCATCGGAGAACAGCTTTTTCACGCCGGTCTGGGCATCATCAAAGTTGCCGATGACCGAGCACACGCCCACATTTTCCCCTTCCTGGGTGTTCATCTGCAGCTCCTGGATGGCGGACACGCCGTCCTTGGGATAGAACACCAGGATACGGGTGCGCTCCACGTCTCTAAAGCCTTCCAGCGCGCCCTTTCCGGTATCGCCGGAAGTGGCCACCAGAATGCAGACGGTCTTCTCCTCCTCCGTCTTGGTCAGGGAGGCGGTCAGCAGGTGAGGCAGCATCTGCAGCGCCATGTCCTTAAAGGCGCAGGTGGGGCCGTGCCACAGTTCCAGACAGTGCAAACCATCCTCCAGCGTGTGCACAGGCGCCACGGCAGGGGTGTCAAATTTGTCCGGTCCGTAGGCTCGGGCGGCAAACGTGCTCAGCTCCTGGGTGGAAAACCCGTCCAGAAACAGGCTCATCACATACACCGCCCGTTGCTGGTAAGACATGCCGCACAGGTCGTGCAGCGCGCTTTTGGGCAGCTTGGGCATATATACCGGGGTGAGCAGGCCGCCGTCCCGGGACAATCCCTGGGCAATGGCCTGAGCCGCGGTGTAGTCAATGCCGGCATCTCTTGTGCTTATGTATCGCATACTTCTCTCACGATCCTCATCATATTGTTGTAAAACAGGTTTTGTATCTGTTTTTCGGGGTAGTTTCGGCACAGCAGCGCATCGTACAGCCGCTTCCAGTGGGAAACGTCCGTAAAGCCCCCCGCAAGGGGATCCGCGCCATCCCAGTCACCGCCCAGAGCCACGGTTTCCTCCCCGCCCAGCTCCAGCATCCGCTCCAGATGGGCGATCACTGTGTCCACACAGGTGGGCGGCGTACCTACAAAGACTTCGTACAGGTTCAGACCGATCACACCTCGGCCTTTTATTATGGCAGTTATTTGTTCATCGGTCAAGTTTCTTGTATGAAAAAATACCGACCGGGCGTTAGAATGGGTGGCAATGACCGGTCCGGGCGCAACCTCCATCACATCCCAAAAGCCCCGGTCGGACAAATGAGACACGTCGATGAGCATACCCAGTTCCCGCATCCGGCACACAAAGTCCCGTCCCCGCAGGCTCAACCCCCGCTCCGGTTCTTCCTTGTTGGAACCGGACAGGGCATTGGCGTGATTCCACGTGAGGTTGACCGCACGAACCCCCATATCCCGGGCAGCGCACAGCTTTTCCGGATCGCAGTCCAGCAATTCCCCTCCTTCTACGGACAGGAACGCCGCCACCTTCCCCCGCTGCGTCGCCTGCTCCGCCTGTGCGGAATTGCGGCAAGGGGCGATACGGTCTGCGTACCGCTCCATCAGCCGATCAAACAGCCCGACCTGCTCCACAAACCGCTCCCACATGGGAGCCCCCGGCTCTGCTCCGTCAGCGAACACAGCGAAAAACTGGGCGCAGGGGGCATAGCATGCCAGCCGCTCCAAGTCCCATTGCCCGCCGCTTCGCAGCAGCGTGTCCTCCGGGCGGTTCAGCAGATAGCTCAGTGTATCGCAATGGGCATCAAACAGAGGGATCATCTTGCTTCCTCCTTATTCAAACGCGTTTTCAAGCAAAACGATCTTTGGTTTCAGGGTGTCTATCCCCTCGGGGGCATAGACCTCCAGCACATCAAAACGGGGCTGCAGATCGGTGGGATACTGGGTCAGATACATCTGCGCGCTGGTACGGATGCGCTGCTGCTTGTGCCGGTCAACAAACTCTCTGGCCTGGGCAAACCGGTCATCCTTACGCAGCTTGACCTCCACAAAGCAGAGATAGCCGCCCTTTTGCGCGATCAGATCGATCTCACCAAAGCGGCACTGCCACCCCGCCTCCAGTACACGAAAACCGTGCCGGCGCAGGAACCGCGCGCCCTGCTCCTCACCCCAGCGGCCCAGCAGCCGCCTCTCTCCCCCGCTCACAGGTTTTTCAGAAAGCTGCGGCGGTGGATGGGGCTGATGCCGTGCTCGCGCAGCATGTCGTAGTGCAGCTTGGTTCCGTAGCCCTTGTGCTGCTCAAAACAGTACTGGGGATATTCCTTGGCCATGTCCTCCATCCAGTGGTCACGGCTGACCTTGGCCAGCACGGAGGCCGCGGCAATGCTGGCCGAGCGGCTGTCCCCTTTCACGATCAGTTCATGGGGCGTGGTGATGCGGGCGGTGCGCCCCGCGTCCCGGTTACCGTCGATCAATGCCATGTCCGGCTTGACCGACAAGGCATCCATGGCCAGCTGCATGGCCTTCATCCGGGCGCTGAGAATGTCTGTGTGGTCGATTTCTTCCGCGTCCACGCTGGCCACCGCCCACGCCACAGCCACTTCCTTGATGACGGGAAACAGCTGCTCCCGCTTTTTCTCGGTCAGCTTTTTGGAGTCATTCAGTCCGGGGATGTCCACCCCAAAAGGCAGGATAACGGCGGCGGCATACACCGGCCCAGCCAGGGGTCCGGCTCCCGCCTCGTCACAGCCGCACACAGCGTTCATGCCCAAAGCACGGTACTTTTCTTCAAATTCCCACAAAGAGGTGTCAGCCACGTTCAGCCACCTCCTCCGGTGTCTCCAATGTGAACCGCCCCAGTTTGCCGCCCCGGTATTCGTCCAGCAACACCCGGGCCATCCGCTCGGTGTCAAACTCTCCTCCAGAGATGCGCATACCCCGCTTCTGGGCAGCTGCCTGCAGCAGGCGGTAGCCGTAAGCAATGTCGTTTTCCTCGTCCTCCCGCTCGGGCAGGACGGTCAGCTTATAAGCGGCCATCAGATTGTCCGGATAACGGCGAGCCATGAGCGCCATGAGATGGCAACCCAGGGTTTCCACATCCATGATGTCATCCTTTACCGCGCCGGTAAAGGCCAGATGCAGGCCGGTCTGTTCATCTTCAAACTTGGGCCAGAGGATACCGGGGGTATCCAGCAGGTCAAGGGTGGCATCGATGTTGACCCACTGCTTGCCTCGGGTGACGCCGGGACGATCTCCCGCCTTGGCGGACTTGCGTTTTGCCACCTTGTTGATAAAGGTGGATTTGCCTACGTTGGGTACGCCAACCACCATAGCCCGAACCGGACGACCCACCTGCCCCTTTTCTCTCCACCGGGCAATGGTGTCCTTCAGGGCAGTTTGAATGACCTGGGAGAAGCGGTTGACGCCGGTTCCGGTCTTGGCATCCGTCTCCAGCACCGCATAGCCCTTCCCCTTAAAATATTCCGACCAGATGCGATTCATACCCGCGTCCGCCTGATCACAGCGGTTGAGCACCACCAGCCGGGGCTTCTCCCCCACCAACTGGTCAATGTCCGGGTTGCGGCTGGAAATGGGGATGCGGGCATCGATCAGCTCCACCACCATATCCACCAGCTTCAGATCTGCTTCCATCTGGCGGCGAGTTTTTGTCATGTGTCCGGGGTACCATTGGATATTCATGGAACACCCCTCCTTCTCTGTGCTTTTTCGGTTATTCTATCACAGAACCCGGGATTTTCCAACGGGAATTTCCACGAAAGAAAACGCAAAAAAGCAGCGTCTTGCGACGCTGCTTTTTCGTCATGCTTCTTACAGGGCTTCCTTCAGCTTGGCAGCCTTACCAACGCGGTTGCGCAGGTAGTACAGCTTGGCGCGGCGCACCTTGCCGTGACGAACCAGCTCGATCTTCTCCAGAGAAGGAGCGTGGATGGGGAACACCTTCTCAACGCCCACGCCGTAGGAAACGCGGCGGACGGTGATGCTCTCCTCGATGCCGCCATGCTTCTTGGCGATCACGGTACCCTCGAACACCTGGATACGCTCACGGGCGCCTTCCTTGACCTTGATGTGCACGCGAACGGTGTCGCCCACCTGAGCCACGGGAGCCTCAGCCTTCAGGTACTTCTGGGTAAAAGCCTTCATGATATCCATTTCTTTTTCCTCCTGTTTTATAGGCGTTCATGCCGGTTTTCTCCGTGCCGCGCAACTCTTGGCCGGCACACCGCAGAGGAACACCCGTTATCAAGCTTTGGTATAATACCACGTTAAAAAGAAAAAAGCAAGCACTTTTTCATTTTTTTCTGTTCTTTTGCGGTTTTAGTGCCACATGTTCCACCAGAATAATATCCTCCCCAAACCGGCGCACCGCCTGCCAGGGAATGACAACATCCTCCTCCCTGCCCAGCAAGCCAAACAATCGCATCCTGCCCGGGATGACCAGCGCTTCAATCTGCCCGCTGTCCAGATCCAAATCCACATCCCCCACATAGCCAAACCGCGTGCCGTCTGCCACGCCGATGACCTCTTTAAGCCTCAGCTCATCCAACCTTGACCGCATGACACCGCCCCTTTTTCCGCTCTTTCCCAATCCATATGAGCCACACCCAGTCTATATTCCCCGCGTCCGTGTGTTTCCGCCTGCCGTTTCCATCGAAACCGGTCTGACGGTAAAAAATTTCCTGTTCTCTCCCGGCGTATGAAACCCCCGCTTAGGGAGATACTGGATACAGTATCGGGTCGGGAGGTATGCTTTTGCACAACAAGGTAGAGATCTGCGGGGTGAACACCGCCAGGCTGAAGGTACTCAAAAACGAAGAGACACAAGCGTTGCTCCTGCGGGTCAAGCAGGGGGACATGCAGGCACGGGAACAGCTGATTGCCGGCAATCTGCGTCTTGTGCTGTCGGTCATCCAGCGCTTTGTCAACCGGGGTGAAAACGTGGATGACCTGTTCCAGGTGGGCTGCATCGGTCTGATCAAGGCCATTGACAACTTCAACACCGAACTGGACGTACGCTTTTCCACCTACGGCGTTCCCATGATCATCGGTGAGATCCGGCGCTATCTGCGGGACAACAGCACCCTGCGCGTCTCCCGTTCCATGCGGGACACCGCCTACAAGGTTCTGCAAGCCAAAGAGGCCTATATCTCCGAGCATCAGCGGGAACCAACGCTGGATCAGATCGCACAGCTTTTGGATATCAAACGCGAGGATGTGGTGTTTGCTCTGGACGCCATTACCACCCCGGTCTCCCTGTACGAGCCGGTGTATTCCGACAGCGGCGATACCCTGTGCGTCATGGATCAGGTAAAGGACACCAAAAACACCGACGAGCACTGGCTGGAGCATCTGGCCCTGAAGGATGCCTTGAACCAACTGACTGAGCGGGAGCGGCACATCCTTGATCTGCGTTTTTATCAGGGGCGCACCCAGATGGAGGTATCCGGCGAGATCGGCATTTCACAGGCACAGGTGTCCCGACTGGAAAAGAACGCGCTGGAGCAGATCCGTCGTAGCATGTAAAACATCAAACACCCTGCACGCAGAACTTGTGTGCAGGGTGTTTTGCGTGTGTATCGTCGCTCTTACAGCGGCACGGATACAAAGCCGTCGTCGGTCAGCACAAAGCGCTCCTTATATCCGCATTCCCGCAGCAACTGCGCCGCTTCGTCAAAATACAGATCCAGCTTGGTACAGTCGTGGCAGTCCGATGTGATCACTGCGCCAAAGCCCAGCCGCTTGAGCTCTTTGATAATGAAAGGATTGGGATATGGCGTGGTTCGATAGCCACGGGCAATGGCACCGGAGTTGACCTCAAAATAAGGAATCTTGCCCGCCAGTGCCTCGGCCGCCCCGATGGCGTAATCTCGGTACTGCCTGGACTCTTCGTCAAAGAAACGCACGTTCTCACAGTGCTTGGCCAACAAATCAAAATGACCCACAATGTCAAATTTCCCATGGTCGGGCAGCTGAGCCAGGGTGTCGTAGTAGGCTTTGGCATAAGCCAGACCATCGCCGCCGAAGTATCGGTCGATCAGCCCTTTTACCGTATGGGCATCCCGATCCATGTCCAGAAATTCCTCCCCCACCTTAGGGAAATGTACTGAGCCGATGAGGTAGTCAAAGGGTGTGGTGTCCACAATAGAGTACATATCCATCTCAAGACCCAGAAACACCTTGATACGACCCTCATACTCCTTTTTCAGACGGTTGATGTGGGCGATGTATTCCTGCGTCCGGTCGGGGATACAATCTGAGAAGTACATATAGGAGTGGCTGGAAAAGCCCACGGAGTCAAACCCCTTTGCAATGGCCGTGTCCAGTATCTCCTCAGGGGTGTTGGCACCGTCACAGTAGATGGAATGGGTGTGCAGATTCTGTTTCCGTATCATAACGACAACTCCCTTTCTTGTTACACCTTCTGCTGCTTGCGGTCGTGACGGAACATACCAATGAAGATGGAGCAAAGGCTGAACACCTCGCACAGGATACCACCCAAAGCAAAGTTGGCCAAATTGTAGATCAGCCAGCAGGGGGAGTTCACCAAACCGAACAGACGCACCAGCTTGGCGCTGTCGCTGCTGAAGCCGATGGTGGTACACACTGCGGCGATCACCGGCAGCAGCTCCAACAGGGCATTGCGAACCGTAAAGGGGGTACCGAACACAACGAAGGTCAGCACATAGGCCAGCACATACAGCGCCATAAACACCGCCCGCCAGCCCTTGTGGTCGCCGTGGAACTTCTCCTTGTTGGAATAGACCACCGCGCGCAGCATGCTGACCACATTCATAAACGCACCCACCAGCGCACCCAGCATAAAAAAGTTGGCGGCAAACAACGTACAGCCAAGCAGCTGATAGGTGACCACTTTTTTGTGGGTTTTCTGCTGAAAGGAAATAATAATGATGGCCATAGCCACAATGCCCACCGCCTGGGCAAACAGTTCAAAAGGTGTCATAGTTTCTCCCCTTATCATCGTGGTGCCCATAAATAGCAGGACAACCTCTCTACACAATCATCAGCATTGTAGCACCTTCAAAAAGAAAGTCAAGTCTGCATATAAAAACAGCAGGAGCATATCCACACTCCTGCTGTCTTATCATTTCCTTATCCACCAGCCTGCGCCATCTTGGTATCCGTTGCGCTCCATAAATGGTTTTATGATGTAATATAGTCCTATTCCGCCGGTCACATAGGAAGTGCCTTTCGTCCGATTTTCTTCTTCTATCCGACGAATGATTTCTGCATATAGTTCCTTCTCCAGCGCCCACCATGCATCATGTTCTGCTATGATGCGCGCATTCATTTCTTCATCATTTTCCGGGTCACCGATATCATGTCCGATCCAACCGGTCTTATTTGAGACCGCCGCCATTATATCTGCTACTGCGTCATCCGTGTTA
This sequence comes from Lawsonibacter sp., assembly GCA_045604585.1. Classification (GTDB taxonomy): domain Bacteria; phylum Bacillota; class Clostridia; order Oscillospirales; family Oscillospiraceae; genus Lawsonibacter. Next base: position 16,849 of record JAZUOI010000157.1, on the reverse strand, counting down.
TACCGCGCAAGTATTTCGCGCATAGTCTCTAGCGTATAGCCCTTTAGCGGTTCGGAAGCCATAGCCACTATATCCGAATAGTTTTCTGGCAATTTAATTTCCGACATGGTTATCTCCCTCAATCATGCAAGTATACTGTTTCCAACCGCGCTCCCCTTGCCTGGCTTTAATCAAGACGGGTCACACCGCTCCCCCCATAGGGCTTCGAAACCCTATGATAACAATAACGGCACGGACCATTCGGTCGATGCCGTTATTGTTGGCGCAGAAGGAGGGATTCGAACCCTCGCACGGTTTAACCCGCCTACTCCCTTAGCAGGGGAGCCCCTTTGGCCTCTTGGGTACTTCTGCAGGTCAAAGAAATCAAACAAATTAAATTGGCGGAGAGAGTGGGATTCGAACCCACGGCTCTTTCGAGTCACCGGTTTTCAAGACCGGCTCCTTAAACCGCTCGGACATCTCTCCGTACCGCTCTCCAGTCAAAGGCGAGTGTTATCTTAACACAGATCCGCCCCGTTGTCAACCGTTTCCAGCCGAGTAATTCTCCGCTTTCCGAGAATTTTTCCTTGCAGCAATTAGTGTGCTCGACCACGGCACTTCTATTCTTCGGTAAAAGCAGGGCACGCCCGGTTTCCGGGCGTGCCCATTGTTTCACCTGTCAATTACGCCATCTGGGCGCGGTGGTAAACTTTCTTGCCCTTTTTGATCATCAGACCCTCACCGGCAAGGTCAGCGGCAGCGTAGCTGGCGGTGGGGGCGGCAATCTTCTCGCCGTTGACCTCCACGCCACCCTGCTCCACCAGACGACGAGCCTCCTTCTTGGAGGGAGCCAGGCCGCACTTGACCAGCAGGTCCAGCACACCGATGGCGCCGTCCGTCAGATCGTCGGCGGTCAGCTGGGTGGCAGGCACATTGGACATATCGCCACCGCCCACGAACAGAGCCTTGGCGGCCTGCTCGGCCTTGGCGGCCTCCTCCTCGCCGTGGACCAGCTTGGTCAGCTCAAAGGCCAGGATCTCCTTGGCGCGGTTGAGCTGGCTGCCCTCCCACTTGTCCATCTCGTCGATCTGCTCCAGAGGCAGGAAGGTGAGCATACGCAGGCATTTGAGCACATCGTCGTCGCCCACGTTGCGCCAGTACTGATAGAAGTCGTAGGGGCTGGTCTTGTTGGGGTCCAGCCACACTGCGCCGGAGGCGGTCTTACCCATCTTCTTGCCCTCGGAGTTGAGCAGCAGCGTGATGGTCATGGCATGGGCGTCCTTCTCCAGCTTGCGGCGGATCAGCTCCGTACCGCCCAGCATATTACTCCACTGGTCGTTGCCGCCGAACTGCATGTTGCAGCCGTACTTCTGATACAGATAGTAGAAGTCGTAGGACTGCATGATCATGTAGTTAAACTCCAGGAAGGACAGACCCTTCTCCATGCGCTGCTTGTAGCACTCGGCACGCAGCATGTTGTTCACGGAGAAGCAGGCGCCCACCTCACGCAGCACGTCCACATAGTTCAGATCCATCAGCCAGTCGGCATTGTTCACCATCTGAGCCTTACCCTCGCCAAACTCGATAAACCGCTCCATCTGCACCTTGGAGCAGTCGCAGTTGTGCTGGATGGTCTCCCGGGTCATCATGGAGCGCATATCGGTGCGGCCGGAGGGATCGCCGATCATGGCGGTGCCGCCGCCGATGAGGGCAATGGGCTTATTGCCCGCCATCTGCAGCCGCTTCATCAGGCACAGAGCCATAAAGTGACCCACGTGCAGGGAATCGGCGGTGGGGTCAAAGCCGATGTAGAACACGGCCTTGCCCTCGTTGATCATCTTGGAAATCTCTTCCTCATTGGTAACCTGAGCGATCAGGCCGCGGGCTTTGAGTTCTTCGTAGCAAGTCATCATTCATTCTCCTTATGTGAATTTTAAATTAATTACAAACTGCTTTTTTCTCCTGCTTTGCCAGCAGAATGTTATATCCAATCACGCCGCCGACCACGACCACCGCGCCCAGCAACGAAACAACACCGATTTTATCCACCCCCGGATAAAACAGCGCCACCAAAATGGGGTTGAGCACCGGCTCCAGCCCGGAAACAAGGCTGGCCGTAACAGGAGGAGTGGTCTTCAGTCCCTCACCCAGGAAGATGAAGGCAAAGCCAACCTGAAATACACCCAGCAACAGCATGCTGACCACGCAGGTGATGCCGAAGTCCGTTTCCTGCAATACAAACGGAAGTCCCACTGCAGCGCTGATAACGTGGCCGAAAAAGGCCGCCGACAGGGCATCACCATCCGGCAGGTCGTTGAGCATAAAAACCACCGCATAGGTCACGCCGGAAATCAAAGCCAGCATATCCCCTGTCAGGCTGCCGCCGGACAGGCTTTCCACAAAGAAGCACAGCACACCGCCAAACACCAGGACGCAGGCCGCCAAGTCCAGCCGGCCGGGCCGCTTGTGCATGAAAATGGCAGTCAGCACGACGACAAAGATGGGGGCAGTGTATTGCAGCACAATGGCATTGGCCGCCGTGGTCATCTTGTTGGCAACGGCAAACAGAATGTTGGTGCAGGACACCGCCAGTGCGCCAAGGAAAATCCAACGGTTAAAGCGCAGCTTCTGTTTTGTCAGCCACAAATAAATGGCCATAACCACGACAGCAATTGCGGTGCGCCCTCCGTTGACAGCCATGCCGTTCCAGGGAATACCCTTCATGCAGATGCCGCCAAGGCTGTAACAAATGGATGCAAGGAACACAAACAGGGTTCCCTTTTGCTGTTGGGTCATTCTCCCGCCTCCTTAACAAATAAAACGCCCTCTGTCCGGTCGGACAGAGGGCGAATGAACGCGATACCACCTCTGGTTCGTCCACCCCTCGCGGAAATGGACCTCAGGGAGTGCTGACACACTCCGGCGCGGTAACGGGCGCTCCCGGCACGACCCTACTGAGTTGCCTGTTCGGGCGGCTGCTCCGGGGCGTATTCACACGGCGGCGCTCTCCGTTCTTGCACCAGGCGAACGGCTCTCTGTGCAGCGACTGCCGGGCTACTTGTCCCCTTCAACGCGGTAACGTGTGCATTATAACGGGCATTTTGCTCTTTGTCAAGTGCTCCGCTTCTTCATAAAATCGAGACAGAAGCGGATGTGCTCCTGCTGCTCATGCTTGTTGCGCTGATGCTTCTGGTAAAGCATCTTGTAGTAGTCGGTATCAGGCCGATCCTTCTCCTGCTCCAGCCACTCTCTGATGGCCTGAATACGCTGCTCATCGGTGGAGGTGAAGTCATCGTGCATGACAAAGTGCTCCGCGGCGAAGATGGAGCGCACCATGCCCATGTGCTCGTCCCATTCCCGCACATCGGCAGGCAGTTCTTTTTCCTCCCCCAGGTCAAAGCCCTGAAAGGCGAGGAAGCCTTTAGCCAGATGATACTGCCCCCGCTCCAGAGGATGCACCCGGTCAGGGCGGAAGATGGTCTCCGTCTGCATGGCCCGGGTCATGTTGGTATGCTGATCGCACAGGGGGTAGCCGTGCTCCTTAGCAAATGCCTTGAGATACTCGGCATAACCAAGCAAAAGGGCACTGCCGCCGGGCAGAGGCGGCACTTCGCTTTCCATATACTCTCCGTAAGGAGGCGGCGTGCAGATGATCAGCTGCGTCCCCATCTCTTCGAGCATGGCACACAGGGTATTCAGTCTGCTTTTGAAGGTCTCAAAGCGTTCCAACAGGGCGTCGTACTTGCTCTCGGGGGGGTCGTTCAGCGCCGTACGCCCGGAGTCGTTCACCCCCACCATCAGCACCACATGAGTGGGATCGTAGGGACGAATGTCCTCGTCAAATCCGTTCAGAGTGCACCGCAGGGTGGCGCCCGAGGTGCCGCAGTTATAAAATTCCACACCGGCCTCGGGGAAATGCTTCCGGTAATAGGCCACGATGTGGGCTACATATCGATTATTGTGGGTAATGCTGTCACCCACAAAGCAAACTCTTGCTCCGTCCGGAAAGCGACCCATAGAACATACCTCCTAATGCACAGTGCACTGATTATAGCACCATGTACTCAAGTGATCAATATACAGCAAACCTTCTTTTTATCGGCTTTGATGGATAATAAATCCAATCACTGCAACGAGCACTAGCGCACCCACCGCCACCACGGGCAGCAATGCAAACGCCATGTCTGTCCCTCCTTATTCCCGTCCAAGGCGGTACTTCTCCGCCTGAGCCAGCATCTCCTCCGCCCCCTGCAGGGCGGTTTCCGTCATCAAATCGCCGCTGGTCAGCCGGGCAATTTCCTCCCGGCGGCGCTCCCGGGTGAGCGGTTCCACCGCAGTGAAGGTACGCCCATCCATCTCCCCCTTTTCCACGGAGAAATGGCTGTCCGCCATGGCGGCAATCTGGGGCAGATGGGTCACGCACAGCACCTGCTTGTTCCGGGCCACGTCCGCCATCTTTTGTGCCACCTTCTGGGCAGCTCGGCCGGACACGCCAGTGTCCACCTCGTCGAAGACCAGCGTGGATACATCCTCGTTTTCCGCCAACACATTTTTCAGTGCCAGCATGATACGAGCCAGCTCGCCCCCGGACGCGATTTTGTGGATGGGCTTGAGGTCTTCTCCCACGTTGGCGGACATGAGAAACTGCACCTGATCCATACCCGTCTCGTCCAGACCGTCCTCCCCCGTTTTGGGGGCAAAGTCCACTTCAAAGCGCACCTTGGGCATATCCAGCTGGGTCAGCTCGCTTTGAATGCGCTGCTGTAAACCAAGGGCAACCTGCCTGCGCTCGTCGGACAGCGCCTTGGCACTCTGCCGTGCCTTGTCCAGCGCACCGTGCAATTCCACTTCCAACCGGGCAAGGGTGTCGTCGGCGTACTGGATCTCGTCCAGCTCCCGGCGGCAGCGCTCCAGATAGTCCAGCATATCTTCCACCGTGGCGCCGTATTTTTTTTGCAGGCGGTAGATCACATCCAGCCTCCCTTCGATCCGATCCAGCTCTCCGCCGGAAAAATCGAAGCTGTCCCGCAGATCCCGCACCCGTTCGGCCAGGTCGTCCACCGCGCAGCGGACCTCCACTGCCGTTTCCGCAAGCACCGACAGCTGATCGCTGTACCGCCCGGCATCCTTGAGCGACTGTTCCGCTCCCATAAGTAACGACAGCGCGCCCTCGCCGCTGTCTCCACCGGACAGGGCATAAAAGGCGCTCTCCACCCCATCCATGATCCGCCCGGCGTTGCGCAGCAGATCCCGCCGCGCGGCCAGTTCCTCGTCCTCGCCTGCCTTCAATTCCGCACGCTCCAGCTCGGCGATCTGATAGGTCAGCGTGTCCACCCGCCGGGCTTTTTCCGCCTCGTCCATAACAAGACTGCTGCGCTGACGGCGCAGGTCACACAGGGTGTTGTAACACCCACTGTAAGCGGCCAGCAACCGCTCGGTTTGTCCAAAGCGATCCAGATAGCCCAAATGACAGGCCGGATCCAGCAGCTGCTGCCCGTCGTGCTGACCATGGATATTCAGCAGCTGCTGCCCAAGTTCTTTCAGCTGCGCCACCGTGAGGGGGCGGCCATTGACCCGGCACAGGTTGCGTCCATCCCCCTGCAGTTCACGCTCCAGCAGCACCTCCCCGTTCTCGTCCGGGGTGATGCCGTTTTCGGTAAACCACGCCAGTGCAGGCAGCTGGCAAAACAGGGCACTGACCCGGGCGGACTTGGCTCCGGTGCGGATCAGATCCCGGCTGGTACGCTCCCCCATCACCGCGCCAATGGCGTCGATGACGATGGATTTACCCGCGCCCGTCTCACCGGTAAGCACGTTGAACCCCGGCTCAAACCGGATGTCCGCCGACTGGATGACGGCAATATTCTCAATGTGGAGCAGGGAAAGCATCCCGTATCCCCCCTACGATCAGTTGAGCATCTTATGGATCTCGCTGCAGAATTCCGCGGCTGCGTCATTGGTGCGCATGATAAGAATGGCGGTGTCATCTCCCGCCAGCGTGCCCACCATCTGGTCGATGTCCATGGAGTCCAGCGCCGAACAGGCCGCGGAGGCCAGCCCCGGCATGGTATTGATGACCACGATATTCTGCGCCACGTCAAAAGAGGTGACGCTCTCCTTGAAAATGGTGCGCAGCCGTCCGGCAAAGTCAAGGGAATGCTTGCGCTCGGACTGGGTGTAGCGATAGCGGCCGGTACCGGCCAGTTCCTTGACCAGATGCAGCTGTTTAATGTCCCGGGATATGGTGGCCTGGGTGGAGATAAAACCCCGCCGGCGCAGTTCATCCAGCAGCTGCTCCTGGGTCTCCACATCGGTCTGGGCAATGATTTTAAGGATCTCGGCCTGTCTGGTTCCTTTCATGCGTTTACCCTCCCAGCTTCTGATTAAGCAGCTGATAGAAATTCCGGTCGCCCAGCTGCACCAGTCGTGTGCGGCTTCCTGCCCGGCAAATTTCCACCCGGTCGCTGCCCGAGATGCGCACTGCCTTACCCCCGTCCATGGACAGGTATACGCTCTTGCGGCTTCTGCGGGGCAGCTGAATGGCGATGGTGCGCTGAGGCGCCACTACCATGGGTCTTGCAGTAAGCTGATGGGCGCACACAGGGGTAATCACCAGATTATCCGATGTCGGTTCCACAATGGGGCCTCCGGCAGCCATGGAATAAGCCGTGGAGCCGGTGGGGGTGGCTACGATCACACCGTCACCGGTCACCCGGCTGATGATCACACCGTCAGCGGATACATCCATCTCCGCCACCCGTCCGATGGAGCCCTTGGACAGCACGGCATCATTAAGCGCCAGCTCGTCCAGCACCACCTGTCTGCCCCGGTACAGGCGTACCCGCAGCATCATACGCTGTTCCACTGTGTACTGGCCGGCAGCCAGCAAAGAGAGCTTGGACAGTTCCGACTCCTCCAGTTCAGCCATGAACCCCACGCTTCCCATATTCACGCCCAGAATGGGAACGTTATGTATGGTAGCGTCCTTTGCCGCATGCAGCAGCGTGCCGTCTCCGCCAAAGCAAATAAGCATATCCGCCCGGGCCAGTTCCTGCTGCTGATCCAAAAAGGTCAGGTCACGGGGCAGCTCCATATGGCTACCCTGTCCCAGCTCAAACGGCAGGCAGAATACGCACTCCACCCCTGCCGCTTCCAAGATTTCTTTTGCCTGTCGAGCCGCCCGCATACCGCGGTCCCGGTAGGGATTGGAACTTAAAATCACTCGCATGCCTGCACCTCCTCCAGTTTGCCGTGGGACCGCTCCACCAAAGCTTTCAAATCGCCTTCATAAGGGGTCCCAGTCCCGGCGCAGAGATAGCCAAGATACTCAATATTCCCCTCCGGGCCACGGATGGGAGAAAAATCCATGTCCAGCACCGTAAACCCGGCATTATTGGCGTGCTCCAGGAAGTGCTCCAGCACCTCCAGATGGACAGCGGGATCACGGACTACGCCTTTTTTGCCCACCTTGTCCTTGCCCGCCTCAAACTGGGGCTTGACCAGACACACCGCATGGGCATCCGGCTTGAGCACCGTGCGCAAAGCAGGCAGGATCAGATTAAGGGAAATAAAGGATACGTCCACCGACGCAAAATCAAGGGGACAGTCGATCAGCTCGGGAGACAGGTTGCGGGCGTTGGTGCGCTCCATACACACCACCCGGGGGTCGGTGCGCAGACGGTAGTCCAGCTGATTATAGCCCACATCCACCGCATACACCCGGCTCGCGCCGTTTTGCAGCATGCAGTCGGTAAACCCGCCGGTAGATGCGCCAATGTCGGCACAGATGGCATTATTTAAGTCGATGGGCCAGCACTTCATGGCCTTTTCCAGCTTCAAACCGCCCCGACTAACGTAGGCCAGGGTCTTGCCCCGCACCTCGATGCGATCCTCCGGGGTGACGGGCGCACCCGCCTTGGTCTGCTTCTGGTCATTCACATATACCTGACCACACATGATGATGGCCTGTGCCTTCTGGCGGCTTTCGGCCAAACCGCGCTCGGTCATGAGCACGTCCAGTCGCATTTTAGCCACGACCAAGCACCTTCTTTCCCAATTGATAAAGGCTGTCCGCGTCCAGTCCAAGCTGCCGCTCCAGCTGCGGGATACTGCCATGGGCGGTAAAGTCCGCGCCGCCGTTCACAAGGACTATTTTTGCGGTGACTTCCTCCCGGCTCAAAGCGGCGCACAGCCGCTGACCCACACTGCCCGCTTCCACGCAATCTTCTGCCACTACCAAAACACCTGTTTTTTTCACACTGCGGCAAACAAGGTCTGCGTCAAGGGGCGTAATGGTGTTCAGCTTCACCACTTCCGCACAAATCCCATCCTGCGCCAGCCGCTCGGCCGCCTCCAGCGCCCGATTGATGAGAATACCGTAGCTGACCAAAGTCAGATCCGTTCCCTCCCGCAATACAACGGCGGCGGCACCCCCGCTGTCAGCGGTATATTTTCCTTCTCCGCCACGGGGCAGGCGCAGCGCTACCGGACCTACCTCGTTCAGAACGGCACGCTCCAGCATGTGCTCCACCTCAGCAAAGCTGGACGGAGCAAACACGGTCATGCCGGGCACGCTGTCCAGATAAGCAACGTCAAACACGCCGTGGTGGGTCTCCCCATCGTCCCCCACAAGGCCGGCACGATCCACCGCGAACACCGCGTGCAGTCTCTGCAGCGCTATGTCGTGCAGCAGCATATCGTAGCCTCGCTGCAAAAATGTGGAATACACCGCAAACACCGGGATCGCCCCCTGCTTTGCCATGCCGCCCGCCATGGAAACGGCATGTCCCTCGGCAATACCCACGTCAAAAAAGCGATGAGGAAATTCCTTTGCAAATCCGTCCAGCCCCGTACCACTGCGCATGGCGGCAGTAATGGCGCAAAGACGGGGTTCCCGTCCGGCCAGCGCGCACAGGGCGCGGCCGAAAGTGTCGGAAAAGCTGTCCGTTCCGGACTTGAGCGGCTTTCCGGTCTTCACATCAAAGGGGGAAACACCGTGGAAGCGGTGAGGGGTACGCTCCGCGTGGGGATACCCCTTGCCCTTCACGGTGCGCACGTGCACCAGCACAGGGCCCTCCTTCTCCTTGGCATAGGCCAGCATCCGGGTGAGCATTTTCACATCATGCCCATCCACCGGCCCAAGGTAGGAAAAGCCCATATCTTCAAACATGCTGCAGGGCAGCAAGCTCTGTTTGATGCCCCGTTTCATGCCGTGGGTCAGCTTATAAAATTTCTTGCCCAGCCAGGTCAGAGACATCAGTTTGCGATAATACTTCTTGACCATCAGATACTGGGGCTTGAGGCGCTGACGGGACAGGTACTGAGCTACGCCGCCCACATTGCCCGAAATGGACATGCCGTTGTCATTGAGGATGACCAGCAGGTTTTCCTTGCTCTGTCCGGCGTTGGACAACCCCTCATAGGCAAGTCCGCCGGTAAGGGCGCCGTCACCGATGAGCGCCATCACGTGATAGTCCTCCCCCAGCACCCGCCGGGCATGAGCCATGCCCAAAGCTACGGATACGGAATTGGATGCGTGTCCGGCGATAAACGCATCCGTATCGCTCTCCCCCGGCTTGGGAAAACCGGCAATGCCGCCGAACTGGCGGATGGTATCCATCACGTCGGCCCGACCGGTGAGCATTTTGTGGATATAGCACTGGTGTCCCACATCAAAAACCAGCCGATCCCGGGACAGATCAAACACCCGGTGCAGTGCCACCGTCAGCTCCACCGCCCCTAAATTGGAAGCAAGGTGTCCCCCGGTGCGGGACACGTGGTGCAGCAGGTTCTCCCGCAGCTGTCCGCACAGATTATAGGCGTGCTCGTCCGTCAGCCGGTGCATATTCAGTTGCGCCAGTTCCCGATCCGTCAGCATAGCTTGTCCTCCACAATGGAAGTATCTTTCTTTTGTGCCCGGTCAATGATTTCGCCCGGCCAGCTGGTAGGCCAGCCACACGTGAAACCCGGGATCTTCAAATCCGTTCAGCGCGTCTACCGCCTGCTGGGTCAGCTGCTCCACCAAGGCGGCGCAGCCCTCAAGACCAAGGGCGGTGACAAAGGTAGTCTTCCCATTTTCCGCATCGGAACCAATGGGTTTTCCCAATTCCTCATCCGTGCTGGTCACATCCAGCATATCGTCCCGCACCTGAAACGCCCGGCCAATGCACTGGGCATACTCCCGCACCGCCGCGCGCTGCTGCTTCGTGCCACCGGCCAGAATGCAGCCCATCTCTGCCGCCGCGCTGATGAGTGCCCCGGTCTTCAGGGACTGGGTCAGCTCCAGTTCGGGTACAGACAGGGGGCGTTCCTCCCCCTCCATATCCAGAATCTGACCGCCCACCATGCCGGCCGCTCCCGCTGCGTGGCTCAGGCAGTCCACAGCCTCCAAAACCCGCTCGGCACTCAGCCCATCCCGATGCTCCGCCATCATTTCAAAGGCGGCGGTGAGCAGAGCGTCCCCGGCCAGCACTGCCGTGGCTTCCCCGTACACCTTGTGGTTGGTGGGCTTGCCCCGGCGCAGGTCATCGTCGTCCATACAGGGCAGGTCATCGTGAATGAGCGAATAGGTGTGGATCATCTCCACGGCGCAGGCAAAGGGCAGCGCCCGCTCCACATCGCCGCCGCACATGCGGCAGGTCTCCAGCGTGAGTACCGGGCGGATGCGCTTTCCGCCCGCCATCAAACTGTACTGCATGGCATCGTAAATTGCGCCGTACTTTTCCCGCCGGGCAAAGCAGTCCGCAAGCCAGCTCTCCACCAGCTGCTGATCCTGCTCCAGACGTTTGCTGTGTTCCATGCTCATTCCTCCCCGTCAAAGGGTACCTGCTCGGGGCGGCCGTCTGCCCCCACCTGCAGCAGGGACACTTTCTGCTCCGCCTCGTCCAGCACCGCCGAGCACTGACGCATCAGCGCCGTTCCCTCCTCAAACAGAGTAAGCGACTGCTCCAACGGGGCTTCGCCCCGTTCCAGCAGACCCACGATTTCCTCCAAACGGGTCATAGCCTGCTCAAAATCAAGTGTTTTCTTTGCCATGCAAGGCACTCCTTTCTTCCACACGACAGGAAAGTTCTCCGTCGCACAGGCGCAGCTTCAACCGCTGCCCCTGCCGGGTCTGCTCCAGTCGGGAGATCACCGTTCCCTCCTCATCCCGGGCGATGGAATAGCCCCGTCCCAGCACCTTCAGCGGACTGAGCGCATCCAGAGCAGCAGCCTGCGAGCCAAACCGTTGGCGCTCTCCGGCCAGGATATGGGTCTGTGCGTACAGCAGACGGCGGCTTACTCCGTCCAGCTGCATCTTCCGCTGACGCAGATACTCGCCCGGGTCACGCAGTGCACGGCTGGCCGCAATACGCTCCAACCGCTGCCGCGCCCGGCGCATGGGCTGCAATCCCGCCTGCACCAACCGCCCACTCAGTTGATCCAACACCTGCCGCAACTCCGCGCGGTCGGGAACCGCCAGTTCCGCCCCATTGGAAGGGGTCGCCGCACGCAGATCGGCCACATAGTCGGCAATGGTCACATCCGGCTCATGCCCCACGGCGCTGATGACCGGAATGTTCGAACGGTAGATGGCTCGAGCCACCGGCTCCTCGTTGAAAGCCCACAGGTCTTCCATGGAGCCGCCGCCCCGTCCGGTGATGATCAGGTCGGAAAGCTGATAGTAATTCACATAGTCAAGGGCGGCGGCGATCTCCTGCGCCGCCTCCTCCCCCTGCACCCGCACCGGAACGACCAGCACCTCACTGGCCGGCCAGCGGGCTTTGAGCACCCGCAGCATATCCCGCACCGCCGCGCCGGCGGGCGAGGTGACCAGGGCGATGCGCCCGGGATATCGGGGGATGGGCTTTTTGTGCGCCGAGTCAAACAGCCCTTCCTGAGCAAGCTGCTGTTTCATCTGCTCAAAGGCCAACTGCAGGTCACCCGCCCCCTCCGGGGTCAGGCTGACACAGTAGAGCTGGTACTGTCCATCCCGGGGAAAGACGGTGATACGCCCGGCCGCAATGACCTGCATCCCGTTTTCCGGACGGAAGCGCAGATGCACCGCATCCCCCCGGAACATGACGCAGCGCAGGGCGCCGTCGGCATCCTTGAGGGTGAAATAGTGGTGGCCGGAGGGGTACAATTTGTAGTTGGAGATCTCCCCCCGGAGCATCAGACCGGTCAATAGGCGATCCTGCTCCATCCAGCCCTTAATGTACTGGTTGATCTGTCCTACGCTGAAAATCTGTACATCCCGGTTCATAGCTCCTCCTGGGCGCAAAGGGCGCGGTGGGTCAGAATGGCCACACCCATGGCGTTGTCCGTGGAATACTCCGGCGCGGCAAACAAAGCGCCGCAGCTTTCCGTCAGTGCCTGCCGCAGCCGGGAGTTGGAGGCCACACCGCCGGAGCAAAGCACACTCAGGCCGGGATAACGCTCCAGCGCCGCCCTAGTGGCACGCACCACCACATCTGCCACGGTGTCCAGAGCGAATCGCGCCGTCTGTTCCGGCGCCGCCCCCGCCTCCACCATGGCCTTGACCTTGTTTTCCATGCCGGACAGAGAAAATTCCAATCCGTCCAACCGCACCTTGAAGGAGCGCTCCGCCGCACCTTTCCGGTACAGGGCATCCAGTGCTTTCCCCGCCGGGAAGTCAAGACCCAGCAGCACTCCGGTACGGTCGATCAACTGACCGGCGGAGATGTCCTGCGTGCCGCCCAGAATGGTGGCTTTCACGCGGTATCCCTCCGGCTCTACCAGCAGAAGTTCCGTGGTCCCGCCGGACAGATGCCAGGCAAGAAACGGACGATCCAGCAGGTCAACCCGACCGGCCGACCAGGCCCCCGCCGCCAGATGTCCCTGCTGGTGGGAGCAGGGAAAAAAAGGCACTCCCAGAGCGCAGGCCAGTGCCTGTCCCTGTGAAGCGCCCGCCAGAAAGCAAGGCATATAAGACTGCTCCAGGTTCCGGGGACGGGTGCTGGCACCCACAGCGCGCAGCCCGTTTATCTCCGATGTTTGCCGCAGCTGCTCCATCAGTCCAGGCAGTTGGCGCACATGCTGAAACAGCGCATCACTCTGCCGCAGACCAAGCTCCCCCGGCTTCACCTCCAGCAGCTTGCCAACATTACAGCCGTTCTGCCCGTCAAACAGGGCAACGGAGGTGGTATAGTTGCTGGTATCCAGCCCCAGAACCTTCATTCCGCGTTGTTTTCCGGGCACTCGGTTCGCACAAAGGTGCCCAGAATGCCGTTGATGAAGGAAACGACTTCCGCGCTCTCATACCCCTTGGCGATCTCCACCGCGGCGTTGATGGCGGCGGCGTTGGGCACGTCGGGCATATAGAGCACCTCATACATAGCTACACGCATGATTGCGGCAGCCACTCGGGGAATGCGGGCAAAGCTCCAGCCCACGGCATAGCGGGAAATGTAGTCGTCCAGCTCCGCTCCGTGTTCAAAGGCTCCGGTGACCAGCGTGCGGATATAGCTGCACTGGGTCTCGTCCGGGAAACTGGCGTACAGCGGCTCCTCCGCGCCGATCAGCGCGAAGCACTCCGGGGTCAGCGCATCGTCCAGCAACTCCTGGGCGCTGCGGTTTCCAAAGCCAAGCTCAAACACCATGTGCACGGCGATTTCACGGGCAACAGTTCTTGTCATAGGTAGATCTCCTCCGGTCTGCTGTCAGGGGACAGCTTATCGACAATATTATATCGATAAATATACAAAAATGGAAGTGTTATTTTCGGGAAAACCGCAAGAAAAAACGCGGTGGGTGAATACACATGCTTCACCCACCGCGTTTTAATCATTGATTTTGTTACTGAACCGACTTAGGGGCTTCCTTTTCAAAGGCGACGCCGCCCACGTTGATGTTCACGCTCACCACATGCAGACCACTCATGGATTCGATGTTGGTGGTCACCGCGTCCTGCACGGCGCGGGCCACGTCCAAAATGGTGTAACCGTACTTGACCATAATGGCCAGCTCCACCTGCACGCGCTCGTCCTCCACCTGTATATGGATGCCGCGGGTCAGATTTTTCTTGCCAAGCAGCTCACTGATGTCCCGGCTGCCCGAGGCCAGCGCGCTGACCCCCTCCACCTCCAGCGCGGCGGCACCGGCGATCACAGCCAGTACATCCTCGGAGATGTGGATATTTCCCAGTTCATCTGTCCGGGTGACGTATTCCTTTGTTTCGGCCATTGAGGTCACGCTCCTTCTTCTTGGTACAACCATTGTACCACAGAATTCGGAAATTACAACGATTATTTTCCGCCCGCCACATCAATGATGCGGATGCGGTCGGCGCTCATGCCCGACTCCTGCACGGCAATGTCTGTGATACGGGCGGTGTCCACCGCTGTCAGCTCTCCCTCCGGCACCTGCACCACCACACTCAGGCTGTCCTCACCGATAAAGGCCACACAATCGGTATAGCCCTTGGCCACCACCAGATTTTCGATCTGTGCCTCGGTGACGGTGTAGCCGGCCATGGTCTGGATGGCCGCCCCTGCCTGCGTCCGGGTGGTCTGATCCGCGTCGGGGCTGTCCGCCGTCTGGCGCAGGATGGACAGGGCACTGTCCCGAGCCTGCTGGCGGTTAAGCCGTGCATCGGCAAAATAGGCATCGGCCGAGGTGGTCACCTGCCCACTGCCCTCCAGCTGCTGCGCCGCACCGTCCACCAGTGGATCTTTGCTCTGGTTGCCCACCAGCGCCGCTTCCCCCAGTGTCTTGCCCGCATCTGATACCCCTTCGTTTTGATAGTTCCAGTTCAGATAGACTGCCACGCACACGAACAGCACCACCGTAGCCACCACGGCATTGCGTTTGATCGTCTGCATCCACACCTTGGGATCCCGCTTGCTGTTTGCCATTGTTTTCTTCCTCCTGCTTATCCCCGTTTTGAAACGGATATTTTGTCCGAGCTAAGCCCGGTCAACACACGCACACCTTCCAGCACCTGCAGCCGGACCCGGGAATCATCTCCCCCGTCGCACACCACCAGCGCCCCCTGATACACCGGCCCGATGGACTGCAGCGGGACAACGCTCTGCCGGCCGGATCCTTCGGAAACCAGCACGTGTTCCTGTCTTGTTTCCTCCACATCCTGCTGCGCATCCTGAGCCAATACCTGCCGCGCCCCCTCCTTTACCGTCAGCGCCACACTCACCCGTCCCGCTCCCTGGATCTGGGAAAGGGTGTGCGCCAGCTTTTCCTCCAGCTCCTCTGCTGACAGCACGGCGGTCTCCGGCGGTGGCTGCGCCGTCTGTTTTTCCGTGTCCGAGTCGGGTAGGAGCAACAGAAATACCCCGGCCAGCACCACAAGAAACGCGTATTTATAGCGATCCCACAGGCTTTTCCAGCCGGACAGCCACTCTGGCGCTTTCCACCGCATCTCATTCACCTCCCTTATAGCGGATGCGCTCCGCGGCAACGCCCAGTTCCTCCTCCACCGCCCGGGTAAGGGCGGCAGAGGGAGCAATTCCCTTCACCTGTACCGACCAGGGCAGCCACACGCCCCCCTCCTGTCGGCAGGTGACACGCACCTGACAGTCCAGTCCAAGCTGTTGTGCCTTGTCCAGAATATATGCTTGGCTTTCCTGTTCTATGACCGCGCGCATAGCGGTTGCGCTCTGCTCACTTAATCGCTCACGCTCCTGTTCCAGCTGGGTTCCGGCCTCCAGCATCGGCTGGGTCAGCCGGGAAATATCTACCCCCGGCAAAGGGCTGAGCACCGCCCACAGCAGTACCAGTCCGCTCACCAGCCTCGCCACCTGTCCCAGCGTTCCCTTCCCCGCCAGCTCGCACGCAAGGGCACCCAGCAGCGCCGCACAGGTCACTCCCAAAATCCATTGTCCCGCTGCCTCTATCATGTGTCTACCCCCGCCACACCGGTGATCACACTCACCAGCAGCATCAGCGCACAGGCGCCCGTCATCCCCAGCACCAGGGCAAATGCCGTACCGATGGCACCGATTAACCCGGACAGCCGTCCGTCCGCCACCGTTCCGGCCAGGGCGGCGCTGACTTTATAGCTTATATAATGCACCCCAAGCCGCACAAAGGGCACCACACACAGACTCAGCACCGTCACCATCCCAAATACGCCCACGGTGTTTTTCAGCAAACCCGCCCCGGCCAGCACCGTCTGCGCCGCGTCGGACAGGATGCGCCCCACCACGGGCACAACGGTAGAAATGGTCATTTTCGCTGCCTTCAGCGCAACCGCGTCCGTGTTTCCGGCCACCGCTCCGCTGGCGGACAGATAGCTGACAAAAGCTACCAGCACCGTAGTCAGTACCCATGTAGTCACCCCTTTGAGCAGCTCTGCCAACCGCTTCAGGCCGGGATTGCCCACCACGGCATAGGCCGTACTGGCCGCCACATAGGCATACACCATAGGCATCAGCAGCCGGTCAATAAGCGCCAGCATCAGGTTGGAACACACAGCGGTAGCCACCTGCCGTGCCGCCGCAGAGGCAGGAGCGCCGCTGAAAGCGGTGCAGGCAGCCATCACCGGCAGCAGCACCTGCCCGAAGCCGTGCATGCTCTCTACCGTACTGCGACCAAGCCCCAGCATGGAGCCCATGTCCCGAGCCGCCAGCCCGGCAATGGCAAGACTGCCCGCCACCGCCACCACGCTAACGCCCTGCTGCGCCCCCTGCATTCCCTGCACCAGAGCGCACAGCATGACCACAGCCAGAATACGCAGCGCACTTTTTACAAGTCGGAGGCCAAGCGGTCTTAGGAAGACAAGGCATATTATCAACTCCTTGGCTCACAGAACGACATGGCTACGATCCGACTTAACGCCCTGCTGCGCCCCCTGCATTCCCTGCACCAGAGCGCACAGCATGACCACAGCCAGAATACGCAGCGCACTTTTTAC
>JAZUOI010000156.1:0-7682 GCA_045604585.1 Lawsonibacter sp. | reverse complement strand
GCGGTCTTAGGAAGACAAGGCATATTATCAACTCCTTGGCTCACAGAACGACATGGCTACGATCCGACTTCTTTTTTGTTCAGAACAGCTCGGAGATGATGTTTTGCGCGATCGCATCCGTCCGGGTGAAGTCCACGTAAGGATGATAAACTTCTTCCAGCGCGTCGTGCATGGTCTTGGCTTGCGCCAGCGACTGCACGGCTTCTTCCACCAGGGAGCGGTAGACCTTGGAAGAGAAACGAAGGCGCGGGCGCAGCTTCCGCAGCAGCTCGCTTTCCGGCATGGCATCCAGCCGGATGCGGCGGTAAGGTCGGGCGGGGAGCGAACGGTCGGTGGGGACGGTGAGAAAAGCAAGCCCCAAAGCAGGTACCAGAAGATGCTCCATCCGCTCCGGCGCCATGGGATCGGGGCACACCACAACATCGTGACCCGCGGCGGTTACCCCAGCCAGCAGGTGGGTGAGCATGGAGTGGGCAAGACCGTGGCTGTCCGCCAGTTCATAGATCCGGGAGCATTGCGCCAGTGCCGTGTGATACAGGGGGACCACGCCTTTGTGGGTGACAGCGCTGAGAAAACGCTGAGTTACCCGCCCCGGGGTCTGACCCTTGCGCGGATGCACCTCCCGTTTCAGAATGCCTGCCGCCCGCCGGGACAGCTTTTCTTCTAACTGTGGGGTGGACAGCATCGCCCGCCCGTCCTCCCGCAGCTGAGCCGCCGCGGCAAGACAGCGGTAGGCGCGGGGATAGCAGGACTGGTAGGCCGACATATACTTGGAGATTTCCTCCCGCAGGGGGGCAAGAGCGGCGGTGTCATAGCAGCCACCGAGGTTTACATAATGTTCAACCGCTCCGGGACACTTGGGCTCAACCACGTGAGGGGCAGTTCCGTCCACCAGAGCCACCTGCAAGGATGGGAGCACAACAGCGTCCAGAGAGGCCGGGTCGCCGGAGCAAAGGATGCACTCCACCGGCAGACCCAACTCCTGTGCCCGCTGGGCTACTTTTTTCATCAGCGTGGATTTTCCGCAGCCGGGTCCGCCCTTGAGGATGTAGACGGCACGGGCATGTTCAAGTGGAATGAGCTGATCGTACAGGGAATAGAACCCCCGGGGTGAATTGGCCCCGAGAAAATATTGAATGTTCGGCATGACCGACCCTCCGTTACTAACAGTATCTGTAACAGCGTATGCCGGGCAGAAGATGCAGGTGCGGCGGTACTTGCATAACGGGGGCGGTTTGGTGTATGATGAGCATAGCAAATCAAAAGGATTGAGGAAACGTCTATGACCGATCTGTTTGAAAAGTCCATACAGACGCTGGAACTGCCCCGGGTGCTGGAACTGCTGGCTGACCAGGCGGTGACGCAGGAGGGCAAGGATCGTGCTCTTGCTTTGCGCCCCATGATCGACCCGGACGACGTGGATCGGGCGCAGGAGGAGACCTCCGCTGCCGTAAAGATGCTATCCCTGCGTGGGACACCGGCTCTGTCCGGGGTCAAGCCGGTAGGGGCGAGCCTGCAGCGTGCGGATATGGGGGGCAGCCTGAACACCCGGGAGCTGATGGATATTGCCGGGGTGCTGCGCTGTGCCCGTACAGTGAAAGAGTACGGCGACGGGGCGGGGGAGAGCAGCTGCATCGACCACCTGTTCCGCAGCCTGACCGCCAATCGGTATCTGGAGGAGCGCATCAGCGGATCCATTCTCGGGGAGAATGAGATTGCCGACTCGGCCAGTGGGGAACTGGCTTCCATCCGCCGTCACATTCGCGCTACCGAGGCCAAGGCCCGGGAAATCTTGCAGAAGATCGTTTCCGCCCAGTCCCGGTTTTTGCAGGAGTCTATTATCACCATACGTTCGGACCGCTATGTGGTACCCGTGAAGTCCGAGCATAAAAACGAGATCCCCGGTCTGGTCCACGACGTGTCCTCCTCCGGCTCCACCTTCTTTATTGAACCCATGGGTGTGGTCAAGGCCAACAATGAGTTGCGGGAGTGGCAAACTAAGGAGAAAAAAGAAATCGACCGGATTCTTGCTGAGCTGTCGGCGGAGGCCGCTGCCCACAAGGAGGATATTCTGCAGGATTACACGCTGTTGGTTCTGCTGGATTGCATCTTCGCCCGGGCGCGGCTGTCCGTGCGCATGAACGCCGCCCAGCCCCGGCTGTCCCGGCAGGGTTTGCGGCTGGTCAAGGCACGCCATCCCTTGCTCGACCCCCAAAAGGCGGTGGCCAACGACCTGATGCTGGGGGAGGCGTTTGACACCCTGATGATCACCGGCCCAAACACCGGCGGCAAGACGGTGACCCTGAAAACCATGGGTCTGCTCACCCTGATGGCTCAGTGCGGTCTGCACATCCCCGCCGGTTCGGACAGCACAGTGCGGGTGTTTGACCGGGTGCTGTCGGACATCGGGGACGAGCAGTCCATTGCCCAGTCCCTGTCCACCTTCTCCTCCCATATGACCAATATTGTGCAGATCCTGCGTCACGCGGATGAAAACACGCTGGTGCTGTTCGACGAGCTGGGGGCGGGTACTGACCCGGTGGAGGGCGCGGCACTGGCCGCCGCCATTATCGAGCAGGCACGCTGTCAAGGGGCGCTGGTGGCCGCCACGACCCACTATGCTGAGCTGAAGGTATACGCCATGACCACGCCGGGGGTGAAAAACGCCTCCTGCGAGTTTGACGTGGAGACTTTGGCTCCCACCTACCGGCTTATCATCGGCATCCCCGGCAAGTCCAACGCCTTCGCCATTTCCCGGCGTCTTGGTCTGGACGAGGAGGTCATCCAGAAAGCCGCTGCCCGGCTGGATGCGGAGAATGTGCGCTTTGAGGATGTACTCACCCGGCTGGATCTGCAGCGGCAGGAAATGGAGCAGGAGAAACGCAAGGCCGCCCAGCTGCGAAGAGAAATGGAGGAGTCGGCCAAAACCGCCCGGGAATATCGGAAAAAGCTGGAGGAGGAGCGGGCCAAGGTGGTGGAAAAGGCTCAGACCGAGGCCAGAGAAATCATCCAGCAGGCACGGGACGCCAGTGACCGGGTTTTTGCCGAGCTGAAGGATATGCGCCGCCAGCAGCGAAAAGAGGACAACTGGCAGGCGGTGAATGACCGCCGTGCCGCCGCCCGCCATCTGCTCAACGAGGCGGAGAGGGGCATCGGCGGCTCAGAGCAGGAAGAGGAATTGCCGCCCCCCACTCGACCCGCTGTGGAAGGGGACACGGTGGAGCTGGTGAGCATGGGCACCAAAGCCAGCGTTATCGCCGTGAACAAAGACGGATCCCTCCAACTGCAGGCGGGGATTTTGAAAATCACCGCCCGGCAGGAGGAGGTGCGCGTGGTGGAGGGCAGCGGCGCTCAGGCGCAGCGGGACGCCAAGCGTATCACCCGCCAGGCCGAGCAGAAGCTGCGTACCATCTCCGCCAGTCCCGAAGTGGATCTGCGGGGCATGATGGTGGATGAGGCGCTGGGCAGTCTGGATCTGTTTCTGGACAACGCCATGCTGGCGCACCTGGAAAGTGTGCGCATCATACACGGAAAGGGAACCGGCGCGGTACGCAAGGCGGTGCGTGAGCACCTGAAACGCAGCCGCTATATCAAGTCCTTCCGACCCGGCCGCTACGGCGAAGGGGAGGACGGTGTAACCGTCGCGGAGCTGCGCTGATCGGGAGTGTCCATCTTGGATGGACAGTTATGCTCGAATATTATTCCGCAAAACAGGCTAAAAAGTCGAACTAAATTGGGAAAAGAGGAAGAAAATAGAGGAAAACTTGCGGGTTGTTGTGATTTTGAACAACTGTTTGCTTTCGATTTGTTCAAAATGCCGTTGACGAAGGGCGGTACAATTTGATATGCTATGAATGTAAATTTGCCGTGTGAGGCGGAGGTGCAAGTATGTATAGCCATGAGGCAGTTGTGAACAATCAGGTCGGTCTCCATGCCAGACCCGCTACGTTCTTTATCCAGAAGGCCAACGAGTTCAAGTCGTCCATCTGGGTGGAGCGTGAGGAACGCAAGGTCAACGCCAAGAGCCTGCTGGGTGTTCTTTCCCTGGGTATCGTCAAGGGTACCGCCATCAATCTGATCGCGGACGGCTCCGACGAGAAGGAGGCAGTTGACGCTCTGGTCAATCTGATCTCCTCCGATTTCGCTGAATAAGCAGGACACAAAAAAGGCACCGCCGTCGCGGTGCCTTTTTCAGTCTTATCGGAAAGGGGGAGTGTACCGTGACCTTTGACCAGCTGAAGGAAAAAGCCCATAGCCTGCCGCGCAAGCCGGGCGTGTATATCATGCAGGACAAGCAGTCCAACGTCATCTATGTGGGCAAGGCCAAGGCGCTGAAAAACCGGGTCAGCCAGTACTTTCAGGACTCGGCGTCTCATACGGAAAAGACCCGTGCCATGGTCAGCCAGATCGACCACTTTGACGTGATCATCGCCGACAGCGAGTTTGAGGCGCTGGTGCTGGAAAACTCCCTCATCAAACGCCATCAGCCCCGGTACAACATCCTGCTCAAGGACGACAAGGGCTATCCCTATATCCGCCTGTCTGTGCAGGAGGCGTATCCCCGGTTCTCTCTGGTCAACCGCCCGGCCCGGGATGGGGCGCGCTACTTTGGACCCTACGGCAGCCGGGGCAGCACCCAGGCTATTGTTGAAGCGCTGCGCACCGCCCTTCGCCTGCCCGCCTGTGGGAAAACGTTCCCCCGTGACATTGGCAGGGAACGCCCCTGTCTCAATTACCATATGGGTCAGTGTGACGGCTATTGCCGGGGGGCGGAACTCAAGGGACTGCACGACGAGGCCATAGAGCAGGCGGTATCTTTGCTGGAGGGACAGTATAAAAAAGTGCTGTCTCAGCTGAATGAACAAATGGAGCAGGCAGCGGAGGAACTGCGCTTTGAGCAGGCGGCCGCCCTGCGTGACCGTCTGCGCGCCATCGAGCTGCTGAGTAAGCGGCAGAAGGTGGTGGCCGGCTCTCTGGCGGACACCGATGTGATCGGCTGGTTCCGGGGCGCGGGGAAGAGCTGCTTTGTGGTGCTGCACTATGTGGACGGTGACTTAGCGGCCAAGGACATGGAACTGTTGGAAACGCCCCTGGAGGAGGACGAGGGGGAGACCCTGTCCGCGCTGGTACGGCAGTTCTACGGCGGGCGCAGTTCCCTGCCCAAACAGATGCTGCTGCCCTGCGAACTGCCCGACCAGGTGCCGGTGGAGCGGTTGCTCAGCCAGCAAGTGGGGCGGCGGGTGGAACTGCTCACCCCCCAGCGGGGAGCCAAGATGGATCTGATCCGGCTGGCCAACCAGAACGCGGCGGAGGAAGTGGAACGGGCCACCACCCGGGAGGAACGCCGCAGTAAACTGCTCCAGACGCTGGGGCATATGCTGGGCATGGACGAGCCGCCCCGGCGGGTGGAGTCCTACGACATCTCCAACACCGGCGCAAGCCACATCGTAGCATCCATGGTGGTCTATGTGGACGCAAAGCCCCTCAAGCGGGATTATCGCCGCTTCAAGCTCAAGGACATGAACGGGCCGGACGACTACGCGGCTATGGAGCAGGTGCTCACCCGGCGGTTTCGTCGCTATTTGGACGG
This sequence comes from Lawsonibacter sp., assembly GCA_045604585.1. Classification (GTDB taxonomy): domain Bacteria; phylum Bacillota; class Clostridia; order Oscillospirales; family Oscillospiraceae; genus Lawsonibacter. The sequence continues at coordinate 2,092 of JAZUOI010000156.1, read as the reverse complement.
GGACGAGAAGTTTGTGGAACACCCCGACCTGCTGCTCATCGACGGCGGACTGGAGCATGTGCGGGTGGCTCAGCGAGTGCTGGAAGGCATGGAGTTGGACATTCCCGCCTACGGCATGGTGAAGGATGACCGTCACCGCACCCGTGCCCTGGTTCACCCGGACGGACGGGAGATCGGAATTCAGGCCATCCCGGCGCTGTTTGCCCTCATTGGACAGATCCAGGAGGAGACCCACCGCTTTGCCATCGAGTACCACCGCCAGCTGCGGGGAGGACAGGTGAAGGGGTCGGTGCTGGATAAGATCCCCGGTGTGGGGGAGAAGCGGCGCAGTCAGCTGCTCAAGCAGTTCAAAAGCGTCAAGGCAATCAAACAGGCCAGTCTGGAGCAGCTGATGGAGGCCGTTCCGGCCAATACCGCCAAAGCGGTGTACGAATACTTTCATGAGCAAGAAAAATAAGAACGGAAAGGACGATGAATATGCGTGTTATTTCCGGCTCGGCACGGGGACGGCGGCTGAAGGAGCTGCCCGGATTGGATACCCGCCCCACCACCGATAAGGTGAAGGAGTCGCTGTTTAATATCATTCAGTTTGACATTGAAGGCCGGCGGGTGCTGGATCTGTTTGGCGGCACCGGCCAGCTGGGTATTGAGGCGCTGTCCCGGGGAGCGGCTCACTGTACCTTTGTGGACATGAGCCGCGCGGCGGCGGCGGTCATCCGGGAAAACCTGAAGAGCGTGGGGTTTGAATCCAGCGCTGCTGTCCATCAGGGGGATGCGCTGGCCTTTCTGTCTTCCTGCCGGGAGAAATTCGATCTCATCCTCCTGGATCCGCCTTATCAGAGTGAATTGTTGGAAAATTGTCTGCAAATTATTACAAAGTTTGACATTCTCGCGGAACATGGTATAATGGTGTGTGAAAGTGCGGTGGAGGCTCAGCTTCCTCAGCCGGAGCCCCCCTACGAACTGGGGCGGGACTACCGCTATGGCAAGATCAAGCTGACCGTATACCGCCGTCATGGGAGTGTGGAGCTATGAGTATCGCCATCTATCCCGGCAGCTTCGACCCGGTCACACTGGGGCACCTGAACATTATCAAGCGTGCCAGCCAGTGCTTTGAAAAGGTGATCGTCTGTGTGATGGTCAACTCCAGAAAGCAGGGCATGTTCACTCCGGACGAGCGGGTGGATTTCCTGCGCCGGGCCACCGCACGGTTTTCTAACGTGGAGGTGGACTTCTCCGACGAGCTGTTGGCCGAATACGCCCGGCGCAGAAAAGCGCACGTGGTGGTCAAGGGTCTGCGCGCGGTGTCCGACTTTGAGCAGGAAGTGCAGATGGCGGTCATCAACCGCAAGCTCAACCCCAGACTGGAAACCATGTTTTTGGCCTCCAGCGAAAAATATACCTACCTCAGCTCTACCATCGTCAAGGAGATGGCGCGCTATGGTGCTGACCTAAGCGATTTTGTCCCCCGTGAGATCGTGGACGATGTGAACGCGCGAATGAAACAGATACAGGAAAGGACGGATAATTGATATGGCAAACGGAGTGGAAGAACTGCTGGATATGCTGTTCGAAATGGTGGACGAGGCGAAGAGCGCTGCCTTTTCCAGCGACAAATGCGTGATCGAGCGCGACCGGGCTTTGGATCTCATCGATGATATCCGCGCCCAGTTCCCCATGGAGATGAACGAGGCCAAGCGCCTCATCGCCACCCGCAACGAGTACATTGAGAATGCCAAGCGTCAGGCCGAGCTGGTGGTTCAGCAGGCTCAGGATCAGGCCAAGCGTCTGGTGGACGAGCATGAGATCGTCTATCAGGCCAAGGTGAAGAGCAACGAGATGCTCACTGAGGCGGAGGATCGCAGCAGCGAGCTCAAGCGCTCGGCCAACGAGTACTGCGAGGATGCTCTGCGCCGCACCGAGGAAGCGGTTGCCGAGGCCTATAAGGAGATCCAGGCCTCTCACAACAAGTTCCGCGCGGCCGCCGGCGGCGCTGCCCCTGTGGCTCCCACCCCCACCATCGTGCGCCCGGGCTATGATCCGCGGGGAAACAACTGATCATAAAAAACAGCGGAAAAACGGCTCCGGTCTT
>JAZUOI010000155.1:0-4099 GCA_045604585.1 Lawsonibacter sp. | reverse complement strand
TCTTTCTCCACGTCATTGAGGTTGATGGTTAGCATACGGCTGATACCCTGCTCCTGCATGGTGACACCGTACAGCACGTCGGCCTCCTCCATGGTGCCGCGGCGGTGGGTGATGACGATGAACTGGGTCTTTTCCGACATGGTACGCATATAGTCGGCAAAGCGCACCACGTTGTTGTCGTCCAGCGCCGCCTCGATCTCGTCCATGACCACGAATGGGGTGGGACGCACCTTGAGAATGGCAAAGTACAGGGCAATGGCCACAAAGGCTTTTTCGCCACCGGACAGCAGGGTGATGATCTTCAGCGCCTTGCCGGGGGGCTGCACCTTGATCTCAATGCCGCAGTTGAGGATGTCATCCGGATCTTCCAGTTCCAGCGTGGCCTTGCCGCCCCGGAACAGTTCGTGGAAGGTCCGGCCAAAGGCCTCGTTGATGATCTTGAACTCCCGGGCAAAGATGGTCTTCATCTCGCCGGTGATGCCACCGATGATAGTCTCCAGCTCCCCTTTGGCACGCTGCACGTCGTCCCGCTGCTCGGTTAGGTAGGTGTAGCGCTCATTCACCCGGTCAAATTCCTCGATAGCACCTAGGTTAATGTGTCCCAGGGCGGAAATGGAGCGTTTGAGCTCGGCAATGCGGCGGGTGGCCTTGGATACGGACTCCAGCTCCATACGCTGGGTCTTGGCCGCCTCGTGGGACAGCTCGTAGTTCTCCCACAGCTTGTCCAGAATCTGCTTTTCTTCCATAGCAGCGGCGGCACGCTTGTGCTCCAACCCGGACACTTCCTGCTGGACATTCATCAAATCGGTCGTTTTTTCCCGGGCGGCCTTATCCTTACCGTTCCGCTCCCCCTCCAGCGCCAGCTTTTCCTCGTTCATAGCGCGGATTTGGGTGTTTTGCGCCTCGTTTTCCGTACGCAGGGACAGAAGCTGTTGCTCCTTCTCCCCCACCTCAAGGCGGATCTGCTGGTTCTTCTGCTCGTAATCCGCCATGAGCGCCTGGCTCTGACTGCGGTCGCCCGCCATATCCCGGCGAAGCCCTTCCAACTGCTCCAGACTGGCGTGATCCGCCTCCCGCTCCGCCAGCAGGGCGGCACGCTGGGTGGTCAGTTCTGCCGTGCTCCGGGCAATGTTCTCGGCACGTTCGCGCACCTCGTTGCGTCCGGTCAGCTTACCCTGGGTCTCGCTGTCCAGAGCGGCGGCAGCGCCCTCCAGCTGTGCGATTCGCTCCCGGGCGGCAGCGGTGTCGGTCTCGATCTGCTCTGCACGCACCTTAAGCAGCTCCAGCTCGCCCACCTGGGCCTCACGCTGATGCTCCAGCTCCTTCACTACGCTGTCGCAGTGGTCACAGTAGGCCTGGGCCTTGAGCAGATCGTCCTCCCACTGGCGCAGCTGGGTCTGGGCGGTCTCCATCTCGTAGGCGGCGGCGGTTGCTTCCCGATCCGCTTCGCTGAGGGTCTTGGCCGCCTCAGCCAGTTTGGATTCCAGTTCGCCGCTCTGCTGCTTCAACCGCTCCAGCTCGTTGGCTCGGCTCAGGATGCCCGCACTGCGGCTGGCCGCACCACCGGTCATGGAGCCGCCCGGATTGAGCTGCTGACCATCCAGCGTGACGATGCGCAGCTTGTGGTTATACTTACGGGCGCAGGCGATGGCGCTGTCCAGATCCTCCATGACAACCACCCGGCCAAGAAGGAAGGAAAACACGTTGGCATAGGTCTTGTCAAAGGAGATCAGCTGGTCGGCCACGCCAACAAAGCCCTTCTCTTTCTGAAGCTGAGCTGCCTCACGCAGTTCACCGGGACGAATGGCATTCAGCGGCAGACAGGTGACACGGCCGATGTCCCGGCGTTTCAGGTACTGAATGATAGCCTTACCATCCTCTTCCCGGTCCACCACCAGATTCTGCATGGCGCTGCCAAGGGCGGTTTCCACCGCTACAGTATACTTGTCCGGCACCTGCACCAGCCCGGCTACCGGGCCGTGGATGTTCTGAAGTGCCCCCCGCTCGGCCTCACCCATGACCGCCTTCACCGCCTTGGAGAAGCCCTCGTGCATTTTCTCCATCTCGGTAAGCATGCGGATGCGGGAGGCCAGGGCGTTCTCCTCCATCTGCAGCTTCACATGGCGATCCTTGGCCTGCTCCGCCTTTTGCCGGCGGGTATCCAGACGCAGGGTGTAGCCATTGATAATATTTTTGACCGCGTCGCGCTCCTCCTCTGCCTTGGAGCGCTCTTTCCGCGCCTTATTCTGCTCCTGCTTTTCCTGCTCCATGCGCTCGTCCATGGCACGCAGTTCCTGCCGGACAGCCTCGTCCCGGTCCAGCACTTCCTGGGCGGCGGCAGCGAGAGCGGACAGCAGCGCCTTGGCCTCGGCAGCATCTGCCTGCTCGGTGGCCATGCGCTCACGCAGCTGCTCCAGCTCCTGGGTCAGTGTACCGGCAGAACGGGCTGCTTCCTCTGACTGGATACGCAGCTGCTCCAGCTGCTCGTCCAGCCGGGCGATCTGCTCGTCGATCTCCTGCAAGCGGGTCTTGCGCTGGTCGATCTGTTCCGTCAGTCCACCCTCGCGTCCCGCCTGCTGGGCAAGCTCGTTTTGAATGCGCGCCACGTTGTCCTGATTATGTACGATGGTGTTATTCAGCACGGCCACGGCACTTTCCAGCTCCGCCGCGCCCGCTTCCCGCTCACGCACCTGGGCGCGCAGGGTCTCCATCTCCATATCCTTGGCGCGCATGGCTTCGTTCAGGCGCTCCACATCGGCATAGAGCTGTTCCTGCTCCTGCTCCAGCTGCTGTCTGCGGCGCAGCGCCTGCTCGTAATCGGCAGACAGGCGGATGCCGTTGGAGCGGATGCGCTCCAGCTGATCCAACCACACTGAGATTTCCAGTCCACGCAGCTCATCCCGCAGGATCAGGAACTTCTTCGCCTTCTCACTCTGCTGTCGCAGGGGCTCCACCTGCCCCTCCAGCTCCTCGATCTTGTCATTGATACGCACCAGATTCTCATCGGTGTGGGCCAGCTTGCGCTCCGCCTCCTCTTTCCGGTGGCGGTAACGGGAAATACCGGCGGCCTCTTCAAAGACTTCACGCCGGTCAGCGGATTTGACGGACAGGATCTCGTCGATCTTGCCCTGACCGATGATGGAGTAGCCCTCCCGGCCAAGGCCGGTGTCCATGAACAGCTCGTTGACGTCCTTCAGGCGCACGGAGCGGCGGTTGATATAGTACAGACTCTCCCCCGTGCGGTAGTAGCGCCGGGTGACCATGATTTCGCTCTCTTCCATATCGAAGATATGGGTGGAGTTGTCCAGAATCAGGGACACTTCCGCATAGTTGGTCTGCTTGCGCTTGGCCGTACCGCCGAAGATCACGTCCTCCATCTTGCCGCCGCGCAGGGCGCGGGTGGACTGTTCGCCCATAACCCAGCGGATGGCGTCGGAAATATTCGATTTACCCGAGCCGTTGGGACCGACGATGGCGGTGATATCCTCACCAAAGGTGAGCACCGTTTTATCCGGAAAGGACTTAAAGCCCTCAATCTCCAATGCTTTTAAGTACAAAAAAGACACCTCTCCTCATCTGGGGAATGTGCTGCCCATATATTCCGCAAAGGCATACAATATGCCCACAATATCAGATAGTATATTATAACAAAATTTGCCTGTGTTTGCAATCGTTTTCCTCCTCCCCGCAGGAAAAAAAGCGCCCCGAGACTATAGTCTCGAGGCGCTTGCGTGCAGCTGGGTAAATTGGATCAGATGCTCTTGGCGTTGGCCAGCAGATAGGCCTCTGCCTCGGGGTTCCACAGGCCGTTGTTGGCCTTGCACATACGATCCAGCTCCGCGAACATGGGATCGGTCTTGCCCTTCTCCTCAAACTCGCTGATGGCGGTCAGGGGCAGGTCGATCTGGGTGTAGATCAGCTTCTTGCCACCGGGGATCTTGGGCAGGTTCTGGGTGGTTTCCACCACAGCATTCAGGCCGCCAATGTGGGTCACCAATGCTGAGGGATTCAGCTTGCCGGCATTCATCATCTCAATGGCTTCCTGCATATCGTTGGTGTTGCCCCCGGAGGTGCCAACCACATGGGTATACAGATAATG
>JAZUOI010000154.1:0-3017 GCA_045604585.1 Lawsonibacter sp. | reverse complement strand
CGGGATCATAGTTCCAGTTGATCTGGCAGCTCATGTTTGTGAAGGTGGAGTCGGTCTGGCCGGAGTAGGCATCCGGGTTGATGACCTTCATCGCCTTGCCGTCCCCGTGGGTGCCCTTGCCAAAGCACTCCGGGCAGTCGGGAGAGCAGTCGGCCCAAACCCAGTCATCACCCTCCGCGCCATTGGTCATGCGGCGCATTCCGTCGGGAGTGGACAGCAGGTACAGCAGCTCAAAGGCTTCCTCGGGGTGCTCGCTCTCGCCGGAGATGTAGGAAAGGAAGTGCACGCCATCGGGATTGACAGCGGGCTGGGCGTCCTCCAGCGGCAGGAGGGGCACGTACTCCAACAGCACGGGGTTGTCCTGCGTGGTGCGCAGGCTGGGATAGCCCGCCCAGACGCCGATCTTGGCCACCTCGTCGGCGGGAGTGAACAGGGGGGGCAGCTCGGAGGACTCTTTGATGGTCCAGCACAGCTGGGACAGCAGCCCCTTCTGGTAGAAGTTGCTGGCGATCCGCAAACCATCCCGGTAAGCGTCCTGATCGTAGGGCAGGTAGATATTGCCCTCGTCATCGCAGTTGAACATATACGTATCGTTGTAGTAGATGCCGTTGTTGACCAGCCAGGTGGGAATGTCGCTGCGCAGGATATTCACCGCGCCCACCATGCCCAGCTCATCGGGCTTGCCGTTGCCGTTGGGGTCCTTGGTGACAAACTCGGTCAGCACATACTCCAGATCTTCCAGGGTGCGGGGCATTTCCAGTCCCAGCTTGTCCAGCCAGTTCTGGTTGATGAACAGCATGTTGGTAGCCCGGTTGGCAATGGACACGGTGGTGGAAGGATAGGAATACATCTTTCCATCGGGGCTGATGCCTTCGGAAAAAATACGATGCTGGATATCAGGCTCACAGTTTTTCTCAATGTGGCGCAGAATGTTGAAGCCGTACTTGGCCTCCAGCTTGGCAACATGCTCCTCGGAGAAGTAGGGGGTCAGATCCTGCAGGTAGCCATCCGCGCCATAGGTATTGACCATGTCATCATTCATGGCGAAATAGAACATGGCATCAGGGAGCTTCTCTCCGCCGGCCACCATGGTGGACACCTGTGTCGCCCGCTCGGCGGAATCGGGGGAGAAAACCTGTACATCGATGTTGTAGCCGGACGTCTCCTCCAACCACAGCACCAGCTTGTTGTTGTCCCACTCGGTGACGTTGGCCTTGCCGTTGACACCCAGAGTCAGGGTGATCTTCCCATCCTCAGTCTGGGAGCCGGACGGGGTCGTTTTGCCGCAGGCGGCCAGGGACAGAGCCATGACCAGAGCCAGCAGCATGCTGATGATGCGCTTGTTCATAAAAATTACCTCCGATTCTTTATTTTTACGCTTACAGATACAGATCGTTCACACGTTGCAATATCATGATAAACCATGCCTTGCGGCAACTCAATTACAATAAAATGCGTTTTTTTATTGCGATTTCATTGATTGCCGTGGTTGTATTGGGGTCGGCTCAATAACTGCCGGCGGTGTCCATCACCGTGTCCGAATCTGTCTTGGCCCGGGAATTGGCCCGGCGCTCATTCAGCATGGCAAGGAATTTCTCCTCGTCGATGGGCAGCGACACCGTCTCTCCGGTCCAACCGGACATATGGATGGCGTTGGACAGCATGAGGCCGTTGATCCCTTCCCGGCCATCGGCCACCATGGCCGTGCCGTGCTCGATATGGTCGGCGAAGGCGTTGAGTACCGCGGGATGCTGGATGTTTTCGCCGTCAGTTTCCACCTGGATCTCGGTCTTATCCGGCTTTTTGAAGGCGGCTTCACAGGTGACGCACCACTCGCGCTCGTCCACCTCCAGTTTTTCGAAGGTCAGCGTGTTCTTCTCACAAACCAGCTTGCCCAGGGTGCCGGTGATCTCCAGCCGGTTGGTACCGGGCGCATCGCCGGTGGTGGTGATGAACACGCCGGTGGCACCGTTTTCAAACTCCATGTAGACGGTCACATCGTCTTCCACCTCGATGTCGTGCCACTTGCCTTCGTGGATAAAAGAATGCACCTTTACAGGCAGTCCGCACAACCACTGCAGCAGGTCCAGCTGGTGGGGACACTGGTTGAGCAACACGCCGCCGCCCTCTCCGTTCCAGGTGGCACGCCAGGCGCCGGAATCATAATAGTTCTGGGTTCGGTACCAGTCGGTGATGATCCAGTTTACGCGCTTGATCTGCCCCAGTTCGCCCCCGTCCAGCATCTCTTTCATCTTGCGGTAGACGCAGTTGGTGCGCTGGTTGAACATCATGCCAAAGGCCAGCTCCGGGTGCTCGTCGGCGGCGGCCATCATTTCCCGCACCTGCAGGGTGTACACGCCGGCGGGCTTTTCGCACATCACGTGCAGACCGTTGGCAAAGGCGTCCATGGCCAGCTCGGGGTGCTGGTAATGAGGTACGGCGATCAAAACCGCATCCGCCGCACCGCTGCGAATGAGCTGGCTGCCCTCCTCAAACACCTGCACACCGGGGAGATTTTCCTGTGCCCACTCTCGTCGGCTCTGCTTCCGGTCCGCCACGGCGGTAATCTCAATGTTGGGACATTTTTCGGCCAGAACGTTCTTTGCATGGGTGGTGCCCATGTTACCCATGCCGATAATACCAAGTTTCAGCATTGTTTTTTCCTCCTTGCCTGTGTTCACTTACTTCAATTCGGGGAAGTGGGCGGTTACATTCTCATAGCTGCGGCGCAGACAGTCAAAGGGATGCTCGTTGTAGCAGGAATCCTGCTCCACGAAGGTGTACGCGCAGCCCACTTCCTTCAGAGTTTTGATGTAAGTATCGTAGTCCACTTTGCCCTCATAGATGGGGCGCATGTACATTTTGGTGGTAATGCTGCCGTCTGCGGGCAGGTCGGCATAGTCCTTCAGGTGGGTACAAGTCAGGCGCCCGTTCAAAAGCTGCATCAGCTCCACCACGTTCTGTCCGGCGAAATCGGCCCAACCCAGATCCAGAATAAAGTCAATGCTGTCCTCGGG
>JAZUOI010000153.1:0-2239 GCA_045604585.1 Lawsonibacter sp. | reverse complement strand
GCCATGGTCAACCAGCTTGGTTGCCATGGGATGGTCGTTAGCCTGGCAGCCGTAGCCGACCATCTTGACCTTCTTCTCAACAAACCACTTAGCCAGCTCGCCGGTAGCGCCGCAGCCGTAAGCAAAGTAGTCGTCGGAGTCAGACCAGATGTGGTGCTGATCGGTGTTGATCATAACGATATCGCCTTCCTTGATGATATCGTCGAACTTAGCCAGATCCTCGGGCTCGATCTTGCCCCACTTGCCCTTGGGCACGTGGATAGCAACGCCGGTACCGAAGAAGCGCCACAGGGGGTACTGGGTGATGTCGGGAGTCAGCTCGGTAACATGCAGAGGGGCGTCCATATGGGTGCCGCGGTGCATGATACCCTCCCACTGGATGTTGTACATGCCGTCGAAGGCGTGGAAGCGGATGACTTCCTCCTTCAGGTTGCAGCCGGAGGGCCACTGGGGCATAAAGGGCTCAAAAGTATGAGACAGGTCAAAAATCTGAACACTCATTGTCGTTACTCTCCTTTCCTACTGATTAAAAGGCTTCGCCCTTGTCGATGCGGACTTCACCGGTGGGGTCGATGATAGCGGTGAAACGGACGGGGCATGCATCGCCGCGGCGGATCTTCCAGGGAGTAGCGATCATGGTCACGCGCTTGCCGGTGATATCATCCACGTCGCCGGACATCTGCTGGATGACGGGAATACCAGCCTTGGCCAGAGCCTTGTGAGCGGGATAGAAGCCGGGATAATCCTCCATAGCGTCACGGCCGGTCTCTTCCTTGTAGGTGGGAACCAGACGGCGCATGAAGGGGCCGGGACGACCAGCGTGAGCGGTCAGAACGGTGCAGACGGGGCAGTCGATGTAAGGCATGTCAACGGCGACCAGCTTGACCTTCTTGGAGATCAGGTACTCAGCAGCATCCTCGGTCAGACCGGGAGCCTGGCCATAGTACTCCAGAGAGTCGGAATACTTGTGGTGCCAACCGGTGTTGATGGCGACCATATCGCCTTCCTTGATCTCGCCGGCGGCCTTCAGGTCGTCAGCAGTGATCTTGTCCCAGTTGCCCTTGTTGCGCAGATCCAGGATAACGCCGTTACCGAAGAAGTGATCGGTGGACAGCTGCTCCAGATCGTCGCCGTAAGCATACATGTGGATGGGGGCGATCATGTGAGTGCCGGTGTGGAAGTTGGTGCGGACCTTGAATGCCTGCACGCCGAACTGAGCGTGCTTAACACCGTGGTCGAAGATAACATCAGCGTCGCCGGGGTAAGAGGGGACGCCGGTGCCCCAAACGTGGGACATCTCGTAGAAGACCAGACCATTGTAGGGGTCAACAACGGGACCAACGTGGGGATCTTCCAGGGGGGTGTAGTCCTTGTACTGTTCCAGTTCGTTAAAATTGGGCGGGAGCATAGGTATACCTCCTTATAACTTATCGGCGGAGCCATGCAACGGCGCATGGTTCTCCATCCTAAAATGATACAAATTAATCCTACCAAATTCTGATGAATTTTTCTACATCTTTTTCGCACAAATGGGGTAAATTTTTTTCGGTTACTTCCTACAAACAGGCGTTGAATACTTCTATTTAATATGATATAGTAAGATGAATTAATATGCACAACACCGCCCTGGAGGGATTATCTTTGAAACTGAGCATGTGGACACTGAGCGGCTGGCTGGAGCGCAGAGGGTTCAACCCCTCGCCCATCATTTCCAGCGGAAAGACGCTTTTGACCGGCCCGCGCTTTATGGAGCGCGGCGTTTCCGGCACCGATACCGTCGGCATCATTCCGGCCGGCAATGTCACCGGCAGCGCCGGCTACAAGACCGTTTTGACCCATGATGTGGATCTGATCTTTATTCCCGATGCCGATCCCATCGACGTACATAACGAGATCACCCGCTGTTTCGAATCCTTTAACCAGTGGGAGCGGGACATGCTCATGGTCCTGGTGGACGGTGGCGGTCTGCAGGACCTTTTAGACGAAGCTCACCGTGTATTCAAACAGCCCATGTTCATCAAGGGTGACTCCAGTTGGGTTTTTGCCATCACCAGCGGCTATGACCCTTCAGTCCACCCCGATTGGGCCAACCTGGAGCGCTCCGCCGTCAATCGCACCGCCGATTTTGTATCCGTTTCCACCGTCAGCCTGGACCCGGAATTCCAAAAGGTATTTCTCCAGCGCACTCCCACCCTGCTGGAATCCCCCCTCTACGGCGGCACCGTCCTGCGCACCAATG
>JAZUOI010000152.1:0-6432 GCA_045604585.1 Lawsonibacter sp. | reverse complement strand
GCCCGGTCAAAGACCGGGCGGGCGTATGCTTTTGTATTTGCTTGATCAGCAGCCGCAGTTGTTGTTGCAGCCACAGCCGCAGCTGTTGCCGCCAAAGCTGTTGTTGCCGCAGCAGCAGAACAGGATAATGATGAGGATGATGATCCACAGGCAGCCGCCGCCGCCAAAGCCATTGTTATTGCAGCACCCCATACGAAGTACCTCCTTGACACAAGAAATATTTGAGAACGCAAGCGTTTCTCACTTCATCTTATGCCCCGGCTTCGGATCGGTGCCGACCCAGCTGATATTTTTCCGCAAATACGGCCACCATGGCGGCCACCTCGGCACGCTCGGGATAGGCATTGGGATCCAGGCGATCGATCACGCCCACAGCCATGGCCCAGCTCATCGCGTCTTCCCCCCAGCCGTCGGCGCGCAGCACATCTACACCCTCGCGGCCGGACAGATCCGTCCGATCGGCCAGCTCCAGTTCCAGATAGGAGATACCGAAGTTGTACAGGAACTGCACCACTTCCCGCCGGGTGAGGGTCTTAAGGGGTTGGAAGGAACCATCGCCGTAACCGGCGCTGATGCCCTGCTCCCCCGCCCAGCACACGTAGCTTTCATACCACTCACCCTTTTTCACGTCGGGGAAGGTTTTGGTGACAGAAAAGCGCTCCTTGTCCGGGTCACCGGCCAGATGAAACAACACAGTCATCATCATGGCCCGATCCAGCTTCGTATGCGGAGCGAACAGCGTTCCGTCTCCGGTTCCGGCAAACAGTCCCAACCGGTAGGCTTTGCCCACCGCGTCCCGATACCAGTCATCCACATAAACGTCGGTAAACGGAGTGCTATCCCGGCCGCTGTCCGCACTGTGGAATACACCCTCCAGCGCCAAGCGCGCCGCGTCCGACTCCACGGTCAGCTGCGCCTGGGTATCTTCGGCCACCAGATAACGGTGACCGGCAGCAAGTATCGTCCCGGAGGGAACGCTCTCCCCCGCCGTCACGTCTACCACCACGCCCTCATGGTTCAGCCGCACCCGTCCGGCCTCCGGCAGCACACCCGCACCCGTTTCCAGATTGATCTGGTCGTAGGCGTTATAGGTTCGGCGTCCATAGTTCCAGCTGTAGCCGCCCCCCTGTCCCGCTCCCACATGAGACAGGTATTCCTCCGCCAGCACCTCCAGCGTCTGCTCCACCTGTGCGTAGGTTTCATCCAAATCCGACTGGACCTGCTGCGTTCCCTGCTCCACGGTGCCGGGAATATAGGTATTGTCCAAGTAACCTTTGGTGATCAGGCTGTCCCCGGGAGCAAGCCCGGCAGCCACCGCCACCCCAAGCATCAGCGCCACGCATATCAGCAGGGCGATCAGTTTTCCTGTATAGCGCTTCATTCTTCTTCTCCATGTTGATCCCGACCCGAGATCATATAGCTCAAGGTCAGCAGGCTGTCCGCAAAGTGGACATTCTCCACCACCACATCCTGCGCGCTCTCCAGCTTCAGCTCCACATTGGCAAAGTTCCAGATACCTTTCACGCCGCCGCGCACCAGCTGCTCAGCCATGGAATTGGCCACCGAGCGGGGCACGGTGAGCACACCGATGTCCACCCGGTGAAGCCTGAGGTACTCGTCCAACTCGTCAATGCCGTAGACAGGGATATTGCTCACGCTGGTACCAATCACGTCGTCGTCAATGTCAAAGGCGGCCTCCACATTGAAGCCATTATTGCCGAACTTGAAATTCTGGATCAGTGCATGACCCAGATTACCCACACCCAGCACGACTGCGGTGTGCCCCCGGTTGATGCCCAGAATATCCCCGATCTCCTCACGCAGCTTTTCCACGTTATAGCCGTAGCCCTGCTGGCCAAACCCGCCGAAACAAAACAGATCCTGCCGAATTTGGGACGCAGTCAGCCCCATGGCGCGTCCCAGCGCGCTGGAGGAAATGCGCACCGTCCCCTGCTGCATCAGCTCGGATAGATGCCGATAATACCGGGGCAGGCGACGGATGACCGCCACTGACACTTTTCCGTTGTTCTTTTTCATGCATATCCTCCCCTTTTTCCGGTACCTCAGCACCAAGAAGGCTGTTTTTTTTCTTTTATTGTACTCCAAACAATACAACTTGTCAATTTTTTTAACAATCTCGGCCAATTTTTTGACAACATTCGCAAACAACATCCCAAAAAGAACAGGCTGCTCCCCGCAGCCTGTTGCTTTTTTTAACGAAGTGTTTCTGGGAACGGTGTCCGTCTACATCAACTTGAGAATTTCTTTTTTCATGCGGGCAATGATTCGCTTCTCCAGTCGCGAAATGTAAGATTGGGATATCCCAAGTTGATCGGCAACCTCCTTTTGGGTGCGTTCCCGTCCTCCGGAAAGGCCAAAACGCATGGTGATGATATAGCGTTCCCGATCACTCAGCCGTTCCAGCGCCTGATGCAGCAGTTGCCGATCCACGTCCGCCTCAATGGGACGCATGACAAGATCGCTTTCCGTTCCCAGCACATCGGACAAGAGCAGCTCGTTGCCGTCCCAGTCCGTATTCAGCGGCTCGTCGATGGACAGCTCCGCCTTTTGTGAGGCGGTCTTTCGCAGGTGCATCAGAATTTCGTTCTCAATGCATTTACTGGAATAGGTGGCCAGCTTGATGCTCTTGGCCGGATTATACGTGTCCACCGCCTTGATCAGTCCGATGGTACCGATGGAGATCAAATCTTCGATGTTGATTCCGGTATTCTCAAACCGGCGGGCGATGTAGACCACAAGGCGAAGATTGCGCTCGATGAGTTGGTTTTTTACCGAAGCGTCCCCCCGCTCCAACCGGGCAATGAGATCGGCCTCCTCCTCCCGGGTCAGCGGTGTGGGCAGCGTGTCGCTGCCGCCAATGTACATGATCTTGCCCGGCACGGCAAACCCAAATTTGGCCAGCAGACATTGAATTGGCCAGCCCAGCATCCACAGTCTCAATTTCATCTTTCCTCCCAATGCGCTTAAAATGCACTGCCGATCAGCGCGCGGTATACCCCTCCGTCGGACACCGGTGTGGGAGACAAGGCCACCAGCGCGCTTCCCTTGTCCACATCCCCCAGCACCACACCATCTACCCGCACGGCCAGCAGCATCCCACAGGGGACGCCCACCGCCCGGTAGGGCAGCAGCCGCACCCTTCCGTGCAGCGCTCCCCGCTCCAGCTGGCGCAGGCTGTCCGCGGGATGCAGCAGCAGCTCCTGTCCCGGGCACTCCCCCTCCGGGAACAGACCCATAAGACTATCCGCCTGCGCCACCAGCACTGCCTGCCCGGTGAGGGGATCGGTAAGGGTGTTGCCCGTATCCCGCAAAGCAGTCAGTGATACCTGCCGCCCCTGCAAACGCAGGCGCACACGCACCAGCTCCCCCCGGCTGCCTGTATGACTTCCCACCCGGCTCAGTGCAAACGAGAGCACCACATAACACCCCGCGCCGGACAAAAGCAGAATACTTAAGTCAAGATTCACGCCCGGAACCGTGCCCAGCGGCAGGCCGTCGCCCCCCAGCAGGCTGACAGCCAGAATTCCCCCTCCAAACGCGAAAGCCAGTGCAAAGAAAATCACCATCTGTCGCAGCAGGCGTTGGCTCGCACCCAGCCCCACCAGCACCATAACCAGGGCACACCCAAGCTGCCAGAGCGGACGGCTCAAAAACCCAAAACCGGGCAGCACCGCCGCCCCGGCGTAGGCACCTCCCAGCGCCGCCCCCACTCCCATTCGCACCCGGCGCAGGGGCTCACCCGCCAGCCTTGCCGCAGCCAACAGGAGCAGGTAGTCCATAATTGTGTTAAGTAAAAACAGGGTGTCCAGATACACCACAGTCACTGTGCTCCCCCCTTAGCCTGAGTAGCATAATCCGACCACGCTCTGCTGGGCGGATTTTCGCGTCAGACTTCATCTCATTCTTTGCTGGGCGTCACTACCTGGCTATTATACCGGCGTGTCCTCCCGGAAAAAGGTCATATATGGGAGAAGGACAGAAAAAAGCACACCGTGAAATCACGGTGTGCTTATCTATTCAGATGCCCCGGTTCAGTGTCTTGCGCAGGCGAATCTTGCCGGCCAGTGCCTCGTCCAGCAGGGCAAGGAACCGCTCCCTGTCCTCCGGCAGCCCGCCCTTGAGGGGCAGGTAGTTGGAGGCGTGGTTACTGGTGAAGTGCAGCGGATCCACGTCCAGCAGTTCGATGAGCATACGGCACTCCTCCAGAATGTGTTCCGGGGTGCAGACGGTAAAGCGCCCGGACAGCACATCCTCCCCCAAAGGCGTTCCCTTGGCAGGGGCAAAGGTCATGGCCGACAGATGCCGGGGCTTCATTTCGTTGATGATACGGGCAGAGGAGCGCACGTGCTCCTCCCACTCCCCCTCCTGCCCGGTCAGGCCGAGGATAAGGATGGCCCACAGGTCAATGCCTGCCTCCACCATCCGCTGCCCGGCCTGCAGCATCTGCTGAGCCGTACAGCCCTTGTTGATGGCGGTGAGCACCGCGTCGCTGCCGCTTTCCACACCCAGATATGCCCGGGACAGACCGGCCGCACGCAGCGCTTTCCATTCGTCCAGAGACTTGGCCAGCGTGCTTTTCGGTCCGGCATAGGTGGTCACCTTCTGCAGGTTGGGAAACGTCTTATAGAGCTTGTGAAGTACCTGCAGCAGGTCGTCCGTCTTCATGATAACGGCATCCCCGTCCATCAGGAACACCCGCTCCAGTCCGGGACCATAGTAATCCCGGGCCATGTCGATGTCCTCCAGGATCTCCTCTAACGGACGGATACGGAATTGTTTCTCCTTGTACATGGCACAGAAGGTGCATTTATTATGAGAGCAGCCGATGGTGCATTGGAGCAGGTAGCTTTTCCATTCCCCCGGGGGGCGGTACAAAAGATCGCTGTCGTATCGCATGGAATCAACCTTTCAAAATTGCTTCACAGGCGGCGCACATGGCATCCATCTCCTCGTCCGTGCCGATGGATACACGCAGGTACTGGCTGATGCGGGGCTTGTTGAACCAGCGCACCAGTACGCCCCGGTCACGCAGCCCCTGCTGCAATTCCCCGCCCGCCTTGTCCGGGTGAGTGATGAAGATAAAGTTGGCGCTGGAGTCGTGGACGAAAAAGCCCAGCTTTCTCAGCCGCGCCACCGTGCGCTCCCGGGTCTTTATCACTTTATTCCGGGTCAGCTCAAAATAGTCCACGTCCCGCATGGCCGCCTCACCGGCAGCCAGCGCCAGCCGATCCAGCGGATAGGAGTTGAAGGAGTTCTTCACACAGTTCACACCGGCGATCAGATCCGCATTGCCCAGAGCATAACCAACGCGCATTCCGGCCAGCGACCGGGACTTGGACATAGTGCACACCACCACCAGATTGGGGTATTGGTCGATCAACTCCACCGCGGACTGGGCACCAAAATCAGCGTAAGCCTCGTCCACCAGCACCACCACATCCGGGTTGGCATCCAGAATGCGGCGAATATCGGACAGGGGCAGGGTGCGGCCGGTGGGTGCGTTGGGGTTGCAGATGACCGCACCGCCGTTGCCGCCAAGAAATCGCTCCACAGGCAGGGTAAAGTCCTCGTTGAGCGGGATCTCTTCATAGTCAAGTCCAAACAACTCCGTATACACGGGATAAAAGCTGTAGGTGATATCTGGGAAAACCACCTTTTTGCCCGGCGTGAAAAAGGCATAAAAGCACAATCCCAGCACCTCATCTGAGCCGTTGCCGCAAAACACCTGCTCGGGTTTGAGGCCATGGTATTCGGCAATAGCCTGCCGCAGAGCGGTGGCCTCCGGGTCGGGATACAGGCGCAGCGCACTTTCCTGCACTCCACGGATCGCCTCCGCCACCTTGGGCGACGGCGGATAGGGGTTTTCATTGGTGTTCAGCTTGATAAACACCCGATCCTTGGGCTGTTCACCCGGAGTATAGGGTACAAGGGTCTGGATACGCTCACTCCAGTATTTCTTCATGATTCACATACCTCCTCGGCGCTCAGCCACTTCTTTATGCTTTTCTCCACCTTGCTTCTGGGCAGCATCAGTTCGTGGCCGCACCCCTGACAACGCAGTTTGAAGTCCATGCCCACCCGCAGCACCAGCCAGTTGCGGCTGCCGCAGGGATGCTCCTTTTTCAGCTCCAGAACGTCGTTGACATGAATATCCATGGCGCTCCTCCAAAATCGATTTTCCTTATTATAATTGCCCCCAAATTTTCTGTCAATGAGGGCGGCGGTTCTTTTTCCTCTTTCTTCTTTCCAGCCTGTTTTTTCCTGCCAAACCCATGCAGAAGTCCTTGCAACCACACAAAAAAAGAAGTATAATATTTTGTTGTTTCCATCCGCTTTTTACAGAAAGGAGCTTACATGAAAAAGCTGTTTCGTTCCCTGACCGCTGTGCTGGTCTGCATCATTTTTGTGCTG
>JAZUOI010000151.1:0-6214 GCA_045604585.1 Lawsonibacter sp. | reverse complement strand
CGCTTCCTTGAACAGGTCGCGCACACGGCTGGCGCCCACGCCCACAAACATCTCCACAAAGTCCGAACCGCTGCTGGAGAAGAAGGGCACGCCCGCCTCGCCGGCTACCGCCTTAGCAAGCAGGGTCTTGCCGGTACCCGGAGGTCCCACCAGCAGCGCCCCCTTGGGCAGTTTGGCACCAATTTCGGTGTATTTACCGGGGTTGTGCAGAATGTCGATGATCTCCTGCAGAGACTCCTTGGCCTCATCCTGTCCGGCCACGTCAGCGAAAGTAACGCCGGTGGAGCGTTCCACGTACACCTTGGCGTTGGCCTTGCCCACGCCGCCGATGCCGCCCATACCGCCGCCCTTGCTCATGCCCCGGAACAGGAAGAAGGTCAGAGCGACCATCACCAGCAGGGGCAGGAAGCTGACCAGCATATTCAGGAGCATAGAGGGTTCCTCCACCTCCGGGCCGTCGTAGGTCACGCCGTGCTCGTCCAGCATTTCCTGCAATCCGTCACTACCCAGATTGATGGCATCGGTGTAGAACACCGGCTCCAGATCATTTTCCCGGAGGATGTCCAGCAGGCCGCCGGAGGTTTTCTCCTCCTCCAATTCCACCTCTACCCCCTCTTTCAGGGTGAAGCGGTATCGGTAGTCGCCCACCTTTTTCACCTGCTCCACCTTATCCTCCGCCACCCACTGGCGGAAGGTGGAGTAGTCTACATCAAATTCGTTGGCACTGCCGTCGGCCGTACAGCTTTGGAACAGCAGCGTCAGCATCAGCGCCCAGCACAAAATGCTGATCACACCCACGAACCCTCTGGGTCGTTTTCCGTTTGGCTCTTTCCGAACGCTCATAGGACAAGCCTTGCCTCCTGTTATCCATTCTTTAACCACCCGCAGGCAGTATAGTTCGTTGCATTGTGTGCATCATACCACACCCGTCTCTCAATTACAAGGAAACGGTATGTAAACTTTTTATTAATCCCAAAACTTTCGTCTCTTACCGCGCATTTTCCACTTCCACCCCCTGTTTTCTTGTGTTATAATAAAGTTCTACCAATATGATGATTGGGAGGTCGCCAATGAAAGAACGTACTCCTCTGCGCCGCTCCGCCCCTGTGGAGGCGGAAAATGACGGCGTGATCGAAGGCCGCAACGCGGTCATCGAAGCGCTGCGCGCCGGCGTAACCATTGATAAGATCTACATTATGAAGGGCGAGACGGACGCTACCCTGGGGCACATCGCCTCCTCCGCCCGGGAGAAGGGTGTTGTGGTGGTGGACGCCGACCGGCGCAAGCTGGACGGGATGAGCCGCACCCACTCCCACCAGGGGGTGATCGCCCTGGCCGCGGTACGGGAATATGCCAGCGTGGAGGATATTCTTTCCGCCGCCCGTGAGAAAGGCGAAGCGCCGCTGATCGTGGTGTGCGACGAGCTCAGCGACCCCCACAATCTGGGTGCGGTCATCCGCACGGCGGAATGTGCCGGCGCCCATGGTGTCATTATCCCCAAGCGGCGTTCCGCCGGACTGACCGCCATCGTGGCCAAGACCTCTGCCGGCGCAGTCGCCCACATTCCCGTGGCCCGTGTGCCCAACATCCCCTCCCTGCTCAAGCAGCTGAAGGAGGAGGGCGTGTGGGTGTTCGGCACCGCCGCCGACGGCAACACCACCCTCTATAACGCCGACCTGAAAGGGCCGGCCGCCATCGTCATTGGCAGCGAGGGTGACGGCATGGGCCGTCTGGTAAGTGAGCAATGCGACTTCCGGGTCAGTATTCCCATGAAAGGTCACATCAACTCTCTGAACGCCTCTGCCGCCGCTGCCATTCTTTTGTACGAGGCAGTTCGTCAGCGCATTTCCTAAACCATCAACAAGGAGTCCCCTATGAGCGATCGTAACGACAAACAACTGAATCAGGACAACGAGCTTGCCAAGCTGCGCTCCCTGATCGGCGACGCAGACGGGGGTTCCTATTCTCTGGACGACATCCTCACGGAGTACTCCTCCCATAAGCTGCCCAGCGGAGTGGTCTCCCTGGACACCGAGGAGGAGGGTACGGACAACTTGATTCCCTTCCCCGGTGCGGGATCGGAGCCCGCCGAAGTGGAGCAGGAGAGTGAATCTTCCCAGCCGGAGGCCGAGGAAGATCACGCCTTTGAGGAGGACATGCCCGAACCGGACGACCGCCCGGACAACGTGGTGGACTTCCCCCAGCCGCCCGGTCTGCTGCGCCGCTGGCTGCAGACCCTTTCCCAAAAAGCGGACCGATACGCCGAGGGAATGTTCTCCGAGGAGGGCGCGCTGGACACCGAACAGGCTCGCCGCGCCCAGAAGTACATCCCCGGTGTGGACACGGAGGACGCGCCTGCTGTCATTCGCCGCCGGACGCGCCGCCCCGACCCTCCCGAGCCGGACACCCCGGCCAAGGAGCTGTACGAGCAATATGACAAACAGCTTAGCAAGCTGAACCTGCCCATCGTTCTTCTGTCTGTGTTCCTGCTCCTGTCGCTGTATCTGCTGCTGGAGCCCCTGCTCCCTATCCCGGTCATACCTCATCCGGCCGACCCCACCGCCCCCTTGCTGACTCCCGGACTGAAAATATGGCTCAGCGCGGGACTGCTTCTGGCCTCTTTGCTCACCTGCCTGCCCCTGCTGCTGGATGTGGCGCGCCGTGCCGCCCGACTTCGGTTTGGTATGGACACGATGCTGCTGCTGGCCTGTTTTGCCACGTTGTCGGACGCGCTGACCATGCAGTATATCCTGCCCCGGGAGCAGCTGCCCTACTGCGCGGTGAATATTCTCGGTCTTCTTTTGCTTGCCCACGGGCAGATGCACCGGCTGCGTGGACTGCGTCTGGCCTGCCGCACCGCGGCTGCGGCCTCCGACCCCCTGCTGATCACGTTGGACAAGGCCAAATGGAACGGAAAGGACACCTATACCAAGCACCTCGGCCAGCCCACGGGCTTCGGCAGCCAGATCCAGTCAGATGACGGTGCGCAGCGGGTCATGCGAAAACTGTGCCCGTTCCTTATCCCTCTTTGCATCCTGCTTTCCCTGCTGGCCTCGGTGGGCAGCGGCCAGCCTCAGCGGCTGGCGTGGGCCCTGTCGGCCACGTTCAGTGCCGCCTGTTCCCTGTCCGCTCCGCTGATCTTCGCCCGCCCTTTCCACAAGCTGGAACGCAAGCTGACCCCCCTGGGGGCAGCCCTGGCCGGCTGGCCGGGAGCGGCAGATTCCCGGCGTGGCTCCCGCATCCTGCTGACGGACTACGACCTGTTTCCACCCGGCAGCATCACCCCCACCGGGGTCAAGGTGTTTGGCGACCACCGCCCCGACCGTGTGGTCAGCTATGTCGCCTCCCTGATCCACGCCGCCGGCGGCGGACTGGACAAACCGTTCCACGACCTGCTGCGAGCTGAGGGCGGCGTGTACCGCACCATTGAGCGCTTCGGTTTCCACGAAAGCGGCGGTCTGTCGGCCACCATCCGGGGACAGGAGGTACTGGTAGGCTCCAACCGCTTTATGGGCATGTCGGACATCGAGCTTCCCCCCGGCCTCAACCACAGTCTGACGGTGTTCTGCGCCATCGATGGAGAGCTGGCCGGACTGATCCCCCTGCACTATGGTGTGAACGAAAACCTGTTCCCCGCACTGGACAGCCTGCTGTATGAAAAAATCACCCCGGTGCTTGCCACCCGGGACTTCAACCTGATCCCCCATACGCTGGAGCATCGGTTCAACATCGCCTCCTACCGCATGGACTTCCCCCAGATCACCCGCCGGTGGGAGCTGTCCGACCCTGACCAGCCCCATGAGCAGACGCTGACCGGCGTGCTTCGGCTGGAGGGCATCCACTCTCTGGCTGCCACGGTGGTGGGGGCGCGCCGACTGCGGCTGGTGGTGCGGGCAAACAGCATCCTTTCCTGCCTGTCCGGCGTGCTGGGCGCGCTGCTGGCCGGTTATCTGACCGGGGCTGGCGCATTCGGTTCCATCTCCCCCCTCAACTTGCTGGTTTACCTGCTGCTGTGGCTGCTCCCATCCTGGCTGATCAGCGGCTGGACCGATCAATACTGAAATGAGACAAAGGATCTGATCTGACATGACTCAACGCGCGTCTTTTTGGGATCTTCTGCGTCCGCTGGAGCTGTTTTTGTGCTCCTTTTTGTGGATGGAGCTGGTCTACCGCCTGTTCTGTGTGGAGACCTTCTTTGACCGGGGACTGCTGTATATCCTGCTGTTCAGTCTTCCCCTGTCCCTGCTGTTCACCCTGCTGAGCAGCCTGTGGGGGGAGCGGGGCAACCGGATTGCCGCCGGTGTGCTGCTGTCCCTGTCCACCGCGTGGTACATCATTCAGGCGGTGTACTTCACTATTTTCCGCACGGTTCTGGTCACCAAGTCCTTCAACATGGCTGGGCAGGCCATCGGCAACTACTGGCGGGAGACGCTGGTGGGTATCGCCAAGACCCTGCCCTGCATTCTGCTTCTTTTGCTGCCTCTGGCCGCGTTTTTCCTGCTGCGCCGGGTGGCGGTGCTGGAGGAGCGCGCCCTGCCCATGGAGCTGGGTGGGCTGGCGGCGCTGATGGTAGTGACTCAGCTGTTCGCCGGACTGTGTATTCACCTGCCCTCCACCGGCACCATGACCACCAACGAGCTTTACCGCCAGAGCTTTATGCCCGACATGGCCATTGCCCGCTTCGGTGTAATGACCACCCTGCGGCTGGACATCTCCCAATCCCTGTTCGGGCTGGACGCCCCCGACGACGACGTGCTGCTGCCCTCGGTGGATGGCTCCGCAAGCTCCTCCGCCTCCCAGTCCGCGCCGGAAATTCCCGAATATCAGCCCAATGTTCTGCCCATCGATTTCGATGCGCTCATGGCCGGCGAGACGGATAAGACCCTGCTGAATATGCACCAGTACTTCAGCACCCGCCAGCCCACCATGCAAAATGAGTACACCGGCATGTTCAAGGGAAAAAATCTCATTCTCCTCACCGCGGAAGCATTCTGGGTGGGTGCGGTGCACCCCACCTACACCCCTACTCTGTATAAGCTGGTCAACGAGGGCTTCGTGTGCAAAAACTTCTACAACCCCCTGTGGTGGTATTCCACCATTGACGGGGAGTATGCCGCCTGCACCGGTCTGATCCCCTCCAATCAGGTAAACGCCTCCTTTAAGTACACGGGCAAAAACCAGAATGTCATGGCCTACTGTATGGGCAACGTGATGCGCGGGGAGGGATACCCCACCACCGCCTACCACAACCACACCTATAAATACTATGGCCGCGATCTGTCCCACCCTAACATGGGCTACGACTACTATGGTGTAGGCAACGGGCTGGACGTGAAGACCACCTGGCCGGAGTCCGATCTGGAACTGATGGAAAAGACCCTGCCCCAGGCGCTGGCTCAGGGCACACCTTTCCATCTGTACTATATGACGGTGAGCGGTCATATGAACTACAATTTCATGGGCAACGCCATGTCCAAGAAACATCAGCAGGCAGTGGCCGACTCCGGACTGAGCGAGCCCGCCCGGGCGTATCTGGCCTGCAACATGGAACTGGACAAGGCGCTGGAATATATGCTTGCCCAGTTGGAGGCCGCCGGTCAGCTGGAGAATACCGTGATCTGTATGTCCGGCGACCACTATCCCTACGGTCTGGACAGCACCGGCGCCATCGACGAGCTGACCGCCCCGGGCACGGAGGCCGACCTGATCGAAAAATACCGCTCCTCCCTGGTGCTTTGGTGCGGCAGTATGGACGAGCCGATCATCGTGGAAAAACCCTGCTCCAGCATCGACATCATCCCCACTCTGCTCAACCTGTTTGGGGTGGAGTACGACTCCCGCATCATCATCGGACGGGACATTCTGTCCGACTCCCCCGGTCTGGTAGCCACCAACAAAAAGTGCTTTGTCAGCGATTTGGGCAAGTACTACTCCACCACCGACACCTTTGTCCCCAACGAGGGCGTCACCGTGCCGGAGAACTATGTGTCCGACACCTACAAAGAGGTGCAGCGCATGTTCACCTATTCCGAGCGCATCCTCTTCAACGACTACTACAAGGTGCTGGGCTTCTCCTATGTGCCTGCCACCGTGGAGGCCTCCGGCCCCCACACGCCGGTGCCCGAAGCCCCCGCCGCACCGGAGACCCCCGTCACACCGGAAGCCCCCGCTGTTCCCGAAGCATAACAAACCCGCCCCGCATCAACGATGCGGG
>JAZUOI010000150.1:0-5442 GCA_045604585.1 Lawsonibacter sp. | reverse complement strand
CTCGTCCAGGTACTGCTGGCCCTTGTTGCCCTCCAGCTCCTGGATGATCCGGCGGGTCAGCAGCTCCATCTCGGAGTTGCTCCGGGAGAAGTTCAGGTATTTGCATCCGTGCATGATGGGCGGGCAGGCGGAGCGCATATGGACCTCCTTGACGCCGCTGTTCTTCAGGAAATCCACCGTCTCCCGCAGCTGGGTGCCGCGGACGATGGAATCGTCCACCAGCAGCAGCTTCTTGTCCTTGATGAGGCCGGGGACATGGATCTGCTTCATCTTGGCGACCTGATTGCGCATGGCCTGATCGGGGGGCGTGAAGGAGCGCAGCCAGGTGGGGGTGTACTTGATGAAGGGACGGGCGAAGTCTTTGTGGGTCTCGTTGGCATAGCCGATGGCGTGGGGGATGCCGGAGTCGGGGATGCCGGCCACGTAGTCCACGTCCTGGGCAAGACCCCGTTCCCGGTCGGCCTTGGCCATGATCTCGCCATTTTTATAGCGCATGACCTCCACGTTACGGCCCTCGTAGTTGGAGTTGGGGTAGCCGTAGTAGGTCCACAGGAATGCGCAGACCTTCATTTCCTCCCCGGGAGGGGAGAGCTGTTCAAAGCCGTCGGCGGTGAGCTTGACGATTTCCCGGGGACCCAGCTCATAGGCATCCTCATAGCCCAGCTTGTGGTAGGCAAAGGACTCAAAGGACACGCAGCAGCCGTCCTCACCCTGACCGACGAGCACCGGAAGCCGTCCCACCTTATCCCGGGCAGCAATGATGCACTCCGGAGTGAGGATGAGGATGGTAGCCGACCCCTTGATCTCATCCTGAGCGTGCAGAATACCGTCCACCAGGTTTTCTCTCTGGTTAATGAGGGCGGCGACCAGCTCGGTGGCGTTGATCTTGCCGGAACTCATGGCCATGAACTGGTGGCCGTGGTCGGAAAAATACTTCTGCACCAGCTCCTCGGCATTGTTGATGATGCCCACGGTGGAGATGGCGTACAGACCCAGGTGGGAGCGCACCAGCAGAGGCTGGGGATCGGTATCGCTGATGCAGCCGATACCGCTGTGTCCCTGGAATTCCGGCAGATCCTTCTCAAACTTGGTGCGGAAGGGGGTGTTCTCAATGTTGTGGATCTGACGGTGGAACCCGTGCTCGGTATCGTAGACGATCATACCGCCCCGACGGGTGCCCAGATGGGAGTGGTAGTCCACTCCGAAGAAGATGTCAAGAGTCACATCGTGCTTGGCGATGGCTCCAAAAAAACCGCCCATAAGGGGTCCTCCTAAATGGTCAGAAAATGCAGTACCGGCGCCGGAGAGAAATGTCTCTCCGGTGCCGGATAAAGGTTACCAAAGGAATTAAGCAAAGAACAGCTTGTTCAGGGTCATGGGATCGATGTACTCGCCGTTCTTGTACACGCGCATGTTGCCGGAGGCAACCTCGTCGATGAGCATGACCTTGCCGTCGGGAGCATAGCCGAACTCGAACTTGATGTCGTACAGCTCCATGCCCTTCTCGGCCAGATCGTCCGCCACGATCTTGGTGATCTTCTGGGTCATGTCCTTCAGATCCTCGTACTGCTCGTCGGTCATCACGCCGATGGCTACCAGCGCGTCCTTGGTGATCAGGGGATCGCCCTTCTCGTCGTCCTTCAGGGTGGTCTCCACATAGGAGGGCAGGTCGGCGCCGGACTCGATCAGCTCGCCGTAGCGGCGGATGAAAGAACCCACCGCCTTGTTGCGGCAGATGACCTCCAGACCCTTGCCGAACACCTTGGCGGGAAGAACCTCCATGGTGGTGTTGGAAAGATCGGCGCTCACATAGTGGGTCTTGATGCCGGCGGCATTGATCTTCTCGAAGAAGTAGATAGACATGCGCAGGTTCACGTCGCCCACGCCCTCGATGGTCAGACCAACAGAGTTCTCGCCGGGATCAAACACACCGTCCTTGCCGGTGCAGTCATCCTTAAACTTGAGCAGGCAGTTGCCGTTGGGCAGAGCGTAGACGTTCTTGGTCTTGCCGGTGTAAAGCAGTTTGTAATCCATGAATAATTCCTCCTGAAATATGTAAAGTGAATGTGAATCCTTATGCGTTCAGCTCGGCCTGGAGCTTGGCTTCCTTCTGGGCGATCTGCTCGGCCATTTTGACCCGAGCCTCGTCCAGTTTGGCGGCCAGGGCATCGTCGGTGATGGACAGCATTTGGGCGGCCAGCACAGCGGCGTTCTTGGCGCCGTTGATGGCTACGGTGGCCACGGGGATGCCGCTGGGCATCTGCACGGTGGCCAGCAGGGCGTCCAGACCGTCCACCGCGCCGCCCTTCATGGGGATGCCGATGACGGGCAGGGTGGAGTTGCCGGCGAAGGCGCCGGCCAGATGGGCGGCCATGCCGGCGGCGCAGATGAGCACGCCGAAGCCGTTGGCACGGGCGTTTTTAGCAAAGTCCGCGGCGGCGGCGGGGGTGCGGTGGGCGCTGAGGATATGGGCCTCGAAGGGGATACCGAACTCCTCCAGCTGGGTGCAAGCGGCCTTGACCACCGGCCAGTCGGAGTCGGAGCCCATGATGACTGCAACTTTCTTACTCATAACAAACCTCCACGGCTGTTGCCGAAAATAAATCAAGCTGTCCGCAGGGTATACGGACAGCCTGAACGATTACGCAGTGATTTTGGGCGCATTGAGACCGCTGAAAAACTGACAACCGTTCCGGAAAGAACAAAGCACCGTCATTTTCTGCGCCTCCTCGCTCCAAATCGTCTTTATTTTACCGAAAAATCCGTGGATTGACAAGGGGGAGAATGAAATTTCGTAGGCTTGAACAATCCGCGCAGGCAAAAGGAAAATGCAATGGGTAAACTTACAGAAGACCACCCGCATCCAGAATGCGAGTCACTTCGTCCGCTCGGGCAGACCAGGCGGCGTTGGCACCGTAACTCCGGCGGCGGCCGCTGACCCAGTTATAGTCCTCATCCAGTGCCTGCTGGCACATGCGCACAAACTCCTCCGGGTCGTGGGCGGCGTAGACAACGTCCGGGAACAGCTCTACCTGCTCGGGGCGAAGCATGGACACAATAGGTTTTCCGGTGGACATGTACTCGTAAAGACGGTTGGGGATCACCCCGCTGTACGGGGTGCGCAGGCGTAGCAGGTCGATGCACACGTGGCTGCGGTACAGAAAGTCGGGCACTTCCATCAGCGGGCAGGGGCCCAGCAGCCGCACGTTGGGCATACGGCGCAGAGGGCCGATAAAGCGGTTGGCCTTGTCTACCCGGCCAAGCAGAACAAAGGTCCAGTCGGGCTGTTCGGCCGCGGCGTAGAGCAGGGGAGAGAGATCCAAATCCGGATGAATGGTGCCTGCCCAGCACAGCAGGGGGCCGGTCACCTCAGGCAGCAGCTGGTCGGCGGAGGGGCTGTGCTGGGAGAACAGGGAATAATGCACGCCGTTGGGAAGCAATGCCACGTTGGGATTGCTGTCCAGCAAAACCTCGCGCAGATCCTGGGAGGCGGCGAAGACCACCACAGCCGCCTGTGCCAGCATGGTTTGCCAGTGCTCGGGGTATTCCGGCCACTCTCGGTCGCAGTCGTAGATCAGCGTGTCGTAGGACAGGCGATCCAGCAGATGCACCTGAGCGGGAGAGGTGACCCAGAGCAGAGCCTGACGAGCCCGGTGCTTGTCCACCTTACGGGCAATAAATTTGGCCAGCCGCTCCTGGCCGGAGCGAAAGAAGGGGCCCATCCGCTCGTCCATGGTGCGCACGGGGGGGAGGGTATATACGGTGATGTTGGGGCGCACCTGACGGCCGGAGGCCTTCCAGCTGCGGTCCTTTTTGCCGGAGGCCGGCTCAAAGAACAGTACCCGCACGTTTTTCATGCGGGTCATCAGCTGTTGGGTGCGGGTGGGAACGTCCAGCCACGGCTCGCTGGCAAGGCAGATCATATACTTCAAACGGCGTCCCTCCCTGTTTCGGCGGCAAATGGTGCTTGCCTGCCGGGCGCTTATGCGCTAATATATAGTTATTATAATGCCGCGTGCGCTCCCGGTCAAGGGAGACAGGAGGACGTTATGACACATTTTTTACAGGCAGCTTTCCAATGGGAGGGGAGCGTGCTGCTCTGGCTGCAAAGTGTACGCAGCCCGGTGGTGGACGCTTTTTTTGTTTGGTATACCCAATTGGGCAATGCGGGACTTGTGTGGATCGTGCTGTCGCTGGTGATGGTGCTGTTTCGGCGCACCCGGAAGACCGGGGTGCTGGCACTTTTTGCCCTGTTGCTTGGCTTTGTGTGCTGTAATCTGACCATCAAGCCGCTGGTTGCCCGTCCCCGTCCGTGGCTGGTGGTGGAGGGGCTGCGCACCCTGGTGGCCGAGCATGACCCCCACTCCTTTCCCTCCGGACATACCTGCGCCGCCTTTCCCGCCGCCGGCATCTGGTGGCGGGGATTGCCCCGAAGATGGGGAAACGTGGCACTGGCGCTGGCGGTACTGATGGGAGTTTCCCGGCTGTATGTTGGGGTGCACTTTCCCAGCGACGTGTTGGCGGGTGCCCTGCTGGGCAGCCTGTGTGCCTGGGTGGTATGGATGGCTGAAAAGCGAATCAAGAGAAAACTCCGTCCGTGAGGACGGAGTTTTTTTATCCAATGGAACACATGGTCACATACTGGCATGCGCTGCCAAGAAGGATAAATACGTGAAAAATCTCATGGCAGCCAAAGCGGGGGTTGTTTCGCCCCGGCCACTTCAGGGCGTACAGTACCCCGCCAACGGAGTAGAGCACGCCGCCTGCCGCCAGCCAGAGCAGGGCGGCGGAAGGCATAAAGGAAATCAGGGGCTTAATGGCAAACACGCACAGCCAGCCCATGGCCAGATACACCCCGGCGGACAGCCAGCGGGGGGCGGTGATCCAAACCAGAGACAGGAGGATGCCCGCGGCGGCAAAGCCCCACACTCCGGCCAGCAAGACAGGGCCGCAGCACTCCCACAGCACCAGCAGGCAGATAGGGGTGTAGCTTCCGGCGATGAGCAGGCAGATGGAGCAGTGATCCAGCTTGCGCAGCCGCCGCCGACCGGCAACCCCCGTACGCAGACAATGGTAGAGGGTGCTGGCGGTATACAGGGCGATCATGGACAGCCCGTACACACCAAAGCCCAGCAAATGAACGGCAGTCCGGGCGTTCAGCAGGAGTGCCAGCGTGCCCAGGACAGCCAGCACCGCGCCTGTGCCGTGGGTGAGTGCCGACCATGGACGCAGGGCATCGTATGGGTCACGGTCGCGTTCCCGCCGGGGGGCGGGGCGGGCAAGAGAATGTTCCATGGTTTGCTCCTTTCCGGTGTGCAGGTTGGATCTTATGTTATCAGTATATTCCTATTGTACCCCCGATATCAATGTGCAAAACCACCAAATATAATATTGAAAATTATATAATAAGATGAAAAGAATTTTAACATACAAAAAAGGATA
>JAZUOI010000149.1:0-9355 GCA_045604585.1 Lawsonibacter sp. | reverse complement strand
TGGTCGCCCCTACAGTATAGCCGCAGATTTCCTGGTTTTTTGACGCATATCCGTCGATCTATATCGTAGGGGCGCCCACTGGGCGCCCGGTGATTTTGCGAACAAAATCACATCGCCGGAGGCGATAGTTCTCTCATTTCCTGCAAAAATCCCACAATTGCATTGCAGTTGTGGGCGGGCGACCAATGGTCGCCCCTACAGCATAGCCGCAGATTTCCTGGTTTTTTGACAGTCTGGCCGAAGGGCCGATGTGCCTCAACCGGCCCCTACGCTTGCGCAGGATGGCAGGGGGCTTTGGGGGCGGTGTCGAAAGATTTCTGTTTTTTTGCAGCTGCCCCCTTGACAAGCAGAGAAAAGTGAGATAGAATTTTCAGTAATTTAACACAAATGCGTGGATCGAAAACAAGTATCCGCTCTGGGCGCACACAGAGAGCCGCCGGTTGGTGCAAGGGGGCAGTGGTCCGGACGGGGAATACCTTTCGGGAGTTGCGCACTGAAGTCCGCTGCTTTGGCGGATGGGTAGGCTGCGCCGGGTTCGACCGTTATATCGAGCGGACGCCCAGTGCGCCCCATGAGGCTCTTGCCGCAAGGCATGGGC
This sequence comes from Lawsonibacter sp., assembly GCA_045604585.1. Classification (GTDB taxonomy): domain Bacteria; phylum Bacillota; class Clostridia; order Oscillospirales; family Oscillospiraceae; genus Lawsonibacter. The sequence goes on along the minus strand of JAZUOI010000149.1, from coordinate 8,757 downwards.
GAAGCAGAGTGGTAACACGGTTTTTCGTCTCTGTACCGGTTTGGTACAGAGGCTTTTTGCTTTTTCACCGTCTCCGACAGGCAATGCCCTGTTGAAATAAATTTACTGACAGGAGAGATCCACTATGAAACTGAAAAAATTCCTTTCCCTTGTACTGGCTGCTGTTATGCTCCTCAGCGCTCTGGCGCTGACCGGCTGCTCCAAGGATGACCGATATACCGTAGGCGTGATCCAACTGGTGACTCACCCTGCTCTGGACGCCGCCACCGAGGGCTTTATCCAGGCGCTGAAGGATAAGCTGGGTGAAGAGAACGTCAGCATCGACGTGCAGAACGCTGACAACTCCGTTGACGCCTGCGCCACCATCGCAAACGCCTTTGTGAACAAGAAGGTTGACCTGATCATGGCCAACGCCACCACCGCCCTGCAGGCTGCCTACAACGCCACCACCACCATTCCCATTCTGGGCACCTCCGTCACCGAGTACGGCGTGGCCCTGAAGATCGACAACTTTAACGGTGTGGTCGGCTCCAATGTCTCCGGCACCTCTGACCTTGCCAATCTGGAAAAGCAGGCACAGATGATCCTGGATCTGGTGCCCGGTGCCAAGCAGGTGGGCATGCTCTACTGCGCATCCGAGGCCAACTCTGATTACCAGGTCAAGAAGGTCACCGAGTACCTGTCCGGCAAGGGCATCACCTGCGTCAATTACACCTTCTCCGACTCCAACGACGTAGGCATGATCGCGGAAAAGGCCGCCAAGGAATGTGACGCTATCTACGTACCCACCGACAACACTGCTGCCGCCTGCGCCGAGACCATCTACGGCAAGACCGGCAAGACCCCCATCATTGCAGGTGAGTCCGGTATCTGCGCCGGCTGCGGCATCGCCACCCTCTCCATCAGCTACTATGACCTCGGCTACACCACCGGCGAAATGGCCGCCCAGGTCCTGACCGGCGAAGCCAAGATCGAGGAAATGGCTATTGCTTACGCGCCCAAGGAGGAAAAGAAGTACAACGCCGCCATCTGCGCCGATCTGGGTATCGACACCGCTGCGCTGGAGGCCGCAGGCTTCACCGCTCTGGAGTGAGCGCAATCAAATGAACGAAACGCCGGGGGCTTTCATATAGAACTGCCCCCGGTATTCATTCTTTTATTAAGGAGTTTACCATGGACCAACTACTCAACTACATCTCTTCCCTGCCCGGCGCTGTGGCACAGGGTATGATCTGGGGCATTATGGCCATCGGTGTGTACATTACCTATAAGGTGCTCGACATCGCTGACCTGACTGTGGACGGAAGCATCTGCACCGGTGCGGCCGTGTGCGCCGCCATGATGACCATGGGCTACTCCCTGCCCGTTGCCATGATCTGCGCCTTTATCGCGGGCATGCTGGCCGGACTGCTCACCGGCATTTTCCACACTTTTATGGGGATCCCCGCTATTCTGGCCGGCATCCTGACCCAGCTGATCCTCTGGTCGGTAAACCTGAAGATCCTGGGTCTGGCTCTGGGCAAGAGCAGCGCAGCCAACCTGCCCCTGTCGGCAAGAAGCTTCTCCACCATGGTATCCATGCTGGATATGCACCGCTCGCTGATCGTGCTGGAGGTCATCTGCATCGTGGTGATCGGCGCGCTGTACTGGTTCTTCGGCACGGAATATGGCTGCTCCCTGCGTGCCACTGGCGCGAACCCCAACATGAGCCGCGCCCAGGGCATCAACGTAAACGCCACGAAGATCTTCGGCCTGGTGCTGTCCAACGGCATCGTGGCTTTCGCCGGTGCGCTGCTGGCCCAGTATCAGGGCAACGCGGACATCAACATGGGCAAAGGTGCCATCGTCATCGGCCTCGCCGCCGTGATCATCGGCGAAGCCCTGTTCGGCTGGCTGTCGCGCAACAATTTTGCCCTCAAGCTGATCACGGTGGTGCTGGGCGGCATCGTCTACTTCTTCGTCTACTCCACCGTCATCTATCTGGGTCTGGATTCCAACTACCTGAAAATGCTCTCCGCCCTTGTGGTGGCGATCTTCCTGGCGGTGCCCTACTGGAAAAAGAAATATCTGTCCGGCCCCGCCCTGCGGCGCGCAGCACAGGAGCGCGCGGCACGCAGTGAAAGGAAGGTGATGTAAATGCTGCACCTGAATCAGATTACCAAGACCTTCAACCCCGGCACCATCAACGAAAAGACTGCCCTGCAGGGCATCGATCTGCACCTGGATCCCGGTGACTTCGTGACCATCATCGGCGGCAACGGTGCAGGCAAGTCCACCATGCTCAACGCCATCGCCGGCGTTTGGCCCATCGACTCCGGTGAGATCATCATCGACGGTGTGAACGTGAGCAAGCTCTCCGAGCACAAGCGCGCCCCCTATCTGGGCCGGGTGTTCCAGGACCCCATGCTGGGTACTGCCGCACCTATGGAAATTCAGGAGAATCTGGCCATCGCCGCACGCCGCGGCGACCGCCGCACCCTGCGCTGGAGCATCACCCGCAGGGAAAAGGAGGAATTCCGGGAGCTGCTGAAGATCCTGGAGCTGGGCCTGGAGGACCGGATGACCGCCAAAGTAGGTCTGCTCTCCGGCGGCCAGCGCCAGGCACTGACGTTGCTGATGGCTACCCTGAAAAAGCCAAAGCTCCTGCTGCTGGACGAGCACACCGCCGCCCTTGACCCCAAGACCGCAGCCAAGGTGCTGGAAATCTCCGACCGGCTCATCGCGGAAAACAACCTGACTGCCATGATGGTCACCCACAACATGAAAGACGCCATCGCCCACGGCAACCGGCTGATCATGATGAACGAGGGCCGGATCATCTTCGACGTGTCGGGCGAAGAAAAGAAGGCGCTGACCGTGGAGACGCTGATCCAGAAGTTCTCCCAGAGCAGCGGCAAGGAATTCTCCAACGACCGTGCTCTGCTGGGCTGACACATCTATTTCAAAAGCAAACGCCGCCCCCACGGGGCGGCGTTGTTATTTTTTCTCGGTTTGGGTGCCGAAGTAGAAGGCAATGACGGTGGAGACCACGATCATCACGTTATCGGGTTCGATGTCGCCGCGCAGGGCCAGAAACGGCTGGTTCGCCGGCAGCACCGCACCCTGCGCCAGATAGGGGATTTGGGGTGCGGAGACCGTGGGGATGCTGAATTTTAGGGTCTTGCCGCCCACAAGGGGCAGCCAGTCGGGAATTTTGACGCTCAGCTTGTTGATCGCGCCGATGGCGCTGTTGATGCCCCCCACCAGGCCGGAGATCATACCGTTGATCAGGGCGATGATACTGTTGACGATGCCCTTAAAGCCGGTTTTCAGGCCGCTCCAGGCCCGGTTCCAGTCCCCGGTAAACGCCCCGGCCAGGAAGGTGGTCAAGCCGCCGAGGATGGTGATGAGATTACCCATCTGGGTGGCGGTATACTGCCCGATCTGCTCCAGGGTATCCAGCCAGTGGGTGCGCAGCCGGTCCAGAATGGGCGCGACCCAGGCCCAGACCTGGCCGATGATGTCGCCAATGTTCCGGAAGATCTGCCCGATGGTGTCCCCCTCCCGGGAAAATACATCCCCAAGGGCCCCGAGCTGGCCCGCCAGGGCCTGCAGTACCATTAGGAAGGTCTGGCCCAGGAAGGAAGCCACCGGCTTCAGAGCGGTCATCAGACTTCCGATGCCCTGCAGCACCGGCTCCAGGACTGCCGCCAGGGTACGGAAGGCCTGGCTCAGCAGGTCTACCGCCGCCGGGACGGCTTCCTCGATGGTCCACTTGGAAAGGGGCACCAACAGGTTGAACCAGGCCCATTCCAATGCCGTGCCGATGACGCCCCCCAATTTTCCGATGGCATCGCCCAGTGCGCCGAAGGCCTGGGCCGCCGGGGTCAGGTCGATGGCCGCCAGGGGCGCCAGCAGGCTCTGGATGTAGTCCATCACGCCCCGGATGCGCTCGACGATGGCTTGCAGCTGGGGCGAGAGGGTGTCGTTTATCTGGGGCGTTACGGTCTGCGTCCCGGCAGAGCCGCCGCCTGCGCCTGTGGAAGCGTCCAGGCGCTCGATGGTATCGAAGGAAGCCAGGGTCCGGGCTGCTTTTCCGGAGGAAGCGCTTAGCTTTTCCTGGCTCTCGGCCATGGCATCGGAGCCCTCCGCGCCGCCGAAGAGGGCCCGGGTCACCAGGGCGATGTTCCTGGCCAGACGGATGGCCCCATACACCGCCTGCTGCACCATGGGAAGAAACCGCTGCGCGATGGGCGCAGCCGCATCCCCCAGCGCCGCCTTGAGCTTTCCCAGACTCAAGCGCAGCACCAGCAGCTGCTTGTCCAGACTCTGCACCGCTTTTTGCGCCGGTTCGGTGTTGGCAAGGCCGTCAAAGGCCTTGTCCAGATCGGCAGTCAGCTGCCGGACTACCTGCCGCAGCCCGCCCAGCTGCCCTGTCACCGCCTTTACCGCCTGCTTCGTCCCAACGGTATCCACCGTAAGATCCAATTCTATTTGTGTATAATTCTCCAACATTTCACCCCTTCAACTTTCCACTTGCCAAACAGGTGGTTTCTTTGTAGAATAAAGGTACTATCAAAAAAGGAGTGCATCCCATGCTCTGTCCTTACTGCGACCAGCCGGTGACCACCCGGGTCTGCCCCCACTGCGGTGCGGTCCAGACCGTTGTCCCGGAAGTCCCGGTACCTGCCCCGGCCGTCCGGCAGATCGGCCTCCCCGCCCTGGGGAAATACCGCTGCAACGACGGCTATATCGAGTTGTCGCAGACCGGGCTGACGCTGCTGCTGTACGGTGCCTTCAGCAACACCACCCGGCAGTTCTCCTATGCCCAATTGCAGGCCGTCACCTACCGCGCCCCTACCTGCAGCACCCGGGGCTACCTGCGGCTGCACGATGCCCAGTCCGGACAGTATGGCCACACTCTGCGCTTCACCGAAGCGGAGTCCGCGCCTTTTTATGCGATCTATCAGGCCCTGCAGCAGATCGTCTCGTGCAACCTGGAATCCAGCGCGCCCCAGCTGTGCTTTGCCCAGGCACGCTCCGCACCTGCACCCATGGATGCTGTCCGGGCACTGAACATCTGCACACACTGCAGCCGGGGCGAGCTGCGCACCGTCCGCCGGGGCTATAGCTGGGGGCTTGGACTGCTGGGCTTTTTCCTGCTGCCGGTGTTCGGATTGCTTCTGGGCTTCATCGGCGCGGACAAGACGCACCGGGAATGCGCCCACTGCGGTAAGCGGTTCTGAGCGCCCCTGCTTTTATTTGCCGTCCAGCAGCGCCAGCAGGCGCTGCTTTTCTTTCCGGTCGGTATCCGACTCGCTTCGGGGCAGCTCCACCTGGGCCTTGTGGGTGCGGTAGTAGTCCCGCTCATAAGGCTCCAGCTTCTTACCCCGGGCCAGTTTTTCCCGCAGCGCCACCAGGGACGCAAACTGCCCCTGGCCGATGGCATGGAAGTAACTCAAAAACGTCCACCAGTGCACATGCTCTTTTTCCCGCACCTCGAAGCCTGCGGCCTTGTTGACCTCCGCGATGATCACGGCGGCGTCCTGCTGCCAGTCGAAAAGCTTGGGGCCGGGGGCTTCTTTCGCGCCGCAGCGCAGAAATTCCCCAAGATAGTCCATAGCTTCTGCCGCATGGGCCTGCGGGATGGGCGTTTCATAGAAAAGCTCCAGGGCGATGTACCAGCGCATAAGCGCCGGGCGGCGCTCATCAGCCAGGCAGGAAAGCAGCTTCAGCATCACCCGAAAGTCCGTCCTGTGGCCATAGCGCACGCCGCCGATCAGCGCCGACGACGGCAGGCTCCAAAGCGCCGTCACAGCTTGGCGGCCTCTGCGGCGGCGCAGCGCCGTGCGCCGGCGGTCAGCACCGGCTCGATAGCCGCCAGGAAATTGGTGATGAGCCGCTCCCCGTTTTCGCCCACCGCCAGCAGGTTCACGCCGCCGAAGATGGCAGCAAAGTCGTTGCCCGGCCCAAAGATCTCGCCCAGCAGGTCCTTGACCTGCCCATCGGCCCAGGCAAGCAGGGGGAGCACCGGCTCGGTCTTTGCCTGCTGGACGAGGGATTCCTCCAGGGCGCTTAAGCGGTCGGCGGTCTCCAAAAACCGGGCGTATACGTTGGGGTCGGTGGGGTTGAAGCGCAGCACCCCGCCCCCAACGCGGTAGCTGCACACCCCGGTGTCAAAGTTGAGTTCTTCCATCGTGTCCTCCTAATGCATTTCCATTATTCGCCAGCGGCGAAGGTCTTGCTCTCCACGTCGAAGGTGCCGGACTGCTTCACGCCGGTGTAGTGGAGGGTGAAGGGGATCTGGTAGCCCTGGGTGTCGCCGCCGTAGGACGTTACCTCGATGTAGGCCTGCTCCCGGATGGCGGGGTACGCCGTGCCCTGGCCCTCCCAGAGCTTGACCTCCACCACATGTACCTGGCAGTTTTCCAGCACCAGGTCGCCGTCGATGATGGCCTGGAGCTTTTCAAACAGGGCGTCGCCCTGCTCAGCGAAATAGGGCTCGACGGAGCCGGACTTCTCGTAGCCTGTGATGCTCACGGAGGTCTGGCCCAGAATATTCTTGGTTTTTTCCACCTGGGCGCTCAGCTCGGGGGAAAATTCCTCCAGATCCTTGCCCAGCCGGACGTACTGGCCCTCACCGACCTCGATAAAATGGGCCATATATTTGCGTTCTATCTTTGCCAAATTGTTCACCTCATTCGTCAAATTCAAAGACCACTTGGGTCTCATACCGGGCAATGCCCGTACCGGAAGCCGCCGCAAGGCGGCCTTTTTCAGCCTTTACGGTTTGGTTTTCCCCGAAAATGGGGGCATTTTCCGGCAGCCACCTGCCAAATTCCAGCAGCGCCTGGGCCAGTACGGGGTCATCCGCCAAGGGGTCCTTGGCAGTGTGGAGCATGAGCACGAAGTGCATACGCACCCGGCAGGTCTGTGCCCCCAGAATGTCCTGCCGCCGGGAAAGGACCTCCCGGCCCTTGCACACCAGGGCGGCGCTTCCCGGCTGGGGCCCCAGGGCTTCGGCTGTGAAGACAAAGCCGTCAAACCCCGGAAACGCCGCGATGCAGTTTTTCATTGTTTCGATCATCGTTCTTGTCTCCCCGGAACACCTGTAGGGGCGGTCACTGACCGCCCGGTGGTCTTGTGCGCAAGACCACATCGCGCAGCGATCCAGTGCGTCGCAGCGGGCGATCTATGATCGCCCCTACATTACCATTTTTCAGTTTCTCCTATCCTCTCGCTTCCGTGTGGCACAGCTGTCCTCTGAAGTACCGGGGCTTGCGGTCGCGCACCACCCCAAGGGTGGGCGTATCCACAGCGTTCAGTGCGGCCCAGCTTGTGATGGCAGGGCCTTCGCCCAGCACCACCTTGTCGCCTACGCGGATGTCTGCTTCCCCCGGCACCACCAGCAGGAAGTGCCGGTCGCCGCTGCTGACCGCCCCGCTGACGGCGGCCTCGTCCGTAAATTCATAGTGCGCATTGGCTATGACATGACGGGTCAAGTCCTCCCGGTGATACACCGTCACCGTCATAGTGCAAAGCGAATAGTCCAATGGTATCCGATTTGTGTTTCTCAGCATAGCTTTCCTCATCATCCCAAGCAGCCGCCAACGCCCCGGCAGATCTCCAGATACCTGCGTGCGCAGCGGTACAGCTCTTCCTCCCGGGCCTTGGGGGAGATATCCACCTGAGAATAGATCCCCTTGCCGCTGACGCTCACCGTACCGACGGACGCGTAGCGCAATCCGCCCTGTCCGTTCTGGGCCGCGTCGAAATAGGAGATGGCCTCGGCCATGGCGCAAAGCGCCATATTCTCCTGCTCACCGCTGCCGCTGACGGTGTAATACCGCTTCAGCTGGTCCAGCTTGTCCCGGGCGCGCAGCACAAGCTGGGAAAACTCCGCCTGCTCCAGCGCCGTGCCCCCATAGATTTGGGTATAAAATTCATACATTCCCGTTCCTCCTTTGCGGCACACCCTGCGGGCGGTCAATGACCGCCCCTACATTCTCTTTCGTACATCACGTAGGGGCGATCACCGATCGCCCGTGCCGGCCAATGACGCTTAGCCCACCAGCGCGCAGATCAGGCCGGGCTCCAGCTCCTTGATGCCGTAGATCACGTCGAAGGAAATCTTGTCGGTCTTGGTGGCGGAGTCGTAGTCATAGACCACACGCACGCCCAGACCGCCGGCGGATGCATAGGCGGCATTGCTTGCGCCCATGGGCAGAGCCAGATTACGGGTGACCAGAGCGATGGCGTTGCGGTGGAATGCCAAAGAGGCAGGACGGTTGACCACGGTAACCGCCGCATTGTCCGCATCGCGCAGCAGCTTCTGGTCGATGGCAAGCTCGCCCTCGCCGCCCTCGGTGAAGCGGTACAGGCAGCCGTCGAGAATGAAGCCGTCGCCGGCGGCGATGGTGCCCTCCAGACCGGCAACGGTCACAGTGCTGTCACCTGCGCTGCCGGTGACGGTGAATGCGGTGGCAGTACCGGGGGCAGCAGCAGCGGAGTCGGGGGCGTTCTGGTCCATGTAGGTGTCCAGGGTGTAGACCTTGCCCAGCAGGGCATCCCGCAATGTCTCGTTGTCGCCGGCGTAGGACACGTTGCTCAGGTTCTCGGTGAGGGCGTAGCGGTACTTATGCTCGGGATGCAGCACCAGGCTGCGGTTCTGGATGGGTGCCTTGGCCATATCCAGATGCTTGGCCAGCTCCGCGATGTCAGCCAGGTCCGTGGCGTCCTTGGTGCCGGCCTTGACCATGCCTGCCTTGGCCACTGCCA
>JAZUOI010000148.1:0-14186 GCA_045604585.1 Lawsonibacter sp. | reverse complement strand
GCCGAAGAACAGAGCGGTGTTCTCGCCGTTCATGTCGGTGTTGGCGGAGCAGTGCATGGAGGCCATGCCGTTCAGGGGCAGGTAATAGTTCATCATGGAGAACATGCCCTTCTTCATCTCACCGCCGTACCAGGTGTTCAGAATGACCTGCTCCTTAGAGGTCAGGTTGAACAGAACCGCGGTTTCGGAGTTCAGACCCAGCTCCTTGTAGTTTTCCACCTTGGCCTTGGAAGCGTTGTAAACCACAAAATCGGGTTTGAAGTTGGCCAGTTCCTCAGCGGTGGGGGCGATGAACATGTTCTTGACGAAGTGAGCCTGCCAGGCCACTTCCATGATGAAGCGGATGGCCATGCGGGAGTCCTTGTTGGTACCGCAGAACACGTCCATGACATACAGCTTTTTATTGGACAGTTCCTTCAAAGCCAGATCCTTGCAAACGGCCCAGGCCTTCTCGGAAGCGGGCTTGTTGTCGTTTTTGAACTCGTCGGAAGTCCACCACACGGTATTCTTGGAGGTGTCGTCCATGACGATGAACTTATCCTTGGGGGAGCGGCCGGTGTAGATACCGGTCATAACATTGACGGCGCCCAGCTCAGTGAGCTGGCCTTTCTCGTAGCCCTCCAGAGCGGGATCCATCTCCGCCTCGAACAGCTGCTCAAAAGTGGGGTTGCACACCAGCTCAGTGGTGCCGGCAATGCCGTACTTTTCAAGTTCCTGAATGGTCATAAAGAGTGCCTCCTTAAAGTGATAAAAATGAAGTGTTCATAACTTAGCAAAGTTTACAATAATTTGACATCAAATGCAAGAGATGAAACAGCAATTCGTGAATAATCACAGTTATTTTACCCTTGTTTTCTTTGTTTTTTCCATAAAAGACAGGGGAAAGAGAAAAATGAAACAACGTCTGTGTCTGTCAAAGGGTATACCCTTTTAACGTGCGCGCAAGGCAGGCGAATTCGCTGATGCTCAGCCGCTCGCCCCGGATCGTGGAGGGGAGGCCGCAGTCGGTGATGGACTGTGCTATCATTTCACGGGTGAAAGGTGCGCCCAGTGCGGCGGTCAGGCTGTTATGCAGGGTCTTGCGCCGTTGGGCAAAGGCAGCGCGTACCACGCGGAAGAAGAATGCTTCGTCTTCTACATCAGAGGGTTTTGAGCGCGGCACCATGCGCAGCACGGAGGAGGTGACCTTGGGTGCGGGGAGGAAGCAGGTGTTTGGCACATCAAACAGCAGTTCCGGTGTGGCGTGGTACTGCACAAAGACAGAAAAGGCTCCGTAGTCGCTGCTGCCCGGGGCGGCGCAGATGCGTAGCGCCACCTCACGCTGGATCATGACGGTGATAGCTTCAAAGCAGCCCGCTTCGATCAGGGCGGTGATCACCGGAGTGGTGATATTATAGGGCAGATTGGCGCAGGCCATGGGCCGCAGACCGTTGAAATGCTCCTTCACCAGCGTGGGGAGATCCAGCTTCATAACGTCACCGGAGATGATATGAACGTTATCTCGCCCCTCCAGTGTTTCGGCAAGGATAGGGAGGAGGGAGCGATCCAGTTCCACCGCAACCACCTTGCCCGCACGGTCAGACAGCTGTCGGGTCAGAGACCCAATACCGGGGCCGATTTCCAGCACACAGCAGTCCTTGGTGGCTCCGGATGCGGCGGAAATATCTTCCGGCACCCAGGACTGGATGAGAAAATTCTGTCCCATGGATTTGGAGAAATGAAACCCATGACGGCCCAACAAAGCTTTTATATCATTGATATTGCATACGTCCATTGACGTAGCCTCCTATACAATATATAATAGTAGCACAACTGAATTTTACTATATCTGCTCGGGTAAATCAAGGGTATGGTACATGAGGAGGAATTTTAATGAACGGAAAAATCTCCAACTTCCAGCAGGTGGCGTCTGTGCGCCGGTACACGCTTTCCGAGGGAAAGCAAAAGGGACTTGAAGTGATCGATTGCGACAACGGAACCCTTCGTTTTTTGCTTAATGTGAGCAAGGGATTGGATGTTATGCAGATGTATCACAAGGGACAAAATGTGTCCTTTGTATCCAAAAACGGATTCACAGTCAGAGAGACCCCGTTTGGCAATCGCTTTGAGGGCGGCATGGTCTACACCTGCGGTCTGGACAGCGTGGGAGGACGGGAAGGGTTTGAACTTCACGGAACTTATCACACCATCCCTGCTGAAGTGATCTGCACCAAATGTGATGAGCAGGGGATCGTTGTGGTAGCGCTGATTCGCGATACCGCTTTGTTCGGACAAAACCTGGTTATGCAGCGTACCATCACCTCCGCCATCGGAGGGGACAGCGTGCAGATCGAGGACAAGCTTACCAACCTGGGTTATAAGGACGAGCTCTATTGTCTGCTGTATCACACCAACATCGGCTACCCCATGCTGGATGAGGGGGCAAAGGTCATTCTGGATGAGCAGGCGTGCACACCCAGAACGGATTGGTCCAAGCAGAACATGGATACCCGCCTGTCTGTGGAACAGCCCACGGACAATAGTGAGGAGACTTGCTACTTCATGACTCTGGGCAAGCCCGAGGTCAGCGTAGTCAACCCCAAGATCGGGAAGAAATTTACCCTCTCCTATTCCAAAGATACCCTTCCTTGCTTTGTCGAATGGAAAAGCATGGTAAGCGGAGACTACGCTTTGGGTCTGGAGCCGGCCACCACCTTGCTGGATGATCAGTTTGCTTATAAAACGATTAAAAAGCAGGAGAGTGTCACATTTAACCTGAACCTGTCTGTAACCGAACTGTAAGACGATAAGATCCGGACGGCCAAGTGTATGTGGGCGTCCGGATCTCTCTTTTAAATAAAAACAAAAAACCTAAACCATTACGGTTTAGGTTTTTTTATATGGCGGAGAGAGAGGGATTCGAACCCTCGAACGGGTATTAACCGTTACACGATTTCCAATCGTGCGCCTTCGACCAGCTCAGCCATCTCTCCAGGCCGGTTGCGGCGGTCAGCCAAACAACGAATTGTATTATAGCAGTTTTTTGCCGGTAGTCAAGTCTTTAATTGAAATTTTCCCGATTTTTTTCATTTTATAGATGAGAACAAAGGCGAACGGTATCGGGAGGTTTGTGGTGACAGATTGCGACAAAAAAGCACCGTTTTTTTGACGAAGGCTCATTGCGAGAAAAATATCATTAAATTATATTCAAACCGCGGAAATCCAGAACCAAATGAGGTGGTTGATTTTTTAAAATAGCGGTTTTTTTAGATATTTCAGCTAAAATGCACAATTCTGAGGGGTAATAACTGTTAGTTTTTACCCTTGAAACAGTATAGTCAAATCCGTTACAATGTGGTTACAAAAAAGTGACAAACGGTTTCGTGAATGTTACCGAACGCTTTTTTGCCGGTTTTTGAGGAGTGACTTGCTCCCGCCGGCCATTAAATTAAGGAAGTGAACGACTTGAAACGCAAACTGTTCGCACTGTTGCTCAGCGGCCTTGCCATCATCCTGTTGATGGGCGCTGGCTTGGATCCCATGGTCCAGGCTGTGCAGGCCGCAAACAGCGCACAGGAGGAGCTTGTTGCTCCTGCGCAAGAGCCGGCCAACCAGATAGAGGATCTTTCTCAGCCCGAGCAGCAAATGCCTGCCGAACCCGTTCCCGAGTTGGATCGGATCTTGCTGGTGGATGGTGAACCTGTACGAAAGACGGTTGGCCGCATGACTGTGGGTGGCGAGACGTATGTTTCTCTCAAGGCCATGGCTCAGCATCTGGATCCCAGTGTGGTTGTTGAATGGGACGCCGACAAGCGCACCGTTACTTTGACCAGCCAGTCTCTGACTCTGACGGCTACGGCCGGCAAGCTGTATATCAAGGCCAATGACCGCTATCTCTATATGCCTGAAGGCGTGCAGCTGATGGACGGGGTGATGATGGTGGCGTTGGATGCGCTGGCCAAGGCGTTTGATGCCAACACCGGCTGGGATGCCGAGAATGGCACCTTTACGGTTACCCGTGGCAGCGGTGCGATTTTGCCCGGTGATCAGTTCTACAATGAGAACGATCTGTTCTGGCTGTCCCGTGTCATTTTTGCCGAGAGCGGCAACCAGGTTCTGGAAGGAAAAATGGCGGTGGGCAATGTGGTTATGAACCGCGTGAATCACTCCATCTGGCCGGATACCATTCGCGGCGTTATCGCCCAGAGAAACCAGTTCAGCACCTGGCGCGGCGGCGCGCTGGCCAACCGCACTCCCAACGCCGAAAGTGTGATTGCGGCAAAGCTGGTTCTGGACGGCGGTGTGGTGGAGGAAATTAAGGACGCTTATTTCTTTGATGCCTTCTGCAACAGCTGGGCGCTGCGTAATAAGACGGTGCTGGCCGTGATCGGCGGTCATCGTTTCTACGGCTAAACAAGAGAAGAAAAGAACCACTCTCGTTGAGAGTGGTTCTTTTTTATTGTTGTTTGATGAGGTCTTGAACAACGACACTTGCCATCAGAATACCGGCGGCAGCAGGGACAAAGGGCAGGGAACCAGGTGTGTCCCGCCGGGCGGCAGAGCCGGGACGGGTATCGGTGGCGGGGGTCTCAGCCTGTGCCGGTTGCAGGGGAGTGCGCGGCTGTTCTATGGACCAGACCACCTTTAAATGTTCAATACCCCGCTTGCGAAGTTCTTTTCGCATGACCCGAGCCAGAGGGCAACCTGTGGTCTTGCTGATGTCGGACACACGCAGGGCGGAGGGATCCAGCTTGTTGCCCGTACCCATGGCACTGATAATGGGGATGGAAGCGGCAGTACAGCGGGAGATCAGTTCCAGTTTGGCAGCCACAGTGTCAATGCAGTCCACCACATAATCGTATTGCTCCAGCGCCACGGTGTCGGCATTGGCGGGCAGATAAAACATGGGGATGGCGCGTATCTGACAATCGGGATTGATGTCCCGCACCCGATCGGCCATGACCTGTGCTTTGGATTGTCCCACGGTGGAGTGGAGGGCGGCGATTTGTCGGTTGAGGTTGCTGAGAGAAACCATATCGTCGTCATACAGATCCAGCCGACCAACACCGGAGCGTGCCAGTGCTTCCACGCAATGTCCACCCACACCACCAACGCCGAACACAGCAACGTGGGCACGGGACAGCGTATAGATAGCGGTTTCCCCCAGCAGCAGGGCGGAACGGGAGAAGCATTCGTTCATAATTCATCACCTTTGATTATTTTAGTCAAACGGAAGGAAGCTGTCAACTGCCTACTCCTCTTCCGGTCGGCACAGACGAAGCAGAGCACTTTCGTTCAGCAGCTTTATCCCACCATAGCCCGTTTTTAACCAACCAAGACGGGCAAATTCGCTCAACGTTCGGGCCACGGTGACCCGGCTGGCTGACACGCTGGACGCAATTTCCTCCTGGGTACAGGCCAAAGTCCCGTCCCGGGTCGGTGAGAGCGTCAGCAGATGGCGGGCAATACGTTCCCGGGCGGGGCGAAAGGCCATGTCGTCCACCTGGGCGGAAAGCATGCGTACCGTCCGCGCCAGATAGTTCAGCATCAGCATGGCAAGGGAGGGATCCCGGGCAAATTCAGAGCGCACCATCTCCCGGTCGATGGGGACGAGTTCGCAGGGGGAGAGTGCCACAGCAGAGGAGACCCGGGGTAGTTCGTCGAAAAAAGCCGCTTCCCCAAACAGACTGCCCTGCTCATAGATGCGCAGCACCCGCTGGGCTCCGTCGGGCGATTGAATGTAGCTTTTCACCCGACCGGACTTCAGATAATAGAAACAGGTAGCTTGTGTGTCCTGCAGGTAGATCAGGTAGCCGGCAGAACAGTACACCGATGGCCGACCAATGGCAAAACTCTGCCACAAGTTGGCCGGGAAGTCCAGCTCCCGGGAGGGGAGGTTACTCATAAATGACCACTCCTGTATCCGTTTTTTTAGAATTGTATCATACGATACATTCTTTTGGCAAGAGGAATGGCATACTGGTTTTACATAAAATAAGGAGGTACTTCCTATGGGAATGACCATGACGCAAAAAATTCTTGCCCGTGCCGCCGGTCTTGACCGGGTGGAGGCGGGGCAGTTGATCGAAGCCAAGCTGGATCTGGTGCTGGGCAACGACATCACCACGCCCGTTGCGATCACCGAGTTTGAAAAGGCGGGTTTTACCCAGGTCTTTGACAAGGATAAGATCGCTATTGTGCTGGATCACTATACGCCCTGCAAGGACATCAAGTCTGCCCAGCTGTGCAAGCAGGCGCGCGCCTTTGCTCACAAGCACGCCATCACCAATTTCTTCGATGTGGGGCAGATGGGCGTGGAGCACGCGCTGCTGCCGGAAAAAGGTCTGTGCGCTCCCGGTGAGGTCATTATCGGCGCGGACTCCCACACATGCACTTACGGCGCGCTCGGCGCTTTTTCCACCGGTATTGGCTCCACGGATATGGCTGCCGGTATGGCCACCGGCCTTGCGTGGTTCCGTGTGCCTTCCGCTATCAAGGTTACGCTGAAAGGAAAACTGCAGCCCCATGTCAGCGGAAAGGATGTGATCCTGCATCTGATCGGTACCATCGGTGTGGACGGTGCGCTGTATCAGTCCATTGAGTTTGCTGGAGAGGGAGTTGCTTCTCTGACTATGGATGACCGGTTTACCATTTCCAACATGGCCATTGAAGCCGGCGGAAAAAACGGGATTTTCCCCGTGGACGAAAAGACGATGGAGTACATCAACGGTCGTGTGAACCGTCCCTGTGAAGTATTCCAGGCGGATGAGGATGCTGTGTATGAGCGGGAGATCGTCATCGATCTGGATACGCTGGAGCCCACCGTTGCCATGCCTCACCTGCCCGAAAACACCAAGGTGGTGTCTGAGGTGGCCGGCCTGCCCATCGACCAGGTGGTTATCGGCTCGTGCACCAACGGGCGCATTCAGGATATGCGTATCGCGGCTGCGGTCATGAAGGGGAAGAAAGTGGCGGACAATGTCCGCTGTGTGGTCATTCCGGCTACCCAGGAGGTTTATATGCAGGCCATGAAGGAGGGGCTGATGGAAATTTTCATCGCTGCCGGAGCGGCGGTGTCCACGCCTACCTGCGGCCCCTGCCTGGGCGGACATATGGGCTGCATGGCCGAGGGGGAGCGTGCGGTATCGACCACAAACCGCAATTTTGTCGGCCGCATGGGCCATGTGGAGTCCGAGGTCATTCTGGCCAGCCCCGCTGTTGCCGCTGCGTCTGCCATCGCCGGCTGTGTGGCTGACCCCAGAGCGTGAGAAAGGAGCGCGACCGAGATGAAAGTATATAAATACGGTGCCAACGTGGACACCGATGTCATCATTCCCGCCCGCCATCTGAACAATCCTGACCCCAAGGCGTTGGCTTCCCACTGCATGGAGGACATTGATATTAACTTTGCCTCTACGGTGGAGGAGGGGGACATTATCGTGGCCGGCCCCAACTTTGGCTGTGGCTCCAGTCGGGAGCATGCGCCCCTTGCCATTAAGGCTTGCGGTGTCAAGTGCGTCATCGCACCTTCCTTTGCCCGCATCTTTTATCGCAATGCCATCAACATTGGATTCCCCATTATGGAATGCGCCCAGGCGGCGGAGGAGATCATGACCGGCGACCAGGTCAGCGTGGATTTTGCCACTGGCGTGATTACCAACCAGACCACGGGAAAGACGTATCAGGCTGCTCCGTTCCCGGAATTTATTAACGGGATCATTCAAAGCGGCGGTCTGCTCAATTCTCTGAAGGAACGTGGGGTGGGCAAATAATGGAGTATAAAATTGCGTTGATCCGTGGTGACGGCATTGGCCCCGAGGTAGTGGGCGAAGCGGTCAAGGTCATGGATAAGATCGCCGGGAAGTTTGGCCACACATTCCATTATACCGACGTACTCATGGGTGGCTGCGCCATTGACGCGGTGGGTAAGTCTTACCCTGATGGAACGGCCGAGAAATGCAAGGCCTGTGATGCGGTGCTGCTGGGCGCGGTAGGCGGCCCCAAGTGGGGACACTCCACCGACCCGCAGAAACGACCGGAGACCGCGCTGCTGTCCATCCGCAAGGATCTGGGATTGTACGCAAATCTGCGTCCGGCAACCCTGCGCCCGGCACTTGCTGACGCTTGTCCTCTGCGCAAGGAAACAGCAGAAAAAGGCATTGATCTGATGATGGTTCGTGAGCTGACCGGCGGCGTGTATTTTGGAAAGCGTGACCGCTACCAGACCGAGGACAGGGGAGTGGAGGCCAGCGATTTGATGGCTTACTCGGAGATGGAGATCGAGCGCATCGGCCGCCGTGCCTTTGAATTGGCTCAGCTTCGCAGCAAAAAGGTGTCCAGTGTGGACAAAGCGAATGTGCTGGAGACGTCCCGTCTGTGGCGTGAGGTTATGCACCGGTTGGCTGCAGAGTATCCTAACGTGCAGTATGAGGACGTGCTGGTGGACAACTGTGCCATGCAGCTGGTGCGTGACCCCAGTCAGTTTGACGTAGTGGTGACCGAGAATATGTTTGGTGATATCCTGTCTGACGAAGCGTCTATGATTACCGGCTCCATCGGGCTGCTGCCCTCCGCTTCCATTGGAGACACCGCTCCCGGGCTGTATGAACCCATTCACGGTTCTGCACCGGATATTGCCGGGCAGGACAAGGCCAATCCCATCGCAACCATTCTGTCCGTGGCTATGATGTTCCGGTATTCCTTCCAGCTGGCGGCGGAAGCGGACGCGGTGGAGCGGGCGGTAGACGAAGTATTGGCGGATGGCTGGCATACAGCTGACATGGCCGGAGATGCCCATAAGCTGGTGGGCACGGTTGAAATGGGAAACCGCATTTGCGGAAAAATCTGAGTTGATTTTTGTGGGATTTACCCATGAAATAAGGAATAAAAGTTGACTTCCTGTGTAATTATGAGAATATAGGTTTTTTTGACTTTTTGTGTTGCGTATGCACAAGCAAAAAACTATAATGAATATAATTAAATGTATATAATTAATTGAGAATTTCACGGAGGTCTAACGCTATGAAGCCCATTTCTAACATCGCGAAGGGGATTGCGCCTTCCGCAACGGTGGCGGTGGATACCCTGGCAAAGCAGATGAAAGCAGACGGCATCGATGTGATCGGATTCGGTGCCGGTGAACCTGATTTTCCTACTCCTGACTGCGTCAAAGAGGCGGCCATCAAGGCCATTCATAACAATCAGACCCGTTATACACCCGCGGCCGGCATTGTGCCTTTGCGCAAAGCCATCTGTGAGTGGATGAAGCGGGAGTACGGTGTGGAATACCAGCCCAGCCAGATTTGCGTGAGCAGCGGCGCCAAGCACAATGTGTTTATCGCGCTTCAGGCCATTTGTAATCCCGGGGATGAGGTGATTCTGCCTGCTCCTTATTGGGTCTCCTATGAAGAGGCCATCAAGATGACCGGTGCGGTGCCTGCCATTGTTGAGACTACGGAGGCTACCCGCTTTAAGATGACGGCTGACATGCTGGAACGGGCCATCACCCCCAACACCAAGGCGGTGATCCTGACCAATCCCTCTAACCCCACGGGTATGCTCTATTCCCGGCAGGAGTTGGAGGCTTTGGCTGAAGTGGTGGTGCGTCACGATCTGTATGTGATCAGCGATGAGATCTACGATCAGCTGGTCTATGTGGGTGAATTCACCTGCTTTGCCTCGCTGAGCGAGGAAATCAAGCAACGCACGATCACCATCAACGGTGCTTCCAAAAGTTTTGCCATGACCGGATGGCGTATCGGCTTTGCCGCCGCCAACGAGGAGATCGCTAAGGCCATGGCCAACTATCTTAGCCATTCCACCGGCAACCCCAGCTCTGTGTCCCAGTACGCCGCGCTGGAGGCCTATACCAGCAAGGAGAGCTTGGCGAAGAAAATGCAGCTTGCCTACACTCGCCGGCGCAAGTATTTCCTGGAGCGGATCAGCAAGCTGGACGGAGTAAGCTGTCTGGAGCCGGACGGTGCGTTTTATATCTTTATGAACATCAAGGGTCTGCTTGGCCGCACCATTCAGGGGGTGGTGATCGAGTCTTCGGCTCAGTTTGCCCAGGTGCTGCTGGAGAAGGGCCTGGTCGCTGTTGTTCCCGGAGAGGCCTTTGGCGCGCCCGGCTACCTGCGCTGGTCCTATGCTACCTCCATGGATAATATCCGGGAGGGACTTGACCGACTGGAGAAGTTTCTGGCTGAATAATCGCAACACGGTATCGCATGAATATGCGATACCGTGTTTTCGTAACAAAATCTTTTTCGGTTTTCCTATGGTAATCGGCGCTGTATTACGCTATAATAAGAATATAAGGGCAGGGAAGTGTCCTCTGCTGAATGGAAAGCGGGTGTTCCGTTGAAGAAAGAGAAATATATTGCCGTCGGTGTGACTGCGTTCGCAGTGATTGCGGCCAGTTTGCTGTTTTGCTTCTGTCTGCTGCGGATTCGTGGATTTCTTTCCACGTTGGCCTTTATCCTGCGTCCCATCACCTATGGTCTTGTGCTGGCCTTTTTGCTGCTTCCTGTCCATCGGACGATCAATCGCTTTCTCCAATCGGTGAGCAAAGGGAAAAGCCGCAAAAATCCCCGTGTCGCCCATTGGACAAATTTTGCCGCCATTCTGCTTAGCCTTTTAACTCTGCTACTGGTGGTATATCTCTTGTTGGCCATGCTGCTGCCTCAAATTTATGTCAGTGTGGTTGGGCTGATCCAATCCATGCCCGGCTATATCAGCAGCTTGCAGGTGTGGTTGTCTGATTTTCTGAAAAATAATCCGGACATTCGGGCATTCCTGATGCCGGTGTACGAGGCTGCGGCCGGATCTCTTCAGGAGTGGCTGCAGGGAGATTTGCTGCCCCGTCTGGAGTCGGTGGAAAGTACGCTGAAGCTGCTGGAATCGGTGTTCTGGCCGGGCTTCACCGGTGTGGCTGCTGTTATGATGGAGTTGCTGTACTGGCTGAAAGATGCGCTGATCGCGCTGATCGTCAGTGTGTATTTGCTGGTGCGCAAGGATACCCTTGCCGCTCAATCCAAGAAAATCGCATACAGCATACTGCCCACACGAAAGGCCGATTTTCTGGTAGAAGAGACCCGAAACGCTTACCGGATCCTCAGTGGCTTTATTATTGGAAAAATCATTGACTCGATCATTATCGGGGTGATTTGTTTCGTTGGATGCTCTTTGTTCCGGTTCCCCTACCCTGCGTTGATTGCTACGGTGGTTGGTGTGACCAATGTGATCCCGTTCTTTGGCCCTTTTATTGGCGCCATTCCAAGCTTTTTCCTCATCCTGCTGGTTAATCCGGTGCAATCGCTGTATTTTCTCATCTTTATCCTCGTGCTGCAGCAGTTTGATGGAAACATCCTCGGCCCTAAGATTTTGGGTGGTTCCACAGGGCTGGATGCGTTCTGGGTGCTGTTTTCCATCCTGCTGTTTGGCGGATTGTTTGGATTTACCGGAATGGTGCTGGGTGTGCCGGTGTTCGCTATGCTCTATTCCATTCTCAACCGGCTTGTGCGCAATGGTCTGCGCCGGCGGGGGCTGCCGCTGGAGACGGAGAATTATTTGGGCAAAACACCGGCGCTGGCGAATGACAATACGCAGAAAAATAAGTAAAAAAGAACGGATAGCCGTAAGGCTATCCGTTCTTTTGGTTATACTTACATATCGGTGGTCAGAACCTTCTTCAGGCGGGCAAAACGGGGGAGCGCGTTCTCCTTGGGGTTGTCCAGCTCACCCTGCACCAGGGGCAGAACGAAGTCGATGAACGCGTCGTTCAGACCGTTGCCGGCGGCGTTGATCCACTCGCGGGGCACCTTCTTTTCGATGTTGGCCACGATGTCCAGGGGCTGGAGCACGGGCTTGCAGGAGTAGCCATTGGAGCGGTCACACTCAAAGGCGACCATCTTGTCCGTCTCGCCGGCCACAGCGGCCTCCACAGCAGTTTTACCGGCCAGGAAAGCCTCTTCCACGTCGGTCTTGGAACCCAGGTGAGAGCCGCAGCGCTGGAGCAGGGACAACTCGATGCCGCGCACCTTGGCGCCGGTCTGCTGCTTGATGATGTTGGCCAGCATAGCGGCCAGGCCACCCAGCTGAGCGTGGCCGAAGCCGTCGGTAGCAGAGGTCTCTGCCTCGGAAACAAAACGGCCGTCGGCGTAGTGAATGCCTTCGGACACGGCAACCATGCACTTGCCGGTGCGGTTATAGATCTCTTTGACGCTGGTCAGGAACTCATCCATGTCAAAGTCCACCTCGGGCAGATACACAAGGTCAGGACCGCAGCCGATGCGGGAAGCCAGAGCGGCAGAGCCGGCCAGCCATCCGGCGTGACGGCCCATGATCTCCACCACGGTGACCATGCCGGTGTCGTACACATGTGCGTCCTGCCAAACCTCGGCGCAGGAGGTGGCGATGTACTTGGCGGCAGAGCCGAAGCCGGGGCAGTGGTCGGTGCCGTTCAGGTCGTTGTCGATGGTCTTGGGCACGCCCATCACGCGGCACTCATAGCCCATCTTCTGCATATACTTGGAAATCTTGTTGCAGGTATCCATGGAGTCGTTGCCGCCGTTGTAGAAGAAATAGCGCACGTTGTACTTCTTGAAGATTTCAAGGATGCGCTTATAGTCGGTATCATCCACATCGAGATCGGCCAGCTTATAGCGGCAGGAGCCCAGAGCAGAGGAGGGGGTGTACTGGAGCAGATCCAGCTCTGCCATATCCTCCTGACCCATATCGTACAGCTTGTCGTCCAACACGCCCTTGATGCCGTGGGCAGCACCCAAAACGCGGGTGATGCAGCCCTCACGCAGAGCGGTCTGGATCACGCCCTGAGCACTGGCGTTGATAACAGAGGTAGGACCGCCGGATTGGCCTATAATGCAGGCGCCGGTCAACTGATTCATGATAACTTCCTCCTTAGTGTGAATGTGACAAAAAAATTGTCAGAAAACAGCATGTAAATCATAACACGAGCTATTGTAATTTGCAATTGACAATGATACAATAATTTACGCAAATTATTACAAAGGAGTTGTTCCAAATGCCACTGGTTACTACTACCGAAATGTTCAAGAAGGCCTATAATGGCGGTTACGCCATCGGCGCCTTCAATGTCAACAACATGGAGATCGTGCAGGGCATCACCGAGGCCGCCCGTGAGGTCAAGGCTCCTCTGATCCTGCAGGTGTCCAAGGGCGCCCGCG
Source organism: Lawsonibacter sp. (assembly GCA_045604585.1). GTDB lineage: Bacteria > Bacillota > Clostridia > Oscillospirales > Oscillospiraceae > Lawsonibacter. Next base: position 1,002 of record JAZUOI010000148.1, on the reverse strand, counting down.
CCTATGCCAATCCCACCTATCTGACCAAGCTGGTGGAGGCCGCTGTGATCGAGTGCCCCGAGATTCCCATCGCTCTGCATCTGGACCACGGCGACAGCTTTGAGACCTGCAAGTCCTGCATCGACGGCGGCTTCACCTCCGTCATGATCGACGCTTCCTCCAAGCCCTTCGCCGAGAACATCGAGATCACCAAGAAGGTCGTCGAGTACGCTCACGATCATGGCGTGGTTGTCGAGGCTGAGCTGGGCTCTCTGGCCGGCGTGGAGGACGAGGTGAACGTCTCTGCCGAGGATTCTTCCTACACCCGTCCCGAGGAGGTCGAGGAGTTCGTGGCCAAGACCGGCTGTGACTCTCTGGCCATCGCCATCGGCACCAGCCACGGCGCTTACAAGTTTAAGCCCGAGCAGTGCACCCGCAACGAGAAGGGCATCCTGGTGCCGCCCCCCCTGCGCTTCGACATCCTGGAGGAGGTCTCCAAGCGTCTGCCCGGCTTCCCCATCGTGCTGCACGGTTCTTCCTCCGTGCCTCAGGACTATGTCGCCATGATCAACCAGAACGGCGGCAATATGCCCGACGCCGTGGGCGTGCCTGCTGAGCAGCTGCGTCAGGCTGCCAAGCTGGCCGTGTGCAAGATCAACATCGATTCCGACCTGCGTCTGGCCATGACCGGCACGGTGCGTAAGTTCTTTGCCGATCATCCCGAGAAGTTCGACCCCCGCGAGTACCTCAAGCCCGCCCGCGCCAACATCAAGGAGCTGGTCAAGGACAAGCTCATCAACGTTCTGGGCTGCGACGGCAAGGCCTGATCTGCCTGCATAATCCAATGAAGCAACGACCCGGCTGCCAACGGCATCCGGGTCGTTTTTTGTATAAAGAAAACCACGCGATAGTCGCGTGGTTCAAAAAAGCTTAAGCGATGAAAAGAATCCTCCGATTGTGATAAGATGCAAGAGACCTGCCAGTCACAAACAAATAAAACAATCGGAGGATAAGTCAATGAAA
>JAZUOI010000147.1:0-10644 GCA_045604585.1 Lawsonibacter sp. | reverse complement strand
TGTTCGCCGGAGACACCGCCGGGGACGGCAGCGACCGCTTTACCGCCCATGGGCTGGACAACACCACGGGCACGCAGGTGGCCGAGCTGATGTATGACGGCGGCGCGGAGCTGTGGTATGCCCAACAGCTGTACTGCCTGGGCATGACCTACAACACCGCCCTGCTGGCGGTGGAGATCAACTACTCCACCTACCCACAACGCAAGCTGGAGGAGTGGGGATACCCGAAGCTGTTTATCCGGGAGAAGCCGGACGACATGCGCCGGGAATTGGATGTGAAGAAATGGGGCTGGCGCACCGACCAGCGCACCCGGCCGCGGATGTTGGCCAACCTGCACACGGTGATGGATCAGACACCGGACATGGTGGTCAGCGAGGCGCTGCTGCAGGAGATGCTGACCTTCATCAAGAACGAGCAAATGCGGCCGGAAGCGGCGGCAGACGCCCACGACGACTTGGTGTTTGCAGCGGCCATTGCCCATGAGGTGCGGGGGCAGCAGAGCTATGAGATCGCGCAGGTGGTCGAGGAACAGCGGGCGAAGCTGATCGACCAGCTGGAGGGAAAGAAAAAACGCAGGAGGTAAGTATGGGACTGTTCGGAAAGAAGCGGGAGCGGGAGAAGGTGCCCGACCCGGAGGGCTTTGCCCAGGGGAGGATCTACGACTACTCCACGCCGGAAGGCCGAGTGGCCACGGCGGAGTGGCTGTTTGAGCAGGCGAAGAACGAGCGCACGGCCAAGGAGGCCGAGTGGATCCGGCACAACGACTACTACAACTTCAAGCACGACGCCCTGCTGGAGATGATGGACGCGCTGGCGGACATGGATATTCCGTGGACACCGGCGGCCGTGCCCGATTGCTTTGTGCAGGTGGAAAGCCAGATCGTGCCCGATGTGCCCCAGCCGGAATTTAAGGGCCGGGACGACGACATGGACAGCGTGATGGCCAAGGAGCGGGAGCTGGCGGTGCGCTACATTCTGGAGGCCAACCGCATCAACGACATGAACACTTCCAACGAGCGCCGGCTGCGCAAGCTGGGGGACGCGTTCTGGAAGTGCTACTGGGACGAGACGATGTGTCTTGGCCGGGAGCGGGGCAATATCCGCATCAAGGATGTGTCTCCGGAGGATATCTACCCCGACCCGACGGTGGGCAACGAGGGGCTGCAGGCGGGCGAGTATGTGGCGTACATCTACACCATGCACAAGCTGCGCTTCTGGCGCATCTACCACAAGCAGATGAAGGAGCGGGGGTTGGAACTGGAGGACGTGATGGGCCAGCAGTACCGCTTCGAGGATGGCATCTTGGAGCCGTACACCAAGGGAAGCGCCGCCCGGGACGATCTGGTGCAGATCATGGAGTTCTGGTTCAAGGTGCCCCACGACATGACAATCGACGGCAAGTTTATGCCGGCGGGTTCCATTGCCTGCACCATGCAGGTGGGCGGACAGGAGATCAAATTCATCGGGGACTACTGGAAGCGCACCAAGTGCCAACTGTTCCCATTCGTCCATTACTGGTGCATCCGGGACGAGACGGAGTTTTGGAACAAGAGCGAGATCGCGCCCATCAAGGACATGGTGGACGCAGCGGACCGGCAGCTGGCCTTTGCTCAGCTGAACGACGGCATGACGGCGGCGGATCAGCTTATTGTGGAGAAAGGCGCGCTGGCGGCCGGGAGTGAGATCACCAACCGGCCGGGCGCAAAGGTGTTGGTGGAACAGGGGCGCAGTGGCGGTATTAAACGGCTGGGCGGACTGAACAGCGGCGCACGGATGCTGGACTCGGTGAGTTGGATGATGGACCAGATCCAGCGCACCAACCGCAACTACGACACCAACACGGGCAAGGAGTCCGCCCGGATTACCACCGCCAGCGGTCTGCTGCAGCTGCGCACGGACGCGGAGGGGCAGCAGAAGCTGAAGAAGGCCGACCGGGACCGGGGCTTTGAGCGCATGTACGAGCTGCTGGACTATCTGGCACTGGAGTTCTTCGACGAGGATCGGATGCTGTTTATTGGCGCCAAGGAGCGGGGCGAAGAACCCAAGGTGCTCAAGTATAACAGCCGGAATTATGAGAGAACGATCCCGGCGGTGACTGACCTGGAGACCGGCGAGGAGCTGGAGGAGGAGCGCATCTACTTCCCCCGGGTGGATGTGACGGTGACGGCGGGCGACGGCCTGAGCCGGAATCCGGCCACCACGGTGCAGGTGCTGGACAAGCTGGCGGGCACGCCGGTGACACCGGACAACTGGAAGCTGCTGCGGGAGGTGCTGGAGTATCTGGACATCCCCCAGAAGCAGGACATCGTGAAGGAGTGGGAGCGCAAGTTTGAACCCATCGTGCCGCCGGAGCTGATCCAGGAGCTGGAGAAGAACCCCGTGCTGCTGAAGATGGTGGGCGAGCTGGTGCTGGCCTCCATGGATGTGGACGGGGAGGACGAGACGCCGGGAATGCCGGTCGGGGCGGGAGAGATGGCCGCGCCCGGTGCCGGACAAGCTGGCGCCCCGAGCACGGGCGAGCCGCTGAACATTGGCGGAGAGATGGGACAGCCCATGGGACTGCCCATGATGTGAGCGATTGTTGAGCCGGGAACGGCTGGCAATAAACGTGCCCCGGAGCGGGCGGAAAGGAACGACAAACCATGGAAGACAATTTTAATGCGGCAGGGACTGCGGAACAGACCGAGACCCACAGCGACGCACAGGAGCGTGTCGTGGACGCTCCGGAAAGCCAGACCGGCGGCGGGTATGCCGCCCTCGATGGCCGTGAGGAGGTCGTAGATCCTCAGGAGGAAGGCGGAGAGCCCGGGACGGACGCTGATGGCGCCAATCAGCAGACCCACCGGCAGACCCGCGAGGACAATGCGGCCATCCGTGCCGCCCGGGTCGCTGCCCGGCGGGAAGCCGAGGCGGAGTTTGCCCGGCGCACGGATGAGGACATCGCGGCCAGCGGCGTGGTCAATCCCTACACCAACAAGCCCTTCGGTAGCATGAAGGAACTGAAGGAGTACGGAGGCCGCCTGCGTCAGGCGGAGATCAAGCGCATAGCCAAGGAGAGCGGGCGCTCGGAGGAGGAAGTGGCCGACGAGCTGGCGGACAAGGAATTTGTCCGGCAGGAGCGCCGCAGACGCGACCAGGAGGAAGAACAGCGCCAGGAGCGGGAGCAGCAGCAGGACTTCATCCGCAGGGATGTGCAGGACTTTGTAAAGCGGCACCCCAATGTGGATCTGGAGAAGCTGGAGAACAACAAGAATTTCCGGAAGTTCTGCGGCAATCGCTTCGGCAAGGAGCCGCTGGGCGATCTGTACGACGACTACCTGGACATTGTGGGCGAGGCAGGCCGGGCGGCAGTGGCCAAGCAGGCCGACCGCAGCGATCGCTCTACCGGCGGCGGAAGCACCGGTGGAGCGACCATGACCCCCGGCCAGCAGAAGGCATTGGACGCATGGAATGCGGCTAACCCCGACATGGCCATGACGGCCAAAGAGTTTTTGGCCCGCAAAAACTGACAAGAAAGGATGAGCAGAAATGAAAGTGTATCAGAACATCGACGGCGGTGTGATCCATTCCCATCGCCCCTATGACATCGACCCCACCACCAAGATCCAGAACGGTCAGGTGGTGGATCTGGTGAACGGTCTGGTGGTGCCTCATGCCGCAGCCGGCACCGGCGCCATCCTGGGCGTGGCTGCCGAGTATCACGGCGGCACCCCCGATGCCCTTGACCCCCGTTCCAACGGCCCCGAAATTCTGGTGTGGGACGGCCCCGGCCAGGTGTTTTCCTGCCCCGCCCCCAAGCTGACCGCCCTTGCCGGCGGCAGCGCCACCACCGTGAAGGCCACCCTGGCTGGTGCGGCCAGCGCCTATGTGGGCGGTCACCTGAAGCTGGTGGCCAAGGCCGAGGGCAGCGAGAACACCGACGCCATCGGCACGGTGCGCCGCATCACCGCCTTTGCCACTGACAGCGGTACCGGCACCTTTACGCTGGAGGCGGGCGGTGTGCCCAGCGCCGGCGATGAGTACGTGCTGTTCCCGCCCGTGGGCTTTGCCGGCGGCAATCTGGATGCGGGCGGCCAGAAGCTGGTGGTCACCGCCACCGCTGCCATGCCCCTGCGCGTGGTGGGCCGCATCGAGGAGACCAACGAGATCACCGTCATGGCCGGCAAGCACGTGTTCGGTGTGACCGGCTGATTTTGAGAAAGAGAGGATGAAGAACAATGTCTGTTAATACTGCGTGGAAGGACGGTAACTATGCGTTCGTAGGCAAGGCCTTCGATACGCGCTATGCCAATCGCGCCAGTAAGCTGGGTACCATCATGGGTACTGTTAGCACTACCAGCGTCGACTACGAGGTGGGTACCGGCGGCAGCTACGGCGAGATGAAGCCCTATGACGGTCAGAACCTGAACGAAGTGGAGATGAAGAAGGGTTTCAAGAGCATCGTGGTGCCCAGACCCTATACCTCCACCGTGAAAATCGGCATGAAGGAGGCCAAGAACGATCGCAGTGGCGAGTGCCGCAAGGCGGGTAACAAGCTGGGTGATGCGGCCGCTATGACCGTGTATATGCACCAGCTGCGCACCCTTGGTCGTGCTTTTGATCCCAATCAGCTGGGCGGCGACGGCGTGTGCTGGGCCAGTGAGAAACACCCCATTGCCTCCAAGGGCAGCGAGGGACGCGTTTACATCCCTGACCCCGACGCGGGCTATTACAGCAACGTGAGCCACGATGCCCTGTCCGTGGCGGCCATCACCGCTGCCCAGAGCAGAGCAAACCGTTTTGTCGCTCCGGATGGCTTGCCTTTCCTGTGCGAAATGGACACCCTGCTGGTATCTCCCGAACTGGAACCCCTGGCGAAGAAGCTGTGTGGCGATGACGCCCGACTGGATCCCGAGACTGCGGCGCACGGTGCCAACCCCGTGCGTGGTATGCACTATCTGGTTCTTGGTGGCGGTGATGCAGGCTTTACCAAAAATATGTGGGCCGTGTGCGACCGCACTCTGATGAAGGATCTGTTCCTGCTGGTGTACAACCACAAACCTTTTGTGGCACAGCACGATCTGGACAACCCCTTCATGGACTGCTACAGTGCCTACACCGATTTCGGCATCGGCTGGGGTGACAGCCGCATGATCATCTTCGGAAACCCTGACTAAGCGGAAAACAGAAGACAAACATACAAACAGCCAGGCGGCGGCCGGAAAGCCGCCGGCTGGCTTTTATATTACGAGGAGGAATTTACAATGCTGATTATCGACAGTACCAAAAAGGTCAACGCGAGCACCAAGGCCGTGACCGTGGAGGCGCACTGCCGCCCCTTCCTGATGGTGAACACCAGCGCCACGGCCACCGTCTACTTCAAGGAGATGGGGGACGACAACAAGGCGGCCACCGCGGACAACAGCTTCGCGCTGCTGCCCGGCCAGACCCTGCGTGTGCCGCTGACGGCCCGCAAGCTGTCCATCCTGTCCAGTGAGGCGGACACGGACGTGCGCCTGCTGTTTGGGTCGGAGGGCTAAGCCATGACGCTGGGCGAAGGAAAACGCAAGGTGCTGATGCTCCTTGACGAGTATTCCGCCGGCGGCGAGATCACCCGGGATGAGGACAACGACAAGAAGATGGCCGATTTCTTTGACATGGCCCAGAAGGACATGGCGGGATACAAGCCCATCCTGCGCAGCGTTGAGCTGTTCCCGGACGGGAGCGGGCGTGCCTGTGAGTTGCCGGAGGACTTTGTGCGCCTGTCCCGGGTGTGGAGAAATGGCAGCTTGACCGGGCGCTACGGGGTGACCGGCCGGCGGCTGATCGTGCCGGCGGGGGAGCGGGCGGCGCTGGTGGTGGAATATCACGCACGGCCGCAGACCATCAAGCCGGACACGCCGGACGAGTACGAATTTGAGGTGGACGAGGACGCGGCAAACTGCCTGCCCTTTTATGTGGCCGCCCAGCAGCTGATGCCCGACCTGGTGGTGGACTACTCCGTGTTCCGGGACGCCTACTACAACATGCGCGCGGCGCTGGATGTCAGCACGCCCGAGTCGGGCGGGGACGGCGTTCGGCAGACGATGTTCGCAAGTCGGAGGAGGAGATAAGCCATGCCCAAGGTGAGCGGAACGACCATCCGGTCAAAGAAATACGACTGCTTCCGGGGCGTGGACTTTGCCACCGACCCGGCGCTGGTGGACGCCACACGCAGCCCGTGGGCGCCCAACATGATCGCCGACAAGGGCGGCATGCCGGAGAAGCGGCCGGGCTGGCGGACGGTGGCGCAGCTGGAGGGGCAGGTCAACGGCCTGTTCTGCGGCGAGTTTGACGACCGGCGGCACATGCTCGTCCACGCCGGGACGAAGCTGTTGCGCTGGTTTGAGGACGGGACGGACAGCGTGGAGCTGGCCGACGGCCTGCCGGACGAGCGCAGTATGGCGGTGTACATGGGCGGCTGTCTGTGGATCTTCACGGGGGAGAAGCTGCTGCGCTATGACGGTAAAAAGGCAGCTGACCCGGGGGAGGACGCTTATGTGCCGGAGACCATTATCTCCCGGTCTCCCTCCGGCGGCGGAGAGGCCTATGAGGCAATCAATCTGCTGAGCCCGAAACAGAAAGTGGGTTTTCTGGGTGACGGGAGCAGCAAGGAATACAAGCTGCCCTATGAGGACATCGAAAGCGTGGACGAGGTGGAGGTGAACGGCGCGGCAACCACCAGCGGCTACACCTTGGATCTGGCGGCGGGGAAAGTGACCTTTACCGCGGCACCCTCCAAGCCGGGCGTGGACGGGCAGGACAACGTGTTTATTACCTTCACCAAAACCATCGAGGGGCATTCCGACCGCATCCACAAGTGCCGCACGGCGGTGGTGTGGGGCGTGGGCGGTGCCGCCGACCGGATCATTGCCACGGGCAATCCGGAGTTCCCCAATCAGGACTTCACCTGCGCCTTCAACGACGCCGCCTACTGGCCCGACCTGGGTTATGCCGTGGTGGGGACGGAGGAGACGGCCATCATGGGCTATCGGCGCATGGGGGAGCATCTGGCCATCATCAAGGAGGACAATGGGCAGGACTCCACCGTGTTCCTGCGCGGGGGAGAGCTGGACGAGAGCGGCGAAGCCAAGTTCTGGGTCAAGCCGTGTATTGCCGGAGCGGGCGCTGTGAGCCGCTTCGGCTTTGGCAATATCGGGCATGAGCAGCTGATCCTGACGGCGGGCGGCGTGTACGCGCTGACCAGCAACAGCCTGACGGCGGAGAAGATCGCGGAAAACCGCAGCTTCCGGGTGGATCCCAAGCTGACGGCGGAAGATCTCTCTCAGGCGGTGTGCTGTCCGTTTGACGGCATGCTGCTGGTGTTCGTTGGGGGGCGGGTGTATGGACTGGATGGAAGACAGCCCCACAGCTACCCATCCAGGAGCGACACCACCTTCCTGTACGAGTGCTTCTACTGGGAGAACATCCCGGCGCGCTGCGTGCTGCGCCGCAAGGACGCCCAGCAGGAGGAACTGTTCTTCGGAACGGCGGACGGCCGGGTGTGTAAGTTCAACACCGACCGGATCGGAATGGATCGGTTCAGCGATGACGGCGCGGCCATCACCGCGATTTGGTCTACACCGGCAGACGATGACGGCGACCCCATGGTGCTCAAGACCCTGCTGAAGAAGGGAAACGCGGTGACCATCAAGCCCTACGCACGATCCAGCGCAAAGGTGCTGTTTCGGACGGATAAAGACCCGGTGGGCTGGGACGTGGCCGAGGGCACCATGGACATCTTCGACTGGGAGGACATCGATTTTAGCCGCTTTACCTTCAACGCCAACGACGGCCCGGCGGAGATCCCATTTAACCGGAAGGTGAAGAACTACAAGCGGCTGCAGATCATCATCAAGAACGACACCGTGAACGAGGGCTTTGGTGTGCTGGCTATCATCAAGCACTTTGTCACGGGCAATTTTGCAAAGAGGTGAGGAACTATGTTGGATAATATCACCGAGCAGGAACTGGCGGAAAATGGCGTGGCCAGTGCCCCGGATCATCTGACGGGCAAGGCGGCGGACAATAAGAAGCTGTTTGACAAGCTGATCATGGCCGTCATTGCGCCCCATCTGAACCGAGCTATCGACGCGCTCAACAAATTGGAGCGGGACATGGGGGCGGCGGAGGAGGAGCTGCGCCAGGCCCTCCGCAATCACATCGAAATCGACCCCTCCAGCGTGCGGGACAACAACGTGTCGGTGACCGGGGCGCGGATGGAGGACTACGGTCTGACAGAGCTGGTCAACCCCACCATGGCGGATGCGTTGGATCGGTTGGCGCCGCTGATGAGTTGCCGGGATGACCTGACCAAACTCAGTCCCGCGGCCAAGTACATGGAGCACTGGTGGTATCGCCGCAGGGCCGCGTCCAGCTATTCGTATGAACTCAGCGAGGTCCATGAGGAATACCGTATGCAAGCCGACGATATTCCGCAAGCTTACATCCTTCATACGGGTTACGGTTACGCTTCCGAACCGCGAGACATAGTTTACTCGAGCGAGATTAGGGTGGACGATGAAGGCCTTGTTCGCTTGGTATCCCCACAGACGCTAACGGTATCTCACGATGAAGTATCCGCCGGCGCAGATCTATCCGAGCTGCTTGGCAAATACGTAGCGCGGGCCTCGGTTTCCGGATACCGTTACTACGGTCCACTGTATATTCCTGTGGATGCCACCATCGCCTGGCAAAGTTACAGTCAATCTTCTGGTAAGGGGAATATGGTCTTTCCTACTCTCTGGCAAGATGTTACCCCCGTAGTACCTGAACGGGAGTGGGAGTTGCTCTGCTCAGCGAACAGGGAAGCGCACCCGGATAGCGGCGTGGTTGGGGGCTACGAATACTACTATGCAGGGCCGCAGGTGGAGCGCACGGGGTTTGGGGCGCGGATATTCACAGGAAGCTACACCGGCAACGGCTTGTATGGTGCGGAGCACCCTGTAGCATTGGTTTGTCCTTTCAGACCTCAGATTGTGTTTATTGACGCTCCGGCAGGGGTTGTGCTCGGGGATAGTAAGTCGCACTTGACAATCACAGGCATTCGGGGGGACGGAGTTTTTGAGTGGGGGGAGGATCGTGTTCGGTTGGTTTCGACCACGAGCCTACCTACTTGGAACACTCTCGAAAGAAAATACAACTACTTCATTATCGGTTGAGGAGGTATCCGCATGAGAGTTGTAAAAGCGGAAAGCGCAAGTCCCATTGACCTTGGCCGGTGGGACGAGAAGAACGTGACCCGGGTGGAGTTCAATCTGACACCCTACATCAACCTCTACGGCGAGGGCGTGCCACAGCTGACCGTGAAAAAGCCCGGTGACCCCTTGGAGTACGCCGCCCCTGTGGAGCGGGAGGGCAACGTGGCCGTCTGGGTCGTGGGCCGGGAGTGGCTGACCAAGGACGGTCAGGGCAAGTGTCAGCTGTTCTGGCATGTGACTGCGACCGGCGGCGTAGCCAAGTCTCCGGAGTACAAGCTCAAGGTGTCGGAGGCCATGGGCATGAGCGACGAGACAGCCAAGGAGCCTTATGCGGGCTATCTGGCCCAGGTGCAGGCCGCAGGCGTTCAGGCGCAGGACGGTGCCAAGCGGGCGGAAGAGGCGTCCGCAACCGCAGTGGCGAAAGCCCAGGAAGCGACAAACAAAGCTACCAGTGCCGCCGAGGCCGCCGGTGCCGCAGAGTTGGCAAGGAATGCCGCGCAAGGTCATGCAGGCACCGCCCGAGAAGCAGCTCAGAGGGCAACCGAAGGCGCGGATACTACAGAAAAGCGCGCCAGCGATGCGGAACGTGCGGCACAACTTGCGGAAGGCTACACCTCCCACCCTCCCATCCACGGAGAGAACGGCAACTGGTGGACGTGGGACGGCACGGCCTACGTGGATAGCGGCGAGCCCTACAAGGGCGAAAAGGGTGATACCGGCGCCGTTGGTCCTCAGGGCCCCCGAGGCGAACGCGGACCGCAGGGAATTCAGGGTATCCAAGGTGAGACCGGTGCTGTGGGTCCGGTTGGTCCCCGGGGTGAACAGGGGCCGCAGGGAACCCGTGGAGAACAAGGACCGCAGGGCATCCAAGGCCCCCAAGGTGAGCAGGGCAAACAGGGCGAGCGTGGTTTGCAGGGTGAACAAGGTCCCCAAGGAGAGCGAGGCCCCCAGGGAATCCCCGGCGAGCTGACCACCCGGCAGGGTAATACCCTGTATGCCAACGCGCTGAAAGGCACGGCCAGCGGTGCGGTCGTCCGTGTGGACGATGTCAGTCCGCTGGAGCATAGCGTGCCTGTGAGGGTGAGGAGTAAGAACCTGGTCCCTTATCCCTATGCCAACACCACCAAAACCGTGCAAGGCATCACCTTCACGGACAACGGAGATGGCACGGTCACTGCAAACGGTACAGCGACGGGAAGCGCAACTTTTCTGACTATTAACACAAACGGCCCCACGCCTATCAAGGCCGGAACATATACTTTGAGCGGCTGTCCTGTGGGTGGCGACAACAGTAATAAATATTCCGTTGTCCTTGGATGGAGATCGACCCTGGCACTGGACGGCAGAGTAACATTCGCCGACATCGGCGAGGGCACTGTATGTACCTTCGAGAAGGACGGCTACTATGATGTTGTTCTCGTTGTT
>JAZUOI010000146.1:0-2833 GCA_045604585.1 Lawsonibacter sp. | reverse complement strand
GGCTATTTGCAGGCCAACGCCCAGCGGGGTCGAACCGCACGGCTGTATTGCGACGACAACGGCTCGGTGCGCTATGTCTATCTGTTCACCGGCCGGGCGCAGGCCGATACCCCCACCGCAGTCGCGCAAACGGACAACGCCGCAAGCGAGCTTGTCCGGCGCTTGAACGTCACCGCCCCCTACGCCATCACCAAGAACGGCGCGACGGCGCAGGCGGACGACCTGACCCGGTACGACACCGCCTATTTTGACAAGACCTCCCGCACCCTGTGCGTGTCGGACTATCAGCTCTCCGGCTTTATTGAGGCCGCTTCCCCCAGTCTGGACGGAGCCCAAACCATTACGGTGGCCGGCTGCACCCTGCCTGTTCTGGAGGATGCGTGGGACAGCCTGGAGCAGCTGAAGCTGGGCGATTGGGCAACCCTGCTGCTCACCGACGACAGGCAGGTGGCCTTTGCCACCGCCGACCGCTCCCTTTCCCGGGACATGGTGGGTGTATTGAGCGCGGACGGCACCCGTGTCACCCTGTGCTCCAGCGGGCTTTCCATCACCCATGAGGAGGTGGACGCGGATGCCAAGCTGCGCGGGCGGCTGGTACGGGTCAGCGTCTCTCCGGACGAAATGCGCTGCTACGCCTACTCCGACACGCTCACCGGAATGCTGAACGTGACCGCCGGCACCCTGGGCACCCACCCCCTTGCCCCCGCTCTGGAGGTTTATGACTGCGCCCAAAACAGCTGGCTGTACAGCCTGGATGGGCAGCAGGGCCTCCCCTCCACCGACTTTGACGAGCTGTTCTGGACGGATACCCTCACCGCTGACAGCGTCAAATACGCCCGGCTCAACTCCGCCGGACAGGTGGACGTTCTGGTGCTGGACGATGTGACGGGAAACGCTTATCAGTATGGAAATCTGACGCGTTATACCGGCACCAACGGCATCGTGCTTGATACCGTTCCCTCCAGTAAACCTCCCTATGCTCCCCGCCCCGTCTACGGCAGCGCCGCCGAACTGACCAACGGCGGCGGCGTGACCCAACGATTTTTGTTCTCCTACAACGCTTCTACCTTCGACCGCTACCACGGCGTGGCGCTGCGCAGCTATTCCGACACGGTGCAGGAAACTGCCGCCTTCTGCCTTTTGCATGAGCAGGACGATTTGACCGGGGACGACTTCTCCCTCAAGGACGAGGACTGGTTCGCCCAGGCAGGCGGAACTACCATGCCGGTCAGCGACCGGGTGCAGGTTTACGTTGCCGCCACCGACCGCTGGCTGGCCGGGCACGAGGGCATGCGCGCGGCGGTGGCCTCCGGCCAGAGCCTGAGCGCGTGGTATGACCGGACGCCGTCCTCCGGCGCTCAGGTACGCGTTCTGGTAATTGAAGAGTAATAGCAGCAAGCAAAACGGACTGTTCTCCCAGAGCAGTCCGTTTTTCCTTTCTCCCGGCAGGGGAGGCCGCCCTCTACGGAAGCAAACGTGGGGCCTTTTTACGGTGCGGCGGGGGCAAGCCCCCGCCGCGCCCGAATAGCAGGAAGTTTTTCGATCAATTTGGTGCGATTTACAATGTAAAAGAATAATATCCAGCAATGGACACTTCGCCCCGTTTGTGCTATAATTTACCGTGCACATATTGGAGTGTTTTGCTCCAAGCAAATCTCTTATTTTACCAAGGAGGCGATCCCATTGAAACATCCCTTCCGCAAACTCCTGGCACTGGGACTGAGCGTGGTGCTGACCGCCGCGCTTCTGCCGGCCGCTTCGGCCACGCAGGTCACCGGGGCCGAACTGCGCTCTGCCGCTGTGGCGCAGGCGCAGGCCATCGCTACCGTCCCCTGGACGAAAGAAGGTCGTGTCGCCAAGGCGAACATCGTCGCCGAGCAGCTGGAAGCCTTCCATGCCGGCGGCATCCTGCCCACCACCTACTTCGAGTTCGTGCGCCTGCAATTCCCCATCCGCGGCGTGATGGTGGAGAGCAACACCGGCACGCTGGAGGCCTTCCAGTCTCAGCTTGACACCGAGAACATCAAGGTGGATGGCTTTGCCCACATGCCCACCCCTCTCGGCGGTCACACCGGCATGGACGTGAACGCGTTTATCGCCGACGTGATCGGCCGCGTGTCCCCCACCAAGGTCACCAGCCTGAAGCAGGCGCTGACCGACCCCTCTCTGGAGGCGCTGCTGCCCGGGGCGAACCTGTCCGCCGCCAGTTCCAAGGCCGCCATCGGCTCGGCCAACGTGAAGGCCGCCTATGACAAGATGGGCCCCGGCGACCTGCTGCTGGCCTGGGACAACAACTCCGTCACCGGCGAGGGCGGCCAGCCCCGCATCCACGCCATGGTGGTGCAGGCGGTGGATGCCGCCAACGACACCGCCACCGTCATCTACCCCAACTATGCTCTGCTTCTGTGGAATTTTGAGTGTGACAAGTGCGGCTTCAAGGATACCTTTGGTCCCTCCTCTGCCGCCCTGCCCAACCACCTCAACTCCGTCAACTACACCTTTGGCTCCTACAAGGCTCATTCCGACACCTATCCCGACTCCGGCTGCGACGGCACCTGGAAGCCCGTCTATGCCACCGGCTGGACCACCGGCACCGTGTCCTTCGATGATCTGGCCAACGGCGTGACCTACGGCAGCGCGGGCTACCTGCCCTACACTTTGGACGTGTACTCCGCTCCCGTGGAGCCCAAGATCACCCTGTCCACCTCCGCCACCGCGGACACGCTGGCCGCCGGCTTCTCCGGCAAGATCACCAGCAACTACCGCATCACCGCCGTGGAGGCCGTGCTGACCGCCAAGGGCGGAGCGAGCACCTCCTATGTGTACCAGAACC
>JAZUOI010000145.1:0-5636 GCA_045604585.1 Lawsonibacter sp. | reverse complement strand
GTGGTGCCGTTCAGGCACTTCCATTTGGTTTGGGTGGCAGACATCCGCATCCCCTCTCTATCTCTTGTCTCTTCACTTCTCCCCCCGCAGGCGGATAATCTGGTCGCGCAGGTCGGCGGCCAGCTCGAATTCCAGCATCTTCGCCGCCTCTTTCATGGCCTTTTCCAGACGGGCGATCTCCATCGCCCGCTCCTGCTTGGTCAATGCCTTGCCCGTGCCCCGGCGCTGTTCGGTATCTTCGGCCACGCCGGACACCTCCAGCAGCTCCCGTACGGACTTGATGACCGTTTGGGGCACAATGCCGTTGGCCTTGTTAAATGCGTCCTGCCTGGCACGGCGGCGCTGAGTCTCGTCCATAGCCCGGCGCATGGAGGGGGTAACGGTATCGGCGTACAGGATAACCTTGCCCTGGGCATTTCGGGCGGCACGGCCAATGGTCTGGATGAGGGCGGTTTCACTGCGCAGAAAGCCCTCCTTATCCGCATCCAGAATGGCCACCAGAGACACCTCAGGCAAATCCAGACCTTCACGCAGAAGGTTGATTCCAACCAGCACATCGAATTTGCCAAGGCGCAGGTCACGGACAATCTCCATGCGTTCAATGGTGTCGATGGAGTGGTGCATATAGCGCACCCGGATACCCACATTCTGCAGGTAACCGGTCAGATCCTCCGCCATTTTCTTGGTCAGGGTGGTGACCAGAACCCGCTCCCCACGGGCGGAACGCTCGTTGATCTCCCCAATCAAATCGTCGATCTGCCCCTCCACCGGACGCACTTCCACCTCCGGATCCAGCAGGCCGGTGGGTCGAATGACCTGCTCCACGATCTGACCGGAGCGGCTGCGCTCGTACTCGCCGGGGGTGGCGGAGACATAGACGATCTGGTTCACCCGATCTTCAAACTCGTCAAACTTCAAGGGACGGTTGTCATAGGCGCAGGGCAGGCGGAAGCCGTACTCCACCAGGCTGTTTTTTCGTGCCCGGTCGCCGTTGTACATGGCACGTACCTGGGGCAGCGTGACGTGGCTTTCGTCAATAAACAGCACAAAATCCTTAGGGAAGTAGTCCAACAGGGTGTGAGGGGGCGAACCCACCGGCCGCCCCTCGATGACCCGGGAGTAGTTTTCGATGCCTGAGCAGTAACCCAGCTCCTGCATCATCTCCACGTCGTACATGGTACGCTGCTTGAGCCGTTGAGCCTCCACCAGCTTGTCGTTGGCCTCAAAAAAGGCCACCCGCTCCTCCAGTTCCTTGTAGATCTGCTGGACGGCGGCGTCCATTTTCTCCTTGGGGGTGACGTAGTGGGTGGCAGGCCACACGGGTACGTTCATCAGCCGCCGGATGGGGGCGCCGGTGACCACATTCACCTCGCTGATGCGGTCGATCTCATCTCCAAAGAATTCCACCCGCAGGGCGGAATCCTTCCAATAGGCAGGCCAGATCTCCACCGTGTCCCCCCGCACCCGGAAGATATTGCGTTCCCATGCAATGTCGTTGCGTTCGTACCGGATGTCCACCAGCCGTTTGAGAAGTTCCTCGATTTTCAGTTCCGCACCCACCCGCAGAGTGATCATCATCTGGGCAAAATCCGCCGGCTCACCCAGACCGTAAATACAGGACACGGAGGACACCACGATCACGTCCCGCCGCTCCATCAGTGAGGCGGTGGCGGAAAGGCGCAGGCGGTCGATCTCATCATTGATGGAGGAGTCCTTTTCGATAAACGTATCCGTATGGGGGATATAGGCCTCGGGCTGGTAGTAGTCGTAGTAGGAGACAAAGTACTCCACCGCGTTATTGGGGAAGAACTCCCGGAACTCAGCACACAGCTGAGCAGCCAGGGTCTTGTTGTGCGCCAGCACCAGGGTGGGACGCTGGATCTTCTCAATGATCTTGGCCATGGTAAAGGTCTTGCCCGAGCCGGTGACGCCCAGCAGGGTCTGCTCATCCAGCCCGTTCTCGATGCCCTGAGCCAGCGCATCGATAGCCTGGGGCTGGTCACCGGCCGGCCGGTAATCGGAGACCACTTTAAATTCCGGCATACTCTCCCCCCTTTCCGTAACACAAGACAACCCCATTGTACCAGAACAATTGTTCGAGCGCAATAGGGTGTCCGGAACTTTTTGATTTGATTTTTCTTCCACTCCGAACCCCGGTTCAGAAGAACCGGCTTTCTTTCATGGACACCATATCATCGTCACAGAACACCACGTGATCCAGCAGCTCGATGCCGATGGGTTCCAGCACCTGCTTGAGGTAGCGGGTGGTGTCGCAGTCCGCCCGGGACGGGATAGCCAAACCGCTCACATGATTGTGTGCCAGAATGACCGCGCTGGCACGCAGGCTCATGGCCTCCTCCGCAATGCGCCGGGAGGTCACGTCCGCCGTGTTGATGCTGCCCTCGGCCAGCTTCCGCACGCCCAGTACCTTATGTTTTCCGTCCAGGCACAGCAAATATACCATTTCGTTTCGCGCGCCGAAAAAGTAGCTTTGCAGCACTTCCCGCACCTGAGCCGCACCCTCTATCACCTGGGTCACGTCGCTGCGGCTGGACACATAATGGGCACATACACCCGGGAGCATGCGCAGCAGAATGGCCGTATGCTCTCCCACACCGGGAACGGCGCGCAGATCCTCCAGCGACGCGTCCAGCACCCCGGACAGGGAGCCGAACCGCTCCATCAGCCGGTGGGCAAGCTCGTTGGTATCTCCTTGGGGAATGGCGTAAAACAGCAGCATCTCCAGCACCCGATGTTCCGGAAAGGAATCCAGACCGCGGCGGCAGAATTCTTCCTTCAGCCGGGCGCGGTGTCCGGCGTGGTGATGTTTGATCGGCTTGTCCACGGTCTTCCTCCTTTCCCGGGAATGCCCCTGTTATTTTTACTGTCTGGGGCCGTACTCCGCCAGATAGGCCTCCATCTTTGCCTTCATCTCGTCGTCGATATACACCTTGCCGTCGATGGGGCGGTTGTGCAGGTAGGCGATGATGTCACGCACGGTGACGATGGGATAGACCTGAATGCCGTACTCTTTGCGCAGTTCATCCAGGGTAGTGCAGTCACCGGTACCCCGCTCCATGCGGTCCACGCTGACAAACAGCGCCTTCAGATTGACGTCGGCCACGTGCTTGAACAGCTCGATGGTCTCGCGCACCGCGGTGCCGGCCGTGACCACGTCCTCCACGATGGCAATGTCATCCCCGTTCTGGGGCTTATAGCCCACCATGGAGCCGCCTTCGCCGTGATCCTTGGCTTCCTTGCGGTTGAAGCAGTAGGGCAGGTCACGCTCGTAATTGCGGTACAGGGAAGCAGCCGCGGTCACCGCCAGAGGGATGCCCTTGTAGGCGGGGCCAAACAGGGCGGTGATGCCGTTAGGCAGATTTTCCTGAATGCAGGCGGCGTAATAGTCGCCCAGTCGGGCGGCCTGGGCGCCGGTCTTATAGTTTCCGGTGTTGATGAAATAGGGGGTCTTGCGGCCGCTCTTGGTGGTAAAGTCGCCAAAGGTCAGCACGCCGGATCGCACCATAAAGGTGATGAATTCTTCCTGATAAGTGGTCATATCCGTTCCTCTTTTCCGTTTTCCCAGCAGGGCTTCGCCCCTGTCTGATTGTTATCGAGTTATTATATCATCTTCTGCCACCGGTTACAAGAAAAGCCGCTTACTTTCTTTCCATTTTTGCGCACAAAAAAGCCTGTCCACGCACCGACGCGGTACATGGACAGGCTCGTTTTTTACAGAAACAGGCACAAAACAGACGAGATGATCCCGCACAAACAGATAGCAATGCTGCTCATGGCACCCTGCAGCGGACCAATCTCCATAGCTTTGGTCGTACCCAGGGCATGACTGCACGCACCGATGGCCAGCCCCTCTGCCACCGGGTCTTTGACCCGAAATATCTTAGCAAAGAAGGGCGAAAGCACCGCGCCGGTCAGCCCCGCGATCATCACCCCGCCCGCGGCAATACCTGCCACACCTCCGTGGCTCTCGGCAATGCCGATGGAAATGGCCATGGTGCAGCTTTTGGGCAGGATGGAGGCCGTGAGGCTCTCATCGATGCCAAACAGGCGGCACAGCAGCAAAATGCTGCCCAGACTGACCACGCTTCCCACAAAGCAGCCCGTCAGTACCGGCACAAAGTACTCCCCCAGCACCTTGCGCTGATTGTAAATGTTCAGCGCAAGCACGGCGGTCACAGGCCCCAGCATCATTTTGAGAAAATCTCCCCCGATGCTGTACTTCTGGTAGGGGATACCTGTCACACTCAGAAAAACGATCACCACCGCCACCGCGATAAGCATATGGTTGAGCAGCACAAGCCCGGTTTTCCGGTTCACCCATCGACCAATACACCAGGCCACCGCTGAGAGGGTCAGACCAAAGAACGGGGAATTGATCAATGCGTCAAGCATGCTCTTTCCCCTCCTTTCGCCGCCGCAGAGCCATCATCCCCTGCACCGTCCACGCCGTGGCCAGATAGATCAGCGGCGTGGTGAGGAAACAGATCAGAAAAATGGGGACGATCTTTGGCAGGATCACATTGGCGTGCTCCACAATGCTCACGCAGGAAGGAATAAAAACGAAGGCCATGTTTGCCGTAAGAAATCCGGACACCCGCTGAATATGCCGGGTCTTGATCACCCCGGTAAGCAGCAGTGCCATCAGCAGGATCATGCTGATCACGCTGCCGGGAAAGGACACCGGAAGCAGAGCAGATATCCCCTCTCCCCCCAGGCAGATGGCAAACACCAGACCGATCTCACCTATAATATCCATCTTCTCCCCCATTTTCTTTGCCATCACTCCCAGATCATGGTGGCAAAATAGTCCTCCGGAACTTCCGCCCGGCGGATCAGCCGGGTAGAACCGTCCGGCCGCAGCAGCACCTCGGCCGAGCGCAGCCGTCCGTTGTACTGGTAGCCCATGGCGTGGCCGTGAGCACCTGCATCGTGGATGACCAGCAGATCGCCCTTGTCAATGCGGGGCAGCATGCGATCCACCGCGAATTTGTCGCAGTTTTCGCACAGAGCGCCGGTCACGTCGTACTTGTGGTCACAGGGCTCATTTTCCTTGCCCATGACGGTGATGTGGTGATAGGCCCCGTAAATGGCCGGGCGCATGAGGTTGGCCGCGCAGGCGTCCACCCCGATGTATTCCTTGTAGGTATGCTTCTCATGGGTGGCCCGGGTGACCAGCACACCATAGGGAGCCAGCATAAAACGGCCAAGCTCGGTGCAGATAGCAACGTCACCCATGCCGGCAGGGATCAGCACCTCTTCGTACGCCTTACGCACCCCCTCGCCGATGATGGCAATGTCATTGGCGCTCTGTTCGGGACGGTAGGGCACGCCCACGCCGCCGGACAGATTGATAAAGGTGATGTGGCAGCCGGTCTCCTCTTTCAGCTCCACCGCCAGCTGAAACAGGATGCGGGCCAGCGCGGGATAGTAGTCGTTGGACAGCGTGTTGGAGGCAATGAAGCTGTGGATGCCGAACTCCTTGGCGCCCTTGGCGGCCAGACGGGTAAAGGCTTCCGCCATCTGGGCACGGGTCATGCCGTACTTGGCGTCACCGGGGTTGTCCATGACCTGAAAGCCCTCGTGGGTATCGGTCAGCTCAAATACGCCGCCGGGAT
>JAZUOI010000144.1:0-5132 GCA_045604585.1 Lawsonibacter sp. | reverse complement strand
CAACGAGGTGCTGGAGAACGGTTGGCTGCATACCGGCGATATGGCTCGTCAGGACGAGGACGGCTTCATCTTCCTGGTAGACCGGAAGAAGGACGTGATCATCTCCGGCGGTGAGAACCTGTATCCTGTGCAGATCGAGGCGTTCCTGGCCGCCATGCCCCAGATCCACGATGTGGCCGTGATCGGCCTGCCCGATAAGCGCCTTGGTGAGATTGCTACGGCCATTGTTCAAGTGAAGGACGGGATGACCTGCACCGAGGAGGAGATCGAGCGCTTCTGCATGGATCTGCCCCGGTACAAGCGCCCCCGCAAGATCATCTTTGCCCCCGTTCCCCGCAACGCCACCGGCAAGATCGAAAAGCCCAAGCTGCGAGAGCAGTACTGCGGTGTGCGTCTGGTGGAGGCGCAGAATAATGCTTGATGCAAGTCCCTCCCGCCGGGCGGGAGGGACTTTCTTTTTCTGTCATGTTATGCTATCATAAATAGAAGTTTAAGTGGGAGGAAATGACTATGGTAAATGAAAGAATGTTGGGTCTGGGTACCGCCCGGTCAGTTATTCGCGAATTGTTTGAGTACGGAAAGCAGCGGGCTGCCGTGGTGGGTGCGGAGAATGTGTTTGACTTCTCCATCGGTAACCCCAGCGTACCCGCTCCCGATGCGGTGAACGAGACCGCCATTCGCATTTTGCAGGAAAACCCTGATGTGATCCATTGTTATACCAGCGCTCAGGGTGATGCCGCAGCACGCCAGCGTTTTGCCGACTCCCTCAATCGCCGCTTTGGCGCGGACTACACCGCCGATCAGTTCTATATCACGGTGGGCGCGGCGGCCTCTCTGTGCTGTGTGTTCAACGGTTTGACCTGCCCGGAGGATGAGTTTATTGCCTTTGCGCCGTACTTTCCCGAATACAAGGTGTTTGTGGAGGGGGCGGGAGCCAAGCTGGTGCTGATTCCCCCCGAAATTGAGCAGTTCCAAATCGACTTTGCCGCCTTTGAGAAGGCCATTACCCCTAACACCAAGGGTGTGATCGTCAACAGCCCCAACAACCCCTCCGGCGTGGTCTATTCCAGACAGACGCTGGAACAGCTGGCTGCCATCCTCACCGCCAAGAGCGAGGAATACGGTCACCCCATCTACCTCATCTCCGACGAGCCGTATCGTGAAATCGTGTTTGGCGGTTTTGAGGTGCCCTGGATCCCCCACATTTATAAGGACACGATCGTGTGCTATTCCTTCTCCAAGTCCCTGTCCCTGCCCGGTGAACGCCTGGGCTACGTTCTGGTTCCAGCGCAGGTGACGGACAGCAAGCTGGTGTACGCCGCGGTGGCGGGAGCGGGACGCTCCCTGGGCTATGTGAATGCCCCCAGTCTGTTCCAGCAGGTGACCAGCCTGTGCTGTGACATGACGGCCGACTTGAAGGTGTATGAGGAAAACTGCGCTCTGCTGGTGTCCTCCCTGCGGGAGATGGGCTACCATGTGGCTCAGCCGGGCGGGGCGTTCTATCTGTTTCCCCGCAGTCTGGAGCCGGATGATCTGGCGTTCAGTGAACGAGCCAAGCAGTTTGACCTGCTTCTGGTGCCCGGCACGGGCTTCGGCGCCCCCGGTCACTTCCGTCTGGCCTATTGTGTGCAGACCGACATGATCCGCCGCGCTCTGCCCAAATTTAAGGCGCTGGCCGACTCCTACAAGTAAACCTGTCCCGCCGGAATGGGAAAATAACTTTTCAATTGCCGGGAACTGTGGTATACTCTTGCGGTATACCACAGTTTTTGTTTTGTACGGATGTCCGGAGGAGAGAACATGAGTGAACAGAACACACCGGTGACCAATCCGGTATTAAAGGAGGCCATCTCCCGCCTGCATAAGGGAGAACATGCCCGGGAGCACCAGATGGTCACCCTGCACCTCCTGCTTCAGGCACAGCTGCTTGCCCCGGTGACCATCACCCCGGGCAAGACCAGCACCCAGATTCAGTTTCAGTTGATCACCACCCCGGATGGGCGGGCCTTTTTCCCCGCCTTCACCGATCTGGAGGAACTGAAAAAGGGGTTTCCCGGAGCGGAGCAGCAGACGGTGGTGATTTCCTTTGCCGACTATGCCCGGATGATCCTGCGGGACAAGGCGGCGCAGGGGCTGGTGGTCAACCCCTTTGGGGACAGCCTGACGCTGGAACAGCCGTTGGTGGAGTTTCTGGAGCAGGTGCGGCTGGATGGGGAGAAGAATACGCCCCCGGTCAAATCATAAGAAACGAGCCTGTGTCCCATGAGACACAGGCTCGTTTTTGCTTGGATTTACGCCCGGCGCCACGCGCCCCGGCTGAACAGTACCAGAACGGGGAAAATCTCCAGTCTGCCGGTGACCATACAAGCGGAAAGTACCAGCTTGCTCACAGGAGAAAAGGCGGCGAAATTGCCCGCCGGTCCCACCGCCTCCAGACCGGGTCCTACGTTGCTGATGCAGGTCAGAGCGGCGGAAAAGCTGGTGCTAAAGGAAAAATTGTCCAGCGACACGATCAGCCCGGACAGCAGAATGATCAGAAAGTAGCAGCCGGTGAAAATAGTGACGCTGCGCAGGGTGTTTTCCTCCACCACCTTGCCGTCCAGCTTGACCACGGATACGCTGCGCGGGTGGATGATCTGGCGGATCTCCCGGAACAGGCATCGGAAGTTGAGCAGGATACGGGAGCATTTCATGCCGCCGCCGGTGGAGCCGGCGCAGGCGCCGCACAGCATCAGAAGCACCATGACCATCTGGGAAAACACCGGCCAGAGCATATAGTCCGCGGTGGCAAAGCCGGTGGTGGATATGATGGAGGCTACCTGGAAAAAGGCGTAGCGAAAGCTCTCCCAAGCGGACTGATACAGGGGATAGATGTTGAGGGAAACAGCCACAGTGGCAAGGACTACGATGCCGAAGAAAAAGCGCATCTCGTCACTTTTCAGCGCGTCCCGGGCTCGCCCGCACAGCATCAGGAAGTAAAGGGCGAAGTTTACCGAGAACAGCAGCACGAACACAGCGATGATCATCTCAATCACCGGACTTCCGTACGCGCCCACGCTCAGGTTTCGGTTGGAAAAGCCGCCCGTACCGGCGGAGGAGAAGGTGTGGATAAAGCTGTCGTACAGGGGCATGCCGGCCAGCTTCAGGGCAATGACCTCCAGCGCGGAAAGGACGAAGTAGATGATATACAGCACTTTGGAGGTCTGGGACTGCTTGGGAGTCAGCTTGGAAAACACTGGGCCGGGGGACTCCGCCTGAATGAGGAAGTGGGAACGGATCCCCATGGAGGGCAGCAGCGCCGTAGTCAGCACCAGCACGCCCATACCCCCCAGCCAGTGGGTAAAGGAACGCCAGAACAGGATGCCCCTGGGCAGCACTTCGATGTTGGTGAGAATAGTGGCTCCGGTGGTGGTAAAGCCGGAATAGCACTCGAACAGGCAGTCCACGAAGGAGTCAAAGCCGCCGCAAAACCAGAAGGGAAGCGCACCGAACAGCCCCATCAGCAGCCAGATCAGACCGACGGAGAAAAAGCCATCCCGGGCAAAAAAACGCTTCTTGTAGGGGATCCGGCTCAGCAAAAGGCCCACCCCAAGCGTGATGGAAACGGCGTAGAAAAAGGGCAGGGGGGACTCCCCGTATATCAGGGCGACCAGCAGAGGCAGGAGCATGGCGGAGGCTTCAAGCATCAGCACCTTGCCAGTGATGTGAAAGACAAGCTTGAAATTCATAGCACAGCCTCCGTTCAGACGGAAGTGTCAAAGATGTCGTTGATATCCAAAATGGTGTGCTTGCTGGACACAACGATCACCGAGTCACCCTCACGGATGCAGGCGCTGCCGTCGGGGATGATGACCTCGTCCTCCCGGACAATGACGGCTACCAGAATGCCCTGTTTCAGCTTCAGATCCTTCAGTGCCACGCCCAGATTATGGGTGGAGGCACTGACGGAAAATTCGGTGGCCTCCGCCTGTTCATCGGCGATGCGGTACAGGGCGTGCATCACGCTGCCATGGGAATTCTGCATTCCGCGCACCACGTGCAGGATGTGGGAGGCGGTGATCAGCTTGGGGGAGATCACGCTGTCCAGCCCCACCGCGTGGGCGATACCGGCGTAATTCTGCCGGTTGGACTTGACGATGACTTTGCCCAGCCCCTGCTGCATGGCGTACAGGGAGATGATGAGATTGTCCTCGTCCCGGTCGGTGAGCGCCACGAATGCGTCGCTGGCGGTCAGACTTTCCGAGTCCAGCACTTCCTGATCCGTGCCGTCGCCGCAGATGACCATGGCTTTGGGCAACCGCTCGCTCAGGGCGCGGCAGCGTTCTTCGCTGCGCTCTACGATCTTTACCCGCATATGCATCTTGTCCAGCAGCTCGGCCAGATAGATGGAGATGCGGCCGCCGCCGATGAGCATGACGTTTTTCGCTTTCTGGGAGTAGCGTCCCAACAGCCGGAAAAACTGATCCACACCGGTCGCCTCGCCGATGATGTACAGCTTGTCGTCCTCCTGGGGGATGAACGAACCGTTGGGGATAATCACCTCGCCCTCCCGCTCGGCGGCACAGAACAGCATGGACAGCTTCTGCAGCTGACCGGACAGGGAGTACAGGGGCTTGCCGGTGATGAAGTCGTCCTTCTGTACCCGGAAGCCCATCAGTTCCACCCGCCCCCGGCAAAAGCGTTCGATGTTGGCGGCGGAAGGAAAGCGCAGCAGCCGGGCGATCTCACGGGCGGTGGCCCGCTCGGGGTTGATGACCATGCTGATGCCCATGTCCCGCTTGAAAGCGGACAGATTGGAATAATATTCCGGATTGCGAATGCGGGCGATGGTATAAGCGCAGCCCATTTTCCGGGCGGACAGGCAGCAGACCATATTCACCTCGTCCATATCGGTGGCGGCAACCAGAATGTCCGCATCCTCCGCGCCGGCCTGGCGCAGCGCGTCGGTGGTGACGCCATTACCGCGGATGCCCATAACATCCAGTGTGTCGGTCACTCGGCGCAGGGCTTCTTCCGACGCGTCGATCACGGTCACGTCGTGCTGTTCCCGGGACAGCTGGTCGGCAAGGGCAAAACCTACCTTGCCCGCGCCCACAATGATGATCTTCAAAACGCTCACCCTTTCCGGAATT
>JAZUOI010000143.1:0-5044 GCA_045604585.1 Lawsonibacter sp. | reverse complement strand
CCCCCGGCTTAGCCGGGGGTTTTGACTATAACGGAACCAATTATTCAAATACCATGGTGCCGAAGTACTGGGGGGTGTGGAAATCCAGCTTTTCGGCGGTGATGGGAGACCAGCTCATCCAGTGGGGTGTAGCAGTCTTGTCGCCGCACTTGTAGCAGTTAGCCCGCAGAATGTCGCCCGACTTGGGGGCGAAGGTGGGGAAGACCAGGCGGAGCATTTCGTAGGGTATGCGGTAGGAGACCTCCCAGCCGCCGTCCACACGGAGCGGCTTTGTCTCAAAGGTGACATCCGTGCCCCAGGGGAGCAGGCGAAACAGGTTGTGCTTGCCAAGACCCACGCCCATGAAGAACGCGCCGCCGCAGGTGGCCTCGATATTGACGTAGCGGGGGTCGCCCTCGATGGGGGAGAAGAAGAACTCCAGACAGCTGTCCTCCCAGGTGCTGGCCAGGGGGCCGGACTCCTCGGTGCGGATGTGCTCCTCCACAGCCCGCAGGCGGACAAACAGCTGCTCGTCATCATAAGCAATCTGCGCCCAGGCCTGGATGGGATAGGAGTCGGCTTTGTACGGGGTGTCAATGGCGAGCGAGGGGATGGCCGACCAGTCAGGCGTGCCGGTGACGCGGGTAATGGTATATTTTTTCATCGTTCAGTCTCCTTTGTGTTAATAACGCGATCACAGGTATGCTTAACTTTAACACAAAAGTGTATAAAAGAAAATACATGTTGGAAAATATTCGAAATCCGAAAAGAGAATTATAGGTTTTTTTGATATAAGCGCATTAAAAAATAATATAGAACTTCATAGAAGTTTGATGAAAAATTCGTTGAGAAATCCGACAGAGTGTGCTATAATTCGTTATAAGTGGAAATCTGCTGTTTTATAGCCGTGGAATGGGTGTTTTCTGCCTGCACCACGGGACATCAGGAAAAGGAGAGGAAACGAATGGCAACTATATCCATGGAGCGCGTGGAGGAGATCATCGACTCTTACGGCGCCCAACGCAGTAACCTCATCGCGATCATGCAGGATGTTCAGGCTGAGTACAAGTACCTGAGCGTGCCTGTGCTGGAGCTGATCGCCGAAAAGCTGAACATCGGCGTGGCCAAGGTGTACAGCGTGGCTACTTTCTACGAGAACTTTTCTCTGGAGGCCAAGGGCAAGTACATCATCAAGGTGTGTGACGGCACGGCTTGTCACGTGCGCAAGTCTCAGCCGATCTACGATGCCATCCGCGAGCACCTGAAGCTGGAAGGAAAGCAGAAGACCTCTGCTGACGGTCTGTTTACGCTGGAGACCGTGTCCTGCCTGGGCGCCTGCGGTCTGGCTCCTGTGGTTACCGTCAACGACCAGGTGCACTCCAAGATGACCCCGGAAGCGGTCGTGGCCCTTCTGGAACAGATCAAGAAGGAGGATGGGGAAAATGGCTAAGATGACCCGAGAGATGCTGGATGCCCGCCGTGCCAGCGCCAAGAAGGCGATGGAGGGCCAGGGCAAGCAGATCCTGATCTGCGCCGGTACCGGCTGTATTGCCGGCGGTTCTTTGAAGATTTACGATTACCTGAAAGAAGAGTGTGAGCGCCGCGGTCTGTGTGTGCATGTCAACCTCATGGAAGAAGAGGGTGAGTGTAGCTGCGGCAGCAACAGCATTGGCATGAAGAAGAGCGGCTGCCACGGCTTCTGCGAGATGGGCCCCCTGCTGCAGATCGAGCCTGCCGGTATTCTGTACACCCATGTAAAGCTGGCTGACTGTGACGAGATCATCGAGAAGTCCATTCTGGGTGATGAGATCATCGTGCGCCTGCTGTACACGCTGGACGGCGTGGCCTATGCCAAGCACGACGAGATCCCCTTCTACCACAAGCAGCACCGCATCGTGCTGGCCAACTGCGGAACCACCGATGCCGAAGACCTGAACGAGTATCTGGCTCGCGACGGCTATGTGGCCTTTGAAAAGGCTCTGTTTGACATGACCGACGAGGACATCTGCAAAGAGATCATGGACTCCGGTCTGCGCGGCCGCGGCGGCGGCGGTTTCCCTGCCGGCCGCAAGTGGGACAGCGTGCGCAAGCAGCCCAAGGGCAAGAAGTACGTGGTCTGTAACGGTGACGAGGGCGACCCCGGCGCGTTTATGGATCGTTCCATTATGGAGGGCAACCCCCACTCCGTCATCGAAGGTATGCTTATTGCCGCCTGTGCCGCGGGCAGCGACGAAGGCTACATCTACGTGCGTGCCGAGTATCCTCTGGCGGTCACCCGCCTGAAGGTGGCTATCGCCAAGGCGGAGCAGGCCGGTCTGCTGGGCGACAACATTCTGGGTACCGACTTCTCCTTCCACCTGCATGTCAACCGTGGCGCCGGCGCCTTCGTGTGCGGCGAGGGTTCTGCCCTGACCGCCTCCATCGAGGGTAACCGCGGCATGCCCCGTGTTAAGCCTCCCCGTACGGTGGAGCACGGCCTGTGGGCCCAGCCCACCGTGCTGAACAACGTGGAGACTTTCTCCGCTGTTCCCCTGATCGTGCGCAAGGGCGCCGATTGGTTCAAGTCCATCGGCACCGAGGGTACGCCCGGCACCAAGGCGTTTGCTCTGACCGGCAACGTGGTCAACACCGGCCTGATCGAGGTGCCCATGGGTTCCACCCTGCGCCAGGTCATCTTTGACATCGGCGGCGGCATCAAGGACGGCAAGAAGTTCAAGGCCGTTCAGATCGGCGGCCCCTCCGGCGGCTGTCTGACCGAAGAGCATCTGGATATGCCCATGGACTTCGACTCCCTGAAGAAGGTGGGCGCCATGATCGGCTCCGGCGGTCTGGTGGTCATGGACGAGGACACCTGCATGGTGGAAGTTGCCCGTTTCTTTATGAACTTTACCCAGAACGAGTCCTGTGGTAAGTGCGTGCCCTGCCGTGAGGGTACCCGCCGTATGCTGGAGATCCTGGAGCGTATCGTGAAGAACGAGGGCACGCTGGAGGATCTGGACATGCTGGAGGAGCTGTCTGCCACCATTACTCAGACCGCCCTGTGCGGCCTGGGTCAGTCCGCCTGCAAGCCCGTAATCAGCACGCTGAAGTATTTCCGCAACGAGTACCTGGCTCACGTGGTGGACAAGCATTGCCCCCACTGCAACGGCGCACCCAAGGTGCTGAAGATCGACCCCGATAAGTGCAAGGGTTGTACCCTGTGTAAGAAGAACTGTCCCATGGATGCCATTACCGGTGAGGTAAGAAAGCCCCATGTGATCGATACCGAAAAATGCATCAAGTGCGGCGCCTGTATCAGCGGCTGTAAGTTTGGTGCCATTGCGGAGGTGTAAGAGATGGCGAAAGGAATTATGTACGTAGACGGTCAGCGCGTTCCCTTTGACGGGGAGCCCAACGTCCTGGCTGTGATCCGCAAGGCCGGCATTGAGATGCCCACCTTCTGTTATTACTCCGACCTGTCCGTTTACGGCGCCTGCCGTATGTGCGTGGTGGAGGACGAGCGCGGTAAGATCGACGCGTCCTGCTCCATGCAGCCCCGTGACGGTCTGTCCATCAAGACCAATACCGCCCGTCTGCTCAAGCATCGTCGGATGATTCTGGAGCTGATGCTGGCCTCCCACAACTGTAACTGCACCATCTGCGAGAAGAGCGGAAACTGCCACTTGCAGGAGCTGGCGCTCCAGTTTGGTGTGCGTCAGATCCGCTTCCAGGACAACCGCGACGTCGCCCCCATGGACGACACCAGCCCCGCCGTGGTTCGCGATCCCAGCAAGTGCATTCTGTGCGGCGACTGTGTGCGCGTGTGTGAAGAGACCATCGGCATGAGCATCATTGACTTTGCCAAGCGCGGCTACAACATGCAGGTCACGCCTGCCTTCGGCCGTACCCTGTCCCAGACCAAGTGCATCAGCTGTGGTCAGTGCTCCGCCGTGTGTCCCACCGGTGCCATCACCGTCTACAACCAGATCGGCGCTGCCTGGCGTGCCATCCACGATCCCGCCAAGCGGGTGGTGGTGCAGATCGCTCCCGCCGTCCGCGTTGCCGTGGGCGAGGCCTTTGGCCTGCCCGCCGGCACCAATGTGCTGGATCAGATGGTCACCGCGTTGAAGTTTATGGGCGTGGACGAAGTGTACGACACCACCTTCGGTGCTGACCTGACCACCATCCAGGAGGCCGAGGAGTTCAAGGCTCGACTGGCTGCCGGCGGTCCCTTCCCCATGTTCACCTCCTGCTGCCCTGCCTGGGTCAAGTATCTGGAGAACATGAACCCCAAGTATCTGAAGAACATCTCCTCCTGCAAGTCTCCCATGGAGATGCAGGGTGCTCTGATCAAAGACAAGTACAAGGCCAAGGATGCCGAGGATGGAAAGACCACTTACCACATCGCCATCATGCCCTGTACCGCTAAGAAGATGGAGGCTGCCCGTCCCGAGTTCACCAAGGACGGTGTGCCCGATGTGGATCTGGTGCTGACCACTCAGGAGATCATTGACATGATCAAGGAGTCCGGCATCCAGCTGCCCCAGATGGAGCTGGAGACTCCCGATACTCCTTTCGGCTTTGGTTCCGGTTCCGGTGTGATCTTCGGTACCACCGGCGGCGTGGCCGAGGCTGTAGCTCGTTACTGCCTGCCCGACAAGTCCAAGAACACTCTGCGTACTCTGGAGCTGTCCCCCCTGCGTGGCGAGGAGTCCATCCGTGAGGCTACTCTGGATGTGGGCGGCACTGAGGTTCGGATTGCCGTTGTCCACGGTCTGGCTCATGCCCAGGAGCTGCTGAAGAAGATCGAAGCTGGTGAGGTGGACTACCACCTGATCGAGGTCATGACCTGCCCCACCGGCTGCGTGGGCGGCGCCGGTCAGCCCATCGGCCGCAAGGACAAGAAGCTGGAGCGTGCTGCCGGTCTGTATACCACCGACAAGACCGCCATCTTCAAGCGCGCCGAGTACAACCCCGTCATGGACGACGTACTGAAGGACTACTCCGAGGAGCAGCTGCATCATCTGCTCCACGTCCACTACGGCGAGAAGCACTAAACTCCATAAATGAACCGAAGTCGGAGGCC
>JAZUOI010000142.1:0-5120 GCA_045604585.1 Lawsonibacter sp. | reverse complement strand
GCACCACTACGAGGGCTACTCCTATGAGGAAGTCTCCTACGCCGTGCGGGTGCTGCGTCTGCTGGGCTGCACCACCCTCATTGTCACCAATGCCGCCGGGTGCGTGCGCACCGACTGGCAGGCGGGGGACTTGATGCTCATTACCGACCACATCAAGATGTTCTCCGAATCTCCCCTGCGGGGGGAGAACCTGCCCGAATTTGGAGTGCGCTTTCCCGATGCCAGTCACTTGTACACCGTGAGCCTGCAGGAACTGGCCAGAAAGACGGCGGGCGAGCTGAATATCCCTCTGCGGGAGGGCGTGTACTTTTACTGTTATGGCCCCCAGTACGAGACGCCGGCGGAAATTCGTGCCGTCCGGGTGCTGGGAGGGGATGCGGTGGGCATGTCCACCGCCCCCGAGGTCATCGTGGCCGGTCACTGCGGCATGCAGGTGCTGGGCTTTACCCTGCTGAGCAACATGGCGGCGGGCATTCTGGACCAGCCCCTGAGCGAGCAGGAGGTGCTGGACGCCGGCGTGGCCGCCCGGGACAAGTTCTCCACCCTGGTGCGTGCCTGTCTGGGCAAACTGTGAGGAGGGGCGATATGCTGACCATCTTCAACCGCCGGGAGCTGATGACCACCTGTTCCATGCAGGAGCAGAGCCGGGTGCGGGATATCCTGTCCCAAAACAACATCGACTACCGGGTCAAGGCGGTCAACCCCTCTGCCCGGTCGACCTTTGCCGCCAGCGGCCGGGCACGCACCGGCAGCTTCGGGGTGGATATGGACTGTGCCTATCAGTACTATATCTATGTTCACAAAAACGACTATGCCCGGGCACAGTCGCTGATTTGAGATTGGGGGGGACACGATGTCCATTCTCTTTACAAACGTTACCGTCCTCACCATGGACGGCAGCCGCGCGCCCGTGAACCATGCCTTTGTGGCCGTAGCGGGGGAGAAAATCACTTATGTAGGCCAAACCCGTCCGGAGGGACGCTTTGACCGGGAAATCGACGGCACGGGAAAGGTGCTGCTCCCCGGATTTGTCAACGCCCACACCCATCTGCCCATGACCTTGATGCGTGGCTTTGCCGGGGGACATGACCTGCACAGCTGGCTCAACGACTATATCTTCCCCACCGAAGCCAAGCTGGATGACCGGGCGGTGGCGGCCGGTACGGCGCTGGGGCTGGCGGAGATGATCGCCACCGGCGTGACCTGCGTGGCCGACATGTATATGCGTACCGGGGTCATCGCCGAGCAGATCGTCAAGGCAGGGCTGTCTGCCAACCTGTCCTGCGGCGGGGTGTACTTTGGCGCTGCGGAGGACTTTTCCGAGAACAACTGCGGCGACTGCCGCAATCAGCGGGAGTTGACCGAGCGCTGGCACAACTACGGCGGCGGACAAATTCGGGTGGATGCCTCCATCCACGCTGAGTATACATCCAACGCCCCCCTGTGGCGGTGGATGGCAGACTATGCCCGAGACCACGGGCTGCGCATGCACGTGCATGTGTCTGAGACCCTGTCCGAGCATGAGCAGAGCATGAAGCGCAACGGCAGTACGCCCATCCGGACGCTGGATCAATACGGCGTATGGGAAAACGGCGGCATCGCCGCCCACTGCGTGTACACCACCCCGGAGGATTGGGCGGTGATGGAGGCCAAGGGCGTGTCCTGCGTCCATAATCCCTGGTCCAACCTGAAGCTTGGCTCCGGCATCGCCCCCGTTCCCGCCATGCGCAAGGCGGGGGTGAACGTGGCGCTGGGCAGCGACGGCATGTCCTCCCACAACTGTGCCGACCTGTTTTCCGACATGAAGCTGGCGGCCTGTCTGCCCTGCGGGGCGGGGCGCGATCCCCTGGCCATGGGCGCGTGGGACGCGCTGGAGCTGGCCACGGTGAACGGTGCGGCGGCGCTGGGGCGCAGGGATACCGGTCGAGTGGCGGAGGGCTGCGTGGCCGACCTGATTTTGGTGGATCTGTCTGCCCCCAACCTGACCCCCTGTCATGACCCGGCAGAGGATCTGGTCTATTCCGGGCGTCCGTCCAACGTGGTGATGAATATGGCTCGGGGACAGGTCATATATGAAAATGGGGTGTTTACCACCATCGACCTGGACCGCGTGCGTGCAGAGGTGGAGGGCTACGCCCTGCCCCTGCTCTTTGGGTGAGGGCATTTGTGAAAAAAGGAGCGACCATCATGTCCAGACCGGCAGACCCGTCCGGGAACGGGAAAACCAAGCAGAATACCATGTTCGGTGGGGTGGCCATTCTGGCCATCGGCATCGCCATCGTTAAGGTCATCGGCGCCCTGTTCAAGATCCCCCTGTTCAACATCCTGGGGGAGGAGGGAGCCACCGACTTCAACAGCGCTTACAGCATCTATTCCGTGCTGCTCACCGTGTCCACCGCGGGGCTGCCTGTGGCACTGTCCAAAACGGTGTCCGAAGCCAACACCCTGGGTCGATACAACCAGAAGCAGAAGGTGTTCCGGGTGGCGCTGGCCGCCTTTGTGGCTATGGGTGCGGCCTCCTTTGTTGTCATGTGGTTTGGCGGCGATTGGCTGGCCGGACTGATGAACAACCCCCACGCCGCACCGGGTATCCGGGCGCTGGCTCCGGCGGTGGTGTGTGTGGGCTGTCTGTCCGCGTTCCGGGGTTATGCCCAGGGACACATGAATATGGCACCCACCAGCGTGTCTCAGATCATGGAGGCGCTGTGCAAGCTGTTTTTGGGGTTGGGACTGGCCGCCCTGGTCATGAGCCGACCCGTTGCGGACTTTGCCGCCGGGGAGCAGACATCCCTGGCTGCGGCCGGTGCCATTGCCGGCGTGACCGTGGGCACCATGCTGGCGCTGGTGTATATGGGGATCAATTACCTGCGCACCCGCCGGCGTACCCGCCAGACAAGTGCGGATCAGCCGGAGGGAAGCGGGGCCATCGTCCGGCAGCTGCTGCGCATTGCCATTCCCATTACCCTGTCCACCTCTCTGGTGCCCGTCATCAACCTGCTGGATAACGCCATCGTGCTGGGACGGCTGCAGGATGCGCTGAACATGACCGAAACGGCCAGCCGCACTCTGTACGGCAACTACGCGGTGGCTCTGAGCCTGTACAATCTGCCCAGCTCCTTTATGACCGCCTTTACCGCCGCCATCATCCCGGCGGTGTCCGCTGCCCTTGTCCGGCGTGACCGGGGGGGAGCGGCCCGGATCACCGGCTCGGTGCTCCGGGTGACCGCCCTGTTGGCGCTGCCCATGGGGATGGGGCTGTGCGCGCTGGCCGGACCCATCATGCAGATGCTGTATCCCAAGTACGATGTGACCATCACCGGACCGCTGCTGGCTATTCTGGCGCCCACTGCCGTGTGCGTGTGTCTGGTGCTGGTGAGCAATTCGGTGCTTCAGGCTCATGGCTATGTGCAGCTGCCCATCTACACGGTGCTGGCCGGCGGCGCGGTGAAGATCGTGGCCAATTATTTCCTGGTGGGCAACCCCAAGCTGAACATCTACGGCGCATCCATGGGTATGCTGCTGTGCTATGTGGTGACGCTGGTGCTCAACCTGTTTCTTCTGTGCCGGCTGTGCGCCGTGGGCAGCTATGTGCGTGTGTTTGCCCGTCCTCTGCTGGCCTCCCTGCTCATGGGCGGAGCGGCCTGGGCAGTTCATGGACTGCTGTCCGGACGGCTGGGCAACACGGTGTCGGTGATGGCGGCCATTGGTGTGGCGGCGGTGCTCTATTTGGTCCTGGTGCTCGCCCTTCGTGCGGTCTCCCGGGATGACGTAATGCTTATGCCAAAAGGCGAAAAAATCGCAAAAATCTTGAAATTTTGAAACAAAACACAAAAAAAGTCTTGCAGAGAAGGGGAAACTGTGGTAAATTTTCTATATAAAGATTTCTATGATGTGGACGACCTGATTCAGGTCGTTCATATCCTGCGCGGACCCGGCGGCTGCCCCTGGGATCGGGAGCAGACCCACGAGAGCATCCGGCGCGATTTCCAGGAGGAAGTGTGCGAGGTGCTGGAGGCCATCGACCGCAAGGATGCGGAAGGGCTGAAGGAAGAGCTGGGCGACGTGCTGCTGCAGGTGGTGTTCCACACGGTGCTGGAACAGGAGCAAAACGGCCTGACTCTGGATCAGGTGGCCGACGGCATCTGCAAGAAACTGATCTACCGGCACCCCCATGTGTTTGGCCAGGTGCAGGTCTCCGGCACCCAGGAGGTTTTGTCCAACTGGGAAGAGCTGAAAAAGAAAGAAAAGCACCAGCGCACCGGCGCGGACACCATGGATGCCGTGGCGCGCACCCTGCCGGCTCTGTGGCGGGCGGAAAAGGTGCAGAAGAAGGCACAGAAGGCCGGCTATTCCTGGCCGGACACCCCAGACCAGCAGCAGGCCGTGTGCGCGGCGGCGGATGGGCTAAGCGGCGCGCAGGACGGAGAGCTGGCAATGGGGCAGCTGCTGTTTGCCGCTGTACAGATGAGCCGCTTGCTGGGAGTTGACCCGGAGCAGGCGCTCAATCGTGTGACCGACGCATTTATCCATGACTTCCGCACGCGGGAGGAACAAGGCTGACTTAACAGCGCGTGGCGCTTTAAGTAATATATGTGAAACCCGGCAATTGCCGAAAATACGAAGGAGGAAAATAGAAATGAACAAAGCTGAACTCATCAATGCCGCCGCCGAGAAGGCTGGCCTGTCCAAGAAGGACACCGAGGCTGCTGTTAACGCCGCCATCGAAGTGATCACCGCCGCTCTGGCCGGTGGCGAAAAGGTGCAGCTGGTTGGCTTCGGCGCGTTCGAAGTCAAGAAGCGCGAGGAGCGCGTGGGCCGCAACCCCCAGACCAAGCAGACCATCAAGATCCCCGCTACCAAGGTGCCCGTGTTCAAGGCCGGCAAGGCTCTGAAGGACGCCGTCGCCAAGTAAGCGATCTGCAAACAGAAAAAGAGCGGCAGGGAAATTCCCTGCCGCTTGCTTTTTGGAGGTACGAGTATGCGATTGGACAAATGGCTGAAGGTGTCCCGGCTCATTAAGCGGCGCACCGTGGCCAACGAGGCCTGCGACAACGCACGGGTGACCGCCAACGGCCGGCCGGTGAAAGCCAGCTACGACGTGAAGGTGGGCGACGTGCTGG
>JAZUOI010000141.1:0-5422 GCA_045604585.1 Lawsonibacter sp. | reverse complement strand
GCACCATGGCCTTGAAGCCCTCGGGGATGCAGCTCATCATTTCCTTGAACTTCATGGAACGGCGGATCAGGTAGTAGGCAATGGAAGTCGGATCGTAGCCATGTCGTTCTGTGAGCCAAGGAGTTGATAATATGCCTTGTCTTCCTAAGACCGCTTGGCCTCCGACTTGCACCATGGCCTTGAAGCCCTCGGGGATGCAGCTCATCATTTCCTTGAACTTCATGGAACGGCGGATCAGGTAGTAGGCAATGGTGATGACCAGAGCCACGGCGGAGCCCAGCATCAGACCCACGGAAGCGTCGGAGTTGGCGAAGGAGTTGATGAAGTTCTCACCGGAGAAGAAGCCGCCGGTGTAGATCATGCCGATGACGCAGCACACGATCAGGGAGATGACGGGGAACACCAGATCCAGCACGAT
This sequence comes from Lawsonibacter sp., assembly GCA_045604585.1. Classification (GTDB taxonomy): domain Bacteria; phylum Bacillota; class Clostridia; order Oscillospirales; family Oscillospiraceae; genus Lawsonibacter. The sequence continues at coordinate 5,004 of JAZUOI010000141.1, read as the reverse complement.
GCCCTTATCCTCGGCCACATCTTCCTCGGCGTTGGCATAGGGGTTGGAGCCGGAGAACAGATCGCCCTTTTCCACGGCGTTCTTCTCATAGCGAGTCATGGGGCCAAAGTCCACATTCATGACCACCAGAGCCACCATCATCACGATGGTCAGCAGAGCGTAGAAGTTGTAGGGGATGGCGCGCAGGAACAGGTTGAAGCCCTGGCCGTCCTCGGCAAAGCCGGCCACGGCGGCGGCCCAGGAGGAGATGGGGGCGATGATGCACACGGGGGCGGCGGTGGCATCGATGATGTAGGACAGCTTGGCGCGGGACACGTTGTGCTTGTCGGTGACCGGACGCATCACGCTGCCCACGGTCAGGCAGTTGAAGTAGTCGTCAATAAAGCTCAGGCAGCCCAGCAGGATGGAGGCCAGCTGCGCGCCCACCCGGGACTTGATATGGGTCTGCGCCCAGCGGCCGAAGGCGGCGGAACCGCCGGCCTTGTTCATCAGGCACACCATGGCGCCGAGAATGACCAGGAAGATGATGATGCCCATGTTCCAGCTGTCGGTCACGGAAGCAACGATGCCATCGTTGAACACGTGGAGCAGGGTGCCCTCAAAATCGAAGTTGGCATACATCAGGCCGCCGGCCAGAATGCCGATGAACAGGGAGGAGTAGACCTCCTTGGTAATCAGGGCCAGCACAATGGCGATGACCGGGGGCAGCAGGGAGAATGCGGTGTTGTAAAACGGGGCAGCGGTCTCGACGGCTTCGCCGGTGGCGAAGACGGTGGTGGCCAGCGCCAGCAGCATCATCATAATGACGGCCGCACGGCTGACCCAACGGTTTCTGGTTCTCATTTCTCTTTCCCTCCAAAAAATAGTGACAATATAAAAAGCGCACTTGCGCAGGGGAACGAAAAAAGGGCGCTCCCATATGGAGCGCCCAAAGGCATAGCATTCCCAACAGGGGGTCGACAGCACTCCACGAAGTTCGTGACAGTTCGGGAGATGTTCTCTCACGAACCAGACAGGCCTGCGCAGGCACACAAAGCCTTCTTCGGCGGAAACCCCTCTCCCCACGGGACGGCTGCCTGGCCTTGCCCCGGGGTACGCATGGTGTCCGCACCTCTATCAACGCTATTCGATTGCAAGTATCCTACCACGCTCTTGCATACATGTCAAGGGGAATTGGCGGAATTCAGTCTTTTTTTGAGTCAAAGAGGTAGAACGTGAAGGTGCCGGTGGCCACCAGTTCGTTCTGGTCGTTGAACAGTTCCACCCCAATGACGGACAGGGTGTTTCCTGCTTTTTTCGGTTTGCCGATGCAGCGGATGACCTTGCCGGCGGCCGGACGGAGAAATTCCATGGAGCTGTTGGCGGTCACCCCGCGTTTCCCTTTGTGGGCAATGGCCGCCGTGCCGGCCACGCAGTCGGCCAGGGTATATAGGCAGCCGCCGTGGACGGTGCCGTGAAGGTTGAGGCTGGAGGAAGATACCTCCAGCTGGCCCTCGGCATAGTCCGGGCGGGATAAGGTGATGTGAATGCCGTTTTGTGCGGAGAACAGATCGGGTCGGTTGACAATGGGGGCGATGTCGACGATCGGTTGCTGTTGCATAGGGAACACTCCTTTCCATGAGCCGCGCAGGCAAGTGTAACATATTTCGAACCAAAAGGCAAGGGTGGGGCATAGGATAGGAAGCACTGAAAATAAGGTAGGGGGACAGAAAATGGACGAAATGCGAATGGATAGGAATGCCAACGGGCCGGGGCTGTACGGCAGCGACCGGGAACTGTTCCGGCGGGTATGGGACCGGGTGGTTCCGGAGGGGACGCAAAGCCCCATTCGGATGGAGCCGCCTCCGGTTGTCCAACAGGGACTGGTACCCGTGCCGGCGCGGGAGGAGGTACCCGTGGACTGTTTGGGCGAGGGGGCAAGTGCGGAGCTGCCCCAATTGGAAGAACTGGCTCGGCAGGCGGTACAGGACGGCCGGGTGTACCAGGGTCTTGCCCGTCGGGTGGGTGGAGCGGCTGCCCGGGTGCTGTCCGGGATGGCGGCAGATGAGCGGCGCAACGCCAAAAAGCTGGCCGCGGCCTACTTTCTGATCACCGGGCAGCGCTGGCAGGGAGCACCCGCAGAGGGGGAGCGGCAGGGACAGGAACCCATGCAGCTTCTGCGCCACCAGTACATGGCCGAGCAGCGCACCGCCGCCGGGGCACAGGCCGCCGCCCAGCAGACAGATGATTTGTGTCTGCGGCAGCTGTACATGGAGCTTGCGCGAGAGAAGCAGACCCATGCCCGAGCCATCCGCTCCCTGCTGGAGCAGATGTAACTTATTTTGCGCCGAACACAAAAAACCCATCCCTCTGCCCTTGGCAGAGGGATGGGTTTTTAAGGTTAGAACTTTTTGTGGCGCATGGCAAGACCCAGCACCGCGCCGCACACACCGCCCACCACATGGGTCAGCTGGGACACATTGTCCAGGGTGTTTACCGCGTCCAGCACTTCGCCCCCCAGATAGATGGCGGCTACCAGCAGGAAGGTCACCGGAATGACGCCCCTGCCCATGCCGGACAGGGAGGAGAGCAGAATCATCATAAACACGATGCCGCTGGCGCCCAGTAGTGCCGTTTCCGGGAAGCAGACGAATTGGATGATGCCGGACACCAGCGCCGTGACCAGGATACAGATGGTCAGCCGTTTGCCGCCATAGCGCTCCTCCAGGGGCGGGCCGATGACCAGAAGCAGGGTGAGGTTGCTCATAAAGTGGGCGTACCCGGTATGCCCCAGCACGTGGGTAAACATCCGCAGCCAGGTCAGCGGATCGGTGAGGGGGGCGCGGTATACACAGAAGAACCGATTGGTGGACATGCCGTCCGTCCACCAGCCAAGCCCCAGAACCAACAGACACACCAGTGCGAAGGTGAGGACAACGGGGGAGTTGTACTGCAGTTTCAAAACCGGCTTTTTGGCCATGGGCGATCCCTCTTTCTTTAGTGGTTGAGCACCCGCACCCGGATCACGCCGGGGATCGCTCGCAGCTCGTTGGAAACCTCGTCAGTGATGCGGGTGTTCACGTCTACCATGGTGTAGGCGTAGTCGTTCTTGGACTTGTTGGTCATGTTTTCCACGTTGATGCCGTCATCGGACAGGGTGGTCATGATATTGGTAAGCATGGCAGGGATGTTTTTGTGGATGATGCACAGGCGGGCGATGCCGCTGCGCTCCTGCACCAGGTTGGGCATATTTACGCTGTTGCGGATGTTGCCGTGAACCAGATAGTCCTCCAGCTCCCGCACGGCCATGACGGCGCAGTTGTCCTCGCTCTCCGGGGTGGAGGCGCCCAGATGAGGCAGCGCGATGACGTGTTTCACCGTGGCGATCTTGTCGTTGGGGAAGTCGGTGACGTACCGGGCCACCCGGCCGGACTCCAGCGCGGCGATCATATCATCATCATTGACCAGTTCGCCCCGGGCCAGATTGAGGATGCGCACGCTGCCCTTCATCTTGGAGATGGCCTCCTCGTTGATGAAGTCCTTGGTGGAGGGCAGGTAGGGGATGTGCAGAGTGATGTAGTCGCATACGCGAAACAGCTCGTTCACGTCCTTGACCACGTGCACATGCCGGTCCAGACGCAGGGCGGCATCCACAGACAGATAGGGGTCATAGCCGTACACGTCCATACCCAGCTTCAGCGCGTCGTTGGCCACCAGGGCGCCGATGGCGCCCAGACCTACCACGCCCAGCGTCTTGTGACGCAGTTCCGGGCCAACAAAGGCGGACTTGCCCTTTTCCACGGCGGCGGCCAGCTCCACGTTGGGGGTGTGAGCCTGCTCCTGTACCCAGTCCGCGCCGCCCAGAATGTCGCGGGAGGAAATGAGCATGGCGGCCAGCACCAGCTCCTTCACCGCGTTGGCGTTGGCACCGGGGGTGTTGAAGACTACGATGCCGTTTTCCGAACAGCGGTCGATGGGGATGTTATTGGTGCCCGCGCCGGCGCGGGCGATGGCCCGCAGGGCAGAGGGAAACTCATAGTCGTGCATCTGGGCCGAACGCACCAGAATGCCGTCCTCGTTCTCCACATCGGCACCCACCTGGAAGCGGGTCTTATCCAGCTGGTTGAGCCCCACAGAGGCGACTTTATTGAGGGTTTTGATACGATACATAACAATTACCTCGGTCAATTATTCTTGTCAAAGAGGCGAATGAATTCGCACAGCTTTTCCACGCCCTCGGTGGGCATGGCGTTGTAGATGGAGGCGCGCATACCGCCCGTTTTGCGGTGACCCTTCAGGTTGACAAAGCCGGCGGCAGATGCCTCGGCGATAAACTTGGCGTCCAGCTCGGCGCTTTCGGTACGGAAGGCCACATTCATGTCCGAACGGGAGCCGGGCAGGGCGGGGCAGGTGAACAGGCGGGAGGCGTCCAGGGTGTCGTAGAGCATGGCGGCCTTGGCCTGCTTGAGTTTCTCAATGCCGGCGACACCGCCCTGTTCCTCCACCCAGTCCAGCATCAGACCCAGCATATAGATGCACCAGCAGGGGGGTGTGTTGTACATGGAGTCCTTGTCGATCATGGTCTTGTAGTTCATCATCACGGGGGAGATGGGCAGTTCGTGACCGGCCAGATCCTCCCGGATGACCACCACGGTCAGACCGGCGGGCGCCATGTTCTTCTGGGCGCCGGCGTAGATGATGCCGTACTTGGACACGTCCACCGGGCGGGACATGATGTCCGAGGACATATCGCACACCAGCGGCACCTTGCCCGTTTCGGGCACGTACTGCCACTCGGTGCCGTAGATGGTGTTGTTGGCGCAGTAATAGAAATAGCTGGCCTCCGCGTCCAGCACCAGCTCAGACTGGGCGGGGATGCGGGTGTGGTTGCAGTCGGAGGTGTCGGCGGCGATGTTTACCTGACCGTACTTTTTGGCCTCCTTGGCGGCCAGCTGGGAGAAGTTGCCGGTCACGGCGTAGTCTGCCTTGCCAGTCAGGCTCATCAGGTTCAGGGGGATCATGGAG
>JAZUOI010000140.1:0-14524 GCA_045604585.1 Lawsonibacter sp. | reverse complement strand
CAGCGTCGCGCGCACAAAGCTGGTGCGAAAGGTCCGGAAGAACGCACGAAAACACGCTTCCTTTTTTACCATGGCACGCAGACCGGCGTACAGGGCGGTCAGCGATGCGCCAACGGTCAGAACGGGCAGACTGCACAGCAGAAACAGCAGATTGAGACCTACGGCCTGCATGCCGGTCTCCATAATGGAGAGAAACACGGAACGTCCTTTTTCTTTCATCGGGAAACTCCTTTCCCCGGCGGCGCCGGGATCAGCATGGCTTTTCTGTATTATAAAGGACAACGAGCGAAAAGACCATAGCAAATTAAAAATTTTGGGCAAACCAGCTGTTCACAAAATGTTTACCGTGTTTACAAATCGTTCACTTGCCTTTTCCCCGTTGGGCGGATATACTCAAGAGGACAACGGAAAAGGGAGAATGTTCTTATGAGAACCGATCGCGACCGCGCCAAAGCAAAAGCACTGTTTGCCCAAATGTCCCCCAAGGAGAAACGGGAGCATATCCTGCGCTATTACTGGCCTCACATGGCGGTGGCGGCCTGTTTGCTGGTGTTGGGCATTGTGTTTGGAATGAACTGGTATCACAACGCCCAGACGAAAGATTACGTCTATGTGGGCATCCAGCAGGAGTATTACGAGGATCTGCAGCCCCGGGTGCAGCAAATCGCGGACAAAGCCGGGTGGCCGGAGGGGCTGAACTATATGGCCTACCCCAGCACAAGCTCGGCCGACGGCATGGGCAGCATGCAGATGATGATGTACCTGACAGCGGATCAGCTGGACGCGGCAGTGTGTGACGAGTACACCACCAATCTGCTGGTGCAGGACAAGACCATGCGCTGCCACACATACCCGCTGGAGGACACGGCGCTGGGGCGGGGCTACACCGCCGACGAGCCGCTGTTTCTGGTTGCCTTCGCTGACACCGCCCGAGGCGAGAAAGCCGCGCGGTTCTGGATGCTGCTGGCCGGCTCCGCGCTCTTGCGGTCAAATTACACAAATTGATCATAGAAAACCGTAAAAAACGACGAAAAATGGTATGTGACCGGGGGCGTTCTTGACAAACGCCCCCCGGTTGTATTAAACTACCAATGGTGCTTTGCGGCCTTGTGCCCAAAGACACCGACGCACACCCGCAAACCGGGGTGCGACCTTAAATCAGCCCCGCGTCACTACTCCATTTTTATAGTGGCACGGAGGTCTATAATAAGGAGGAAAATCCGCCGGCCGGCGGTGCGGCAGTGTGGAGACCTGTCGTAATGTGTTCAGGGCCGCTCCCTGTTCACGAGGGGACCTCTGCGGAGGCAGGATCCCTGCGGTCAAGAATTATGGCAACTGTTACCCTGAAGAAGCTCAAGAAGATCTATGAAGGTGGCTTTGAGGCCGTTCACGCCTTCGACCTGGACATCGCGGACAAGGAGTTTATCGTTCTGGTCGGTCCTTCCGGCTGCGGTAAGTCCACCACCCTGCGTATGATTGCCGGTCTGGAGGAGATCTCTGACGGCGAGCTGTACATCGGCGACCGTCTGGTCAACGACGTGGAGCCCAAGGACCGCGACATCGCCATGGTGTTCCAGAGCTACGCTCTGTATGCCCACATGACGGTGTATGATAACATGGCCTTCGCCCTGAAGCTGCGCAAGCTGCCCAAGGAGGAGATCGACCGTAAGGTTCAGGAGGCCGCCAAGATCCTGGAGATCACCGAGCTGCTGGATCGTAAGCCCAAGGCTCTGTCCGGCGGCCAGCGTCAGCGTGTGGCCATCGGCCGCGCCATCGTGCGTGAGCCCCAGGTCTTCCTGATGGACGAGCCTCTGTCCAACCTGGACGCCAAGCTGCGTAACGCCATGCGTGCTGAGATCATCAAGCTGCGCAAGCGTATCGACACCACCTTTATCTACGTTACCCACGACCAGACCGAGGCTATGACCCTGGGTGACCGTATCGTTATCATGAAGGACGGCTGGGTCATGCAGATCGGCACTCCCCAGGAAGTGTTCGACCATCCTGCCAACCTGTTCGTGGCCACCTTCATCGGCGCGCCCCAGATGAACCTGTTCGATGCCAAGCTGATCAAGAACGGCGACAGCTATGCCGTGGAAGTGGGCGGCGCTACCATCGCCCTGACTGCCGAGCAGAATGCCAAGCTGGCTGCGGCCGGCACCGACAGCATGGACATCACTCTGGGCATCCGTCCCGAGCACATCCAGCTCAAGGCTGAGGGTGCTGACGTGATCCGCGGCGTGGTGGACGTGTCCGAGATGATGGGCTCCGCCATCCACCTGCACGTCAATGCTGCCGGTAAGGACATCATCCTGATCGTCCAGACCGCTGACCTGGAGAAGGAGCTGCGCGCGGGCTTTGCTTACGGCGCTGAGATCGGCTTCACCTTCCGTGCCGACCTGATCCATATGTTCAACCCCGAGACCCAGCAGAACCTGATCTGATCAAAGAAATAAAAATCCCCGGAACCAACTGGTTCCGGGGATTTTTTGCGTAGAAGTTGAAAAAGGTCAGTTATTCGAACAGCGATCCACAAACCAGCGGAAGATGGCGCCGCCATCCACCGTGTCCGGGCGCAGATGAGCGCCGGTCATGCGTTCGGGGTGGAACTGCACCCCAAGCACGGGTTTGTTGGGCAGTTCCAGAGCCTCGGCTATCCCCGACTCGGAGCGGGCGGTGATGATCACATTGCTGCCGGGCAGGTCTGCCGCCTGATGATGGGCGCTGTTCACATGGAACACAGTGCCGTAGAGGGCGTGCAGAAGGCTGCCCTCCCGGGCGTGGACGGGATGTACCTTGTCAGCCTCGATTCTGCGGTGGAAGCAATTCCCTTCTTCGCCAAGATCCTGTATTAGTGTGCCGCCCAACGCCACATTGAGTACCTGCATGCCCCGGCAGATGCCGAGAATCGGCTTTCCGGCCGCCAGGTATGCCTGTGCCAGAGCCAGTTCCGCCCGATCCCGCGCCGGATCGAGGAGGAGCGAACCACGGTCATCCTGAGCGTAGCGCCAGGGTTCCACGTCGCCGCCGCCGGTGAGCAGCAGACCGTCAAAGGACAGATCCACCTCCGGGCAGTACCGGGTGACAAAGTTGCCGCCGGCGGCGCGGATGGCGTTTTCGTAATTGAGAGCGGCTTCCGGCTTGGGCGTGGCGGCGGAGATGAGAATGTGAGGGGGCATAGGATCACCCTTCCAAAACAGAATGAAAAAAACGACAGATTTCATTCGAAATCTGTCGTTTTATGGAGCGAGTGACGAGGCTCGAACTCGCTACCTCCACCTTGGCAAGGTGGCGCTCTACCAGATGAGCTACACTCGCAACAGCGAATTGTATTATAGCATAATTCCCGGCGCTGTCAACCCCTTTTTTAAAAAAGTACAAAAAATTCACACCCGGCTGTCTGTGGGACAGCCGGGTGTGCGTTTGGCTCAGTAGCCCAGTTCCTCGTCCACCAGGACGATTTCGTATTCTCCGCCGCCGGGCTTGCGCCACAGGACGGTGAGGGCATTGCAGATGCGTTCGGGGCTTTTGCAGTTGTGGCACTTCAGCTCGCCCTGGGCACAGGGGGTGTTCTTGTTCAGCCGACGGGCGTTGAGGGGGGCGGCCACATTCCGGGCACGGAACAGGGCGGCGTCATAGTCCGGGGCCACCTTGTTGGAACCCACCACGAAGTAGACCTTCTTGTGGCCGAACAGGCTTTCAGACACCCGGTTGCACACCCCGTCGATGTTGATCAGCTCACCTGTCTCGGCTACGCCGTTGACGGAGGTGATGTACACGTCCGCGCCGGAGGCATCGGCGGGGGCGTTGCCCTTCCAGTGCCAGAAGACGGTGTTGTGGGCGGACAGGGAGTCATACAGACCCAGCTCCGTCAGCGTGGTGGAGCCGCCGAAGGCCACGGTGGTGCCGTCCAGCTGGGCGTTGAGGTAGTCGGCGGCCTCCTTGCCGGTGGCGAAGCGGGTGACGGCGTAGCCGCAGGATTCCAGATTCTTTTGCAGCAGTTCCAGATTAGCCATGATCGTTTTCCTCCTTTATGTTACAGCAGCGTCATTTGCTCCTCGCCCCGGTCCACGTCTTTGAGCAGGGCGCCGGCGATGGGCAGGGAACGGGCACGGTAGCGGGCGGCGTTGACAATGGAGGTGTCTGCCAGGGGCTGAACGGCCTCCAGCTTGTACTTGGGCTTGAGGGTCATTACACCAACGCCCTGGGTGGCGCGGGTGGATTTGGGGTTGAGGACGGCTGTGTGGAACACAAGACACCGCCCCTCGGTGGAGCGGACGGCCAGTTCCAGATCCTCTTTGAGCAGGAAGGCGGTCACCAGCGGAGCTTTGTCCGAATACGCGCCGGTGAGCTTGCGCCGCCGGGTCTGGGTCTGGTAGGCGGACAGCTCCACCCGGGCGGCCTTGCCGTTTTCAAAGAAGAACAGCAGGTGACCGGAGTAGTCCCCGGGGATACACGCCCAGAGCACCTTTTCGTTGTCGTCCATGCCCAGCTTGGAGGGCAGGTAGTCACCCAGTACGCTGGCCTTGGTGTCGGAAAAATCGCTCAGGCGGGTCTTGTAGCACTGCTGATGGTCGGTGAACACCATCAGCTCGTCTCGATTGGCGGCGTCCCACTGCTGGGCGGGGCCGTCTCCCTCCTTGTATTTCTGCTCGTTGCTCATACGCAGAGACTGAGGTGTGATCTTCTTCAAATAGCCCTCCCGGGACAGGAACAGATGCACCGGGTAGTCGGGCACTTCCGGCTCGGTCTCAAAGACTTCCTCCATCTCATGCTCGTAAATGATGTCGGTGCGCCGGGGCTGGGCATACTTTTTCTTTACGTCCTCCAACTCCCCGGTGATGATCTTCTTGATGCGCCGGGGGTTGTTGATGATGTCCTGCAGGTCGGCGATCTCCTCCTCCAGGGCATCCACCTCCTGGGTGCGCTTGAGGATGTATTCCTTGTTGATGTTGCGCAGACGGATGTCGGCCACAAATTCCGCCTGGACCTGGTCGATGCCAAAGCCGATCATCAGGTTGGGGATAACCTCCGCGTCCTCCTCCGTCTCCCGGATGATTTTGATGGCTCGGTCAATGTCCAGCAGGATGCGGCGCAGACCCTTGAGCAGATGGAGCTTCTCCTGCTTCTTGGTCATGGTGAAGTGGGTGCGCCGGCGCACCCCGTCCATACGCCACGCCGTCCATTCCTCCAAAATTTGACCCACGCCCAGTACACAGGGGGTGCCGGCGATGAGAATGTTGAAGTTGCAGGAGAAGGAGTCCATGAGGGGGGTGGCTTTGAACAGCCGTGCCATGAGTTTGTCCGGGTCACTGCCCCGCTTGAGGTCGATGGTCAGCTTCAGACCGGACAGGTCGGTTTCGTCCCGGATGTCGTTGATCTCCCGCAGTTTGCCTGCCTTCATCAACTCGGTGACCTTGTCAATAATGGCTTCGGCGGTGGTGGTATAGGGGATCTCAAAGATCTCGATGAGATTTTCACCCTTTACGTAGCGCCATTTGGCGCGCACCCGGAAAGAGCCACGGCCGGTGCGGTAGATTTCGCTCAGGGCGGCGGCGTCATACAACAACTCGCCGCCGGTGGGGAAATCGGGAGCCTTCAGGGTGGAAAGAATGTCGTGGTTGGGATCTTTCAGATAGGCGATGGTGGTGTCGCACACCTCGGCAAGATTGAATCCGCACAGGTTGCTGGCCATGCCTACGGCGATGCCCTGGTTGGCGGCGACCAGAACATTGGGGAACGTGGTGGGCAGCAGGGACGGCTCCTGCATGGTGCCGTCATAGTTGTCCGCAAAGTCCACCGCGTCCTGGTCGATGTCCCGGAAAAACTCGTTGGTGATGGTGTCCAGTTTGGCCTCGGTATAGCGGGGGGCGGCCCAGGCCATGTCCCGGGAGTAGACCTTGCCGAAGTTGCCCTTGGACTCCACCAGCGGGTGGAGCAGCGCGCCGTAGCCCCGGCTCAGGCGCACCATAGTGTCGTAAATGGCGGCGTCACCGTGGGGGTTGAGCTTCATGGTCTGACCCACGATGTTGGCGCTTTTGGTCAGTTTGCCGGTGAGCAGCTTCATCTGGTACATGGTGTACAGCAGCTTGCGGTGGCTGGGCTTGAAACCGTCGATCTCCGGAATGGCACGGGAGACGATGACCGACATGGCATAGGGCATATAGTTCAGTTCCAGCGTCTGGGTGATGGGCTGCTCCAGCACTTCCGAACGCAGGCCCATGACGTTGGGGTTGATCGTGTGGTTTGTCCCTTCCTGCGGGGCTTTTTTCTTTGCCATTGGTATCAGTCCTTTTCTCTATTGGAAGTGGGTCAAAGCTCCTTGGGGGCGTACTGCCGGCCGAAGGGGGTGGCGGCAAGGCCGCCCTTACCCGTTTCACGCAGGGTGTGGGGGAGGGAACGACCCACCTCGGCCATGGCGTCCAGCACCTGATCGGGTGGCACACGGCTTTGTATCCCGGCCAGAGCCATCTGGGCGGCGGACAGAGCGTTCATGGAGCCGATGACGTTGCGCTTGACGCAGGGAACCTCCACCAGACCGCCAACCGGGTCGCACACCAGCCCCAGCAGGTTCTTCACCGCCATGGCGCAGGAATGGGTCATCTGCTCCGGCGTACCGCCCTGCAAAAAGACCAGCGCGGGCGCGGCCATGGCCGCGGCAGAGCCGATCTCTGCCTGACAGCCGCCCTCTGCCCCGGCGATGCAGGCCCGGCGGGCGATGACCATGCCGAAACCGGCGGCGATATACAGCGCCTGCACCAGCTGCTCCCGGGAGGGAGAGAACTGCCGGGCGTAGGGCAGAAGTACCGCCGGAAGCACGCCGCAGGCGCCCGCCGTGGGGGCGGCTACGATGCGTTTCATGCAGGCGTTGCACTCGCCCATGCGCAGGGCACCGGCCATTACTTCGGTGAGGAATTCGCCGCACAGGGGCGCCCCCTTGGCGGCGTAGTCGGTCATTTTGCCTCCGTCCCCGCCGGAAAGACCGCTGGCGGAACGGTTGCTGGGGCTGTAAGCTGCGTCTGCCTGCTCCATGGCGGTCAGCATGGCAGACATTTTCGCCCAGGACTGCTCCCGGGTGATGTTCTGCTTCTGGCAGTCGCTTTGCAGAATGTTCTCCCACAGGGGCAGACCGGAGGCAGCGGTGTCAAGGAGCATTTGCTCCAGGGATTCAAAGTCGATCATGGTTCGTCCACCATCCCTTCGGGGGTGTAGCGGGTCACCCGCAGGATACCGGGCAGGGAACGAATTTCGTCGGCTGCCCGCTCAAAAACAGGTTGGTCACATTCAATGACCATAACGGCGCTTTCACCCCGTCCGTCTCGGTTGAGCTGCAGGGTGGCTACATTCAGTCCCCGCCGGGACAGCACTCCGGTGACCTGGCTGACGCAGCCGGGCTGGTCGGTGTTGTGTACCACCAAAGTGGGCAGTTCTCCGCTGAAGGAGCAGGGCAGACCGTCCAGGGAGAACACCCGGATGCGGCCGCCGCCCAGAGAGGATGCGCCAACTTCCAAACGGTTGTCCTGATCGCCCTCCAACGTGATGAGTACGCTGTTGGGGTGGGCGTCACGCAGGGTGATGGTGTCAAAGGTATACTCCAGCCCCTGAGTCTGCGCCAGGGAAAAGCTGTCGGGCACCCGGCTGTCGTCCGGGACGAGCCCCAGCAGTCCGGCAATCAGAGCCTGATGGGTGCCGTGACCCTGGCCGGTGGATTCAAAAGAGCCATGCAGCAGCAGCCTTGCCCGGCGGGGCGGCTGCCCCAGAAGAGCCCGGGCCATAGCACCAATGCGCACCGCGCCTGCGGTGTGGGAGCTGGACGGCCCGACCATAATGGGACCGAGGATGTCGAATAGGTTCATGGTGTGCTCCTTTACGAGATATCAGCCAAATCAAGATATTTATACCCGTTTTCCGCGATGTGGTTCTTACGTCCCTGTAGGTCGTCGCCCAGCAGCAGGTCAAAGATGGCGGCGGTGCGCTCCATATCTTCGGGCATGACTTTGATCAGGCGGCGGGTGTCCGGGCTCATAGTGGTCATGGCCATCATATCTGCGTCATTTTCACCCAGACCCTTGGAACGCTTGATCTCGCACTTCTTGCCGGCCAGCTCGCCATTGACGATGTCGTTTTTCTCCTTGTCGGAGTAGGCGAACCAAACCTTTTCTTTGTAGTTGATCTCGTACAGGGGGGACTCGGCGATATACACATAACCCTCGTTGATCAGGGTGGGGGTGAGCCGGTAGAGCATGGCCAAAATCAGCGTGCGGATCTGGAAACCGTCCACATCGGCGTCGGTACAGATGATGATTTTGTTCCAGCGCAGGTTGGCAAGGTTAAAGGCGGCCAGATCCTTCACGTGCTTGCCCGTTACCTCCACGCCGCAGCCCAGCACCCGGATCAGGTCGGTGATGATGTCGCTTTTGAAAATGCGGGCGTAGTCGGCCTTGTGGCAGATGAGGATCTTGCCCCGCACGGGCATGATGCCCTGGAACTCCGCGTCACGGCTGGGCTTGACGCTGCCCAAAGCGGAGTCACCCTCCACGATATACAGTTCCCGGCGCGCCACGTCCTTGGTGCGGCAGTCCACGAATTTCTGCACCCGGTTGGTGGCGTCCATAGCGCCGGTCAGCTTGACTTTGGTGGTGATGCGCTGTTTCTCGGCGGACTCACGGGAGCGCTTGTTGATGAGCACCTGATCGGCGATCTTCTGCGCCTCGGCGGGGTTTTCGATGAAGTAGACCTCCATCTGAGCCCGGAGGAACTCGGTCATGGCCTCCTGAATGAACTTGTTGGTGATGGCCTTTTTGGTCTGGTTGGCGTAGCTGGCCTCGGTGGAGAAGTTGTTGCTGACCAGAATGAGACAGTCCCGAATGTCGTCCCAGCTGGGCTTGGCCTCGTTTTTCTGGTACTTGTTCTGCTGGCGCAGATAGTTGTCCAGCGCGGCCACAAGGGCGTTGCGGGTGGCCTTTTCCGGGGAACCGCCATGTTCCAGCCAGGAGGAGTTGTGGTAGTGGTCGATGAGCTGGGTCTTGTTGGAAAAGCACAGACTGACCGACAGGCTGACTTTGTACTCGGGCAGGTCGGCCCGATCCCGACCACGGCGCTCCGCCTGCCAGAAAACAGGCTGGGTGAGGGCGTCCTCTCCGGCCAGCTGACCTACGTACTGGCGGATGCCGTCCTCATACAGGTATTCGGTGGTCTCAAAGCGGCCGCCCACCTGCTTGCGAAACAGGAAGCTGACACCGCCGTTGACTACCGCCTGCCGGCGCAGCATCTCGTCCAGAGCCTCCACCGGCACGTTCACATCGGTAAACACGGTGCGGTCGGGCTTCCAGCGGATGGTGGTGCCCGTCTTTTTGCCCCGGTCGGTGGGTTCTTTTTTCATCTCGCCCACCGGCTCGCCCTTTTCAAAGTGGAGGGAGTACTTGAACCCGTCGCGCCAGACGGTGGCATCCATATACTCCGAGGCGTACTGGGTGGCGCAGGTGCCCAGACCGTTGGTGCCCAGGGAGCTGGAGTAGTTGCCCCCGGCGTTGTTGGAGTATTTGGAACCGGCATACATCTCGCAGAAGATCAGCTTCCAGTTGTAGGTCTGTTCCTTTTCGTTCCAGTCCACCGGACAGCCGCGGCCGTTGTCCTCCACCTGGAAAGAGCCGTCCTCAAACCGGGTGAGGACGATCTGCTTGCCGTAGCCCTCCCGAGCCTCGTCGATGGAGTTGGTCAAAATCTCAAACACCGCGTGAGTACAGCCCTCCAGCCCGTCCGAGCCGAAGATGACCGCCGGGCGCAGACGAACACGGTCAGCACCTTTCAGGGCAGAGATGGATTCGTTGTCATAGGTGGGTTTTTTCTGTGCCATAACGCAATTACCTCACTTGCGGGAAAGTGATAAAAATACAGGATAATCATACCATATTTTGTGCGTGGAAGTCAAGAAAATGCGTATATATTGCAGTTTTTCAAAAGAAAAACCCGCTCCGCAGCATGGCTGCGGAGCGGGGGTAGGTACGGCAGATCAGAAATACTTCTTGATGCCCTCGGAGGCGAGGGAAGCGTCGTCGCTGATGGTGACGGTGAACTTGATGCCGTTCTTCTCGGAGAAGCTGTTGAGCCAGTCCAGGAAGTTCTCGGTGTCCAGGTTGCAGTCGCCGCCGGCGATCTTGGTGAGGCTGTCGATAAACACGTGGGTGATGTCGTAGTTGCCGGCGTACAAACCGCTGACAAAGCCCTTCAGGGCAGCATAGCTGGCGATGTCATAATCGCTGGCCTCAACCAGACGGATCTGGTAGTGGATATCAAAAGTGAGCTTTTCGCCCTTTTCAATACAAACGACGTTGCCGTGCTCGGTCTGGACGGCAGAGTTGATGAGGTCGATCATCTGCTTCGTCTTGCCGGAGCCCTTCTTGCCCATGATTACTCTGACCATGTGTATCACTCCTTACGAAAGTAAACTGGTTTGGGGTGTTCCCCGCTCCATGATAATACTTTACCATATCACAGCGAAAGTTTCAACCGTGTAGCGGTAAAAATTTTAGCGGAGATTAAAGTCTGGCTTCCAGCTCAGCCTTGCGGTCCTCGTAGCCGGGTTTGCCAAGCAGGGCGAACATATTTTTCTTGTAAGCCTCCACACCGGGTTGGTCGAAGGGGTTGACCTGCAGCAGATAACCGGACAGACCGCACACATACTCGAAGAAGTAGATCATCCAGCCCACGGCGCGGGGCTCGATGGCGGGCAGGGTGATGATGATGTTGGGTACGCCGCCGTCCACGTGGGCCAGAAGGGTGCCCCGCAGGGCCTGGTCATTGACAAAGGACAAGCTCTTGCCGGCGAGGAAGTTCAGCCCGTCCACATTGTCCGGGTCGGTGGGGATGAGCAGCCTGCCCTGAGGCTGTTCAAAGCGGATGACGGTTTCAAACAGGTTTCGGTGACCATCCTGGATATACTGACCCATGGAGTGCAGGTCGGCGGAGAACTCCACGCTGGCGGGGAACAACCCCTTACCGTTTTTGCCCTCGCTCTCGCCGTAGAGCTGCTTCCACCACTCGGAGAAGAAGCGGAACCGGGGCTCGTAACAGGCCTGGATCTCGATGCGCTTGCCGCTTTCATACAGGGCGTGGCGGGCGGCGGCGTACTGCCAGGCGGCGTTGTCCTCGCCCGGGACGGCCAGAGACTGCATGGCCTGAGCGGCACCGGACATGAGTGCATCGATGTCTATACCAGCCACAGCGATAGGCAGCAGACCCACAGCGGTGAGCACGGAATAGCGGCCACCGATGTCATCGGGCACCACAAAGGTTTCATAGCCCTCCCGGTCGGCCAGCTGCTTCAACGCGCCCCGGCTCTGGTCGGTGGTGGCGTAGATGCGCTTGGCAGCGGCCACCTTGCCGTATTTGGCTTCCAGAAGACCCTTGAAGATGCGGAAGGCTACCGCCGGCTCGGTGGTGGTGCCCGACTTGGAGATGACGTTGATGGAGAAGTCCCGCTCGCCAATGAGAGCGATGGTTTCCAGCATGGCGTCGGTGGACAGACTGTTGCCCACGAACAGCACGTCGGGGGTGGATTTCTTCTTGAGGTTGTAGTTGTTGGAGCACAGCAGCTCGATCACGGCGCGGGCCCCCAGATAGGAGCCGCCGATGCCGATGACCACCAACACCTGAGAATCGGCCTGAATTTTTTTGGATGCCCCTTTGATCCGCTCAAATTCCACCCGATCATAATTGGCGGGCAGCGTTACCCAGCCGGTAAACTCACCGCCGGCGCCGGAGCCGGTATGCAGCTTCCCGGCGGCGTCGTTCAGTGCCTGCTGGCGGGAAGAAAGAAAGTCGGCAGGCAGAAACGCGAAGGCGTTGGACAGATCAAGATGTAACATATAGCACAACTCCTTTGTGGTTTAGTGTTGTCATTTTTATTATAAACGACAATTCGTGAAAATGGTAGGGGGAACGGGCGAAATAAAAAAGTTTTTATATGCAAACAAAAAGCTTGACAAAGAGGCGGTGAGCGGCTATAATGACCTATGCTGTTTGGACGATTAGCTCAGCTGGTAGAGCATCCGCTTGACGTGCGGGAGGTCACAGGTTCAAGTCCTGTATCGTCCACCATCAAAACCGCTAGAAACTGATGTTTCTAGCGGTTTTTTTCGTACTTATTTGGCGGAATGAAAAAGCGGTGTTCTCAGAAACCGCACAAAAAACCGCACAAGCAGCAAAAATGCGTTGAAACTCCGATGAAAAGGAGTGTCAATCATGGCATCAATCAAATAGAACAAGCAGAATCACAGAATCGTTTCTTACCAGTTTTCCTGCTGTTTGGGGCGAGATGCAAATGGAAAGCAGCTTCGCCGGTACAGCGCATGGGTGTCGCCGGGACAAGCACCCAGAGTCGTGGGCCAACCGCCGTTGATTGTTTGCGTGTCTCGGTTAACATTCTTTGCATCATTGAAAATTCCAACATTAAAAATTCGTTGTAGCCAAACAGGCGGTTTTATGCTATAATGACCAAAATTATCCATGCCCTGCGGGAGGTTTTTCTTATGTCAGCGACAAGAGGTACGGAAGCCAATCTTTCTTCGGACAAGCTGCTTCGCATCATCGAATATATGGCGGCCAATCATCTGCCCATGCGGCTGAAGGATATTGCAGATAATCTGGGCATATCCCAGCCGACTGTGGTGCGGTATTTGCGCACCCTGTGCGACCAGGGCTATGTCTATCATGATGATCATACCGGCTACTATGCCATGACGTGGAAGATATGCCGGCTCAGCAGTTCCCTCCAGAGCAATCTGGTGCTGCGCAGTATGGCGGGCTCATTGCTGGCCGACTTTGCCAACCAGTGCAACACCGGCGCGCTTTTGGCCGTGGAGCGGGATGGTCGGCTGGTCTATCTGGATCTGGTGGGAGCGCCCCATGGATCGGTGGACACCATGCTGCGCATCGGCAAGGATGCGCCCATGCATTCCACCGGTTCGGGCAAGGTTCTGCTCAGCGCCATGCCCCTCAGCCGGGTCAATGAGCTGATGAAAGAAAACGGTCTTGCCCGATTGACACCCAAGACCATCACCAATCTGGAAGCGTTGCTCGATGAACTGGAGACCGTTCGGGAGCAAGGCTATGCACTGGACAATGAAGAGTGCGAGATAAACCACCGCTGCGTTTCCGTTCCCCTGTACGATTATACCGGAACGGTGGCGGCCGCCATCAGTGCCTTTGACTCTGCCGAGCGCCTTACGGATGAATATATCCAAACCACGGCCCTGCCCGGCCTGCGGAAGCTGGCCACGGAGATCTCGTTTCGCATGGGATATTCGGTTCGCCGATAAAACGATAACTGAGCCCGCTGCCGACCCGGCAGCGGGCATTTTGTTGTTGTGGGAACTGTGAATTTTTTGCGTCTGATACCGCTTTTCTATTGACAATAGATACGGCGAAGTCTATAATTGTTGGCACATGGAATTAAATTTTAAAAATTGAAATTTAATTTTAGGATTTTAACAAAAAGGAGAGTTGTTTATGTCAGTGGAGCGTAAAAAATATTGTGTAGACGGTCAGTGGAAGGACTCCAAGACCGACAAGTGGATGGAAGTTACCGATTCCTCCACCGGCGAAGTGATCGCCGAGGTTCCCTGCTGTACGGTGGACGAGGTGGAGTCGGCCATCGCCTCCGCACACGCCGCCTTTGCCGAGTGGTCTCAGACCTCTCTGAGCATGCGCACCCAGATGATGTTCAAGTGGCGCAATGTCCTGATGGATCATCTGGACGAGCTGACCGTTCTGTGTGCCAAGGAGCTGGGCAAGAACCTGGCCGAGGCCCGGGGTGACGTGCTCAAGGCCATCGAGCCCACCGAGCTTGCCTGCGCCACTCCTTTTATCAGCCAGGGTTCCGCCTCCCTGCAGGTGACCACCGGCTTTGATACCGCCTCCTACCGTGTGCCTCTGGGCGTGGTGGCCGGTATCGTTCCCTTCAACTTCCCCGCCATGATCCCCTGGGGCTGGATGGTTCCTCTGGCCATCGCCACCGGCAACACTGTGGTGCTCAAGGCCGCTTCCTACACTCCTCTGACCTCCATGCGCATTATGGAGCTGTTCTATGAAGAGGGCGGATTCCCCGCAGGCGTCGTGAATCTGGTCACTTGCTCCAGAAAAGAATCTGAGCTGTTTTTGACCGACTCCCGCGTTAAGGCCGTAACCTTCGTCGGCTCTACCGAAATCGGCAAGCAGGTCTACTCTCAGGCAGCCGCTCACGGCAAGCGCGTTCAGGCACAGTGTGAGGCCAAGAACCATGCCCTGGTGCTGGAGGACTGCGACCTGGAGAGCACCGTCAATGCCATCATCAACTCCACCTACGGCTGCGCCGGTATGCGCTGCATGGCTCTGCCGGTGATCGTGGTGCAGGAGTCCATCGCGGATCAGTTTGTGGCGCTGCTGAAGCAGAAGGCCATGGCCCTGAAGGTGGGCTGCGCTTATGATCCCGAGACCCAGCTGGGCCCGGTGGTCAATGCCAAGCACAAGGAAGCTGTCTGCCGCT
>JAZUOI010000139.1:0-7420 GCA_045604585.1 Lawsonibacter sp. | reverse complement strand
AACCTTCTCAGTAACAGTCATCTTGAAAACTCCTTTCTCAGGCGGTTACGGGATTTGCGCGATTAATTAACCCTTGCAGCGCTCCAGATACTCGCCGGTACGGGTGTCGATGCGGATCTTGTCGCCCTCGCTGATGAACAGGGGGACCTTGATCTCAGCGCCAGTCTCCAGAGTAGCGGGCTTGGTCACGTTGGTAGCGGTGTTGCCGGCGAAACCAGGCTCAGTCTCGGTGATTTCCAGTTCCACGAAGGTGGGAGGCTCGACCATGAAGATCTTGCCCTTGTAGCTGTGGATCTTGCAAACCATGTTCTCCTTGACGAAGCGGAAGGCATCGCCCAGCAGGTCCTTGCCGATGGGAAGCATGTCAAAGGTCTCCATGTCCATGAAGTAGTACAGGTCGCCATCGTTGTAGCTGTACTGCATCTCCTTGCGCTCCACGAAGGCCTGCTCGAACTTGGCGGTGGGGTTGAAGGAAGTTTCGGTCACGCCGCCGGTGATGATGTTCTTCATCTTGGTGCGCACAAAGGCGGCACCCTTACCGGGCTTCACGTGCTGGAACTCCACGACCTGCATGACCTTACCGTCCATCTCGAAGGTCACGCCGTTACGGAAATCGCTGGCAGAAATCATTGCCATAGGAATCATCCTCCTAAGTTTATTTATAATCGATTTATTTTACCCTATTTCCTCCCCTTTGGCAAGGGCTTAATTTCGTTTCTCGCCGTTTTTTTGCGCCAATTTACAGAATGATCAGCTCTTTTGGGGATGCGGTGAGGTTTTCGCACTCGGTTTCGGTGAGCACCACCAGATCCTCGATGCGCACACCGAAGCGTCCGGGCAGATAGATGCCCGGCTCGCAGGACACCACCGCGCCCACGGGAAGAACCGTCTGCTCCGAGGGAGAGAAGTTGGGGTTTTCGTGGATTTCCAGCCCCACGGAATGCCCCAACGCATGCCCAAAATACTCCCCGTAGCCCGCCCGTTCAATGACCGTACGGGCGGCGGCGTCCACCTCACAGCCGGGAATGCCTGCCCGGGCGGCGGCAAGACCGGCCAGTTGCGCCTGCGCAACAATGTCATACACCCGGCGCATCTCATCCGTGGGCTGACCCACCGCGATGGTGCGGGTCATGTCCGAGCAGTAGCCCCCGCACACACAGCCGAAGTCCATGGTAAGGAACATCCCGTTCTCAATCACCGTGCCGCCGGGGACAGCGTGGGGCATGGAGCCGTTGGCTCCCGCCGCCACCACAGGGTCAAAGGAGGGCTTTTCCGCCCCCATCCGCATCATGTCGTACACCAGCCGGGCGGACACTTCCTGCTCCGTCATGCCCGGGCGGATAAAATCCAGAATATTGGCAAATGCCTTGTCTGTGATGGCCTGCGCCCGTTTGATGCGGGCAAGCTCGTCCCCGTCCTTGACCGGACGCAGACCGGAAATCAGTCCGGGGGCGGCAATCAGCGCGCAGTCCAGCGTCTGCTGATACCGCTCCAGCGCGTCCACGCTCATTCGGTCGCTCTCAAAGCCCACTCGCTCCAGCCGGTGTTCCCGAACCACCTGTGCGGCAAGCTCCCGGTGGCCTCGCCCGCCGCCTACGCAGTCGATGTGTGCGCCGCTGATCTGCTTGTGGGCGGCCTCAATGTATCGGGAATCAGTGAAGTACCAGCAGTCGGTTTTGCTGATGAGGGCAAGCCCCTCCCCATGAAAGTCCATGGCGTACCGCTCCCCCACCGGGCTGGTGACCAGCATGGCGTCCAGAGCATACTCGTCCAGCTTGGCGGCGATTTGTTTGATATGATTCATCTGCCAAACCCTCCGCCGAAAAACACAATGATACCTAACACGATGGTCAGCGCACCGCTGAGCATGCCCATTTTAAGGGCGAAGTCGGATGGCTCGGCATTCTTGAATCGCCAGCCCCAGTTGAACTTCCACATGGTCTCCGGGGAAACGAACTGGAACACGCCCAACAGCACCAGCACCACGCCAAGGAGCATATAACCCGCGCCCCCGGCGTTGCCCTCGATTTGCTCGTCCACATCCAGCGCGTACCACAGGGCATCACAGGACAGGTAGCGGCCACGGACAAACCCGGAGCTGTCACTTCCGGTGCCGGATATGCCGTACTGGGTCATGTGGCCGGAGTAACTGCTCCATGTGCCGTCGGGATAGGTCAGCTTCAGCTGGGCGCTCTGCCCGGGGGTAACGCGCAGGGTGTAGGTATAGGTGTCTCCATCCATGGTGACGGTGCAGTTCTCCGTGTCCACCACATAATCTCTGCCGTTGTAGTATCCCTCCACGGTGGTGGGCGCTTTGTTGCCGCAGGCGGTCAAAAGCACACAGCACAGTACCATCAAAAGTACAAGTACCCGTTTCATATCATCCCTCCAGAAATTTCCGGTAGATCCGTTTCATCTCCACCGCGTCCGCCGCCTGGGTTCCCGCGCTCTCACAGATGAAGGTGGGGCTCCACCCCCGTCTTGCCACGGCGGCGGCAAGTGGCGTCCAGTCCGGGCCGAAGCCGCCGTTCTGTCCAAAGGTGCGGTGGCACTTCTCGCCCCCGTTGGGGGTAAACTCGATGTGGGAAAAGTGGCTGTGGAAGCGGCTTGCCCGCTCCTCCCCCAGCACCTCCTGCACCCGATCCAGCATCCGCTCCATCACTTCCCCGCCGTCGTCCGCCCCAAGAGATCGGGCGTACAGATGTCCAAAGTCGATACAGGGCACCAGCCGCGCGTCCAGGGTGCACAGCTCCAGCACCTCGTCCAGATCCCCCAGCTGGTTGATTTTTCCCATGGTCTCCGGGCACAGGGTGATGTGTCCAAAACCCATGTCGTCACAGGCGGAAATAACGTGTTTGAGGGAGCGCAGAGCGATATCCAGCGCCTCCCGCCGTGTCCGCTTCATCAGCGCACCGGAGTGGATCACCACCCGCTCCGCCCCCATTTGGCTTGCCACAAGGCACGCCCCGGTGATGTACCCGGTGGTCTTTCCAAGGCTGTCCGGGTCGGGATTGGCCAGATTGATAAAGTAGGGGGCATGAAGGGACAGGGCTATGCCGTGTTGGGCGGCGTTCTCCCCCACCTTGCGGGCGGTATCCTCCCCCACGTGGATGCCCTTTCCGCACTGGTATTCATAGCAGTCCAAGCCCAGCTCCATCAGCCACTTGGGGGCATCTGCCGAGGATTTATAGGGAAAATCCTCCGCGTTGCCCGCCGGGCCAAACCGGGCGCTCACTTTGCACCTCGGCGCATACCCGCCCGCCGGAAGGGGGTCTCCACCCAGTATCGGATATAGCGGCCGGGGTTGCCCGCAAGACGAATGGGACGTACCAGAAGGGTGGTAATGCCTGCGCGCTTGCCGCCCAGCATGTCGGTGAATATCTGATCGCCTACGATGGCAGTCTCGGCCGGGGTGCGGCCGGTGCGCTCCATGGCCTTATGGAAACCGCCCCGCTTGGGCTTTCCGGCATGCCCCACGAAATCGATGCCAAGGGCATCGGCAAAGCGCTTGGGTCGGCCGGGCTTGCGGCTGTTGGACAGCAGGAACAGCGTCACACCCCCCGCCTCCAGCTCCTTGCGCCAGGCAATAAGCTCATCGCTGGGCAGAGGGGTCTTATAGGGTACCAGCGTGTTGTCCAGATCGGCCAGCAACAGGGTGATGCCCCGGTCAGTGAGAGACTGGGCGGTGATTTGAAAAATATCCTCGTAAAAACCGTCGGGAACGGGAAGAAAGGCCACGGCGGTGTCCTCCTTGTTCTGCCCCAAACCAGCGGAGCATATATTTCTGTCAGTATATCATTTTTTTGACTGTGGAACAAGGGGGAGCTTGCCCATGAAGCCGGAAGAAATGCTGATCCTCACCACCCCGCCTGACCGACTGGCTCAGGCCAGACAAACCGGGCTGACCCTGGGTCACATGGCCTACCGGGTGGGGCGTGGCCCCCACCTGTACCGGGCGGGCGACCCTACCCCCCTGCGGGGTGGACTGATGGTGGTGGATGGACGGGGATTTGACGGTCAAGGCGACCCGGGTGTCCTTTGCCAGCAGCTGCTGCGGGAGTGCGCCGCCCGGAGCTTCTCCGGTATCATCTGCGACTTTGAGGGTGCGCCCCTGCCCTTGTTGGAGCGCATGCTGACCCGGCTGGACGATTTGACTGCCCGCCGCAATCTGGCTCTGTACGTGCCCGAAGCCTATGGGCTGCGCACCCGCCGCGCCCGGGTACTCATCTCCTCCGCCTTGTCCGGCGGCTCGCTGACCGGACGGCTGGAGCAGGCCGCGCAGACTTTTGGCGGCTGGGAGCGGCTGGCGTTGGGGGTAGAACGAGTGGCGGAGGATTTCCCACTCCCCTCCCCCACCGGATGCGGACAGCCCTTGAGCCGGGAGGAACTGTCCCGGCTCATGGAGCAGCGCACCCCAAACGTATTCTTCTCCGGCGAACTGTGCGCCCGTTACTTCACCTACGTCAGCCGGGAAAGCGGGGCACACTTCGTCCTCTTTGATGACGGGTCTACCATCCGCAAGAAACTGCAGCTGGCACGCCGGTTGGGAATCTGCAAAGCGGTGGTTGCTCTGCCGGAAGTGGATGACCTGCTGAACTCCCTCTGCCAATAAACAACGGGGCGCTCCCATGGGAGCGCCCCGTTGTTTGCTGTATTCAGTTCACGCCCGCCGGCTCTTCCGCCGCCGCTTCTTCCCGGGCGGCCAGCTTGGCAAGCTCCTCTTCCTCCAGCACCCGGTAGGCCACCTTACCCACCAGGGTCTTGGGCATCTCCTCCCGGAACTCCAAATCGTAGGGCATGGCGTACTTGGCCACATGCTTGCGGCAGTGGTCCAGAATGGCCTGCCGGGTCTCCTCCGTGGGCTCCACGCCGGCAGCCAGCTTGACGAACGCCTTGACCTTCTGCATCTTGTAGGAATCGGGCACGCCGATCACACAGCTCATCTGCACCAGCTCGTGGGCGTCGAGAATGTTCTCGATCTGGGCGGGATACACGTTATATCCCGAAGTGATGATCATGCGCTTGGCACGTCCCTTGAAGTAGACGAAGCCCTCCTCGTCCATCTTGCCCAGGTCGCCGGTGTGTACCCAGGTCAGGCCGTCGGCATGACGGCGCAGGGTGCGGGCGGTCTCCTCCGGGTGGTGCATGTACTCCTTCATCACCGTAGGGCCGGCCAGCAGGATCTCGCCCTCCTCGCCGTAGGGAAGTTCCTCCTCCGTGTCGGGGGTGACGATCTTGATGTAAGTATCCGGGAAGGGCAGGCCGATGGAGCCCTCCTTATACATGTGGTTGGGTGTCAGACAGCAGGCGGTGACCGTCTCCGTTGTACCGTAGCCCTCCCGCACCTGAATGACCGACTTGTGGTCATACAGGAACTTATCCAGCTTCTTCTTCAGCTCCACGGACAGACTGTCGCCGCCGGAGAACACGCCCTTCAGGCAGCTGAGATCCTTGCTCTTCATGTCGGGCAGGCGCAGCAGCGCCTCGTACAGGGTGGGCACACCGGCAATAAAGTTACAGCGGTGCTTGACCAGATCCTTGGCATAGCTCTTGGGGGTGAAGCGGGGCACAAGGATGCACCGTCCGCCGTTGATGAGCATGGTGTGGATGCACACGCCCAGCCCAAAGCCGTGGAAGATGGGCATGGCGGCCAGCATTTTGGGACCGGGGCGGAACATGGGGTTGGCCGCCACAACCTGCTGACCCAGGGCGTGGAAGTTTTTGTTGGTCAGCACAATGCCCTTGGTGGTGCCGGTGGTGCCGCCGGAATACAGGATGACCGCAGGATCGTCCCCGGTGCGCTTGACCCGATAGTCGTAGAAACAGCAGCGGCTCAAGCGAATAAAGTCCTGCCACAGGATGACCGGAGCATCCTTGGGTATCTTCTCCTGCTTGCGCCCCTCGGTGAGCATATAGCCCGCCTTGATGGGCTTGGACAGCTCGTCCCGAATGCTGGCAATGACCAGATTGACCACCTTGGTGTTCTTGCGCACCCGCTCAAACTTGTGGTAGAACTGATCCAGCGTGATGGCGGTGACGCTGCCCGACTCGTTGAGGTAAAACTCGATTTCCTTCTCCGCGGACAGAGGGTGGATCATATTGGCGATGCCGCCCACCAGATTGATGGCATAGAACAGGAAAATGGACTGGGGGCAGTTGGGCATGGCGATAGTCACCTTGTCCCCCTCCCGCACACCAATGGTTTTCAGTGCCTTAGCGCAGATGTCGATCTTCTGCACCATCTGACGGTAGGTGGTGGGCTTGCCCATGAAGTCGAAGGCCACCTGATTGGGGTACTTCTGGGCGATGGCGTCCACCGCCTCAAACATAGAGCCTTCAAAATAGTCCAGATGCAGGGGCACGTCGCCCGTGTGCCCCTTCCAGGGCGTTTTTGCCATGATGGTACTCATATCAGTACTCCACCTCCTCGTTCAGCGGCTGCTCCAGCAATTCGGGGTTCTCCAGCAGGGTCTTGAGCAGCCGGACGGTACGGGAGTAGTAGTAGCCGTCGGCGATGCGCTCATCAATGGTCAAACCAATATCCACGCTGTCCTTCATTTCCACCGTGCCATCTTCGTGGAAGAAAGGGTTCTTCTTCGCCTGGCCGATGGTGCAGAACACGGAAGTCGTACCCCAGTTGGTCAGATGATGATAGCCCGCCCGCAGCTTAATGGAGCCAAGGTTGCTCAACACCACGGAGCTGTGGTAGGGGTCGCTCCCGATCAGGAACTGAGGCAGACAACCCCAGCGATCCAGCGCCCGGGCGGTCTTGCCCACAAAGCGGGTGATGAAGCCGGGCAGGCTTTGGACGATATTCATGGCATTGGTGCTGGTATCCACTTCCTCGCTGCGGCAGAAGGACACCTGGCGGTAGATATTCTCATGAATGTCGTTGATGGTCTCTTCCCCGGTGACCACCAGGCGAGCCAGCGCCTCTGCCCCATCATCGCTGAAGATCTTCTTTACGGTGAAGGCGGCGGATACCTCATTGCGCATATACATGGTGTTGTTGCTGATAAAGCGGTTCATTTTGGGGCGCAGTACAAGAACCTTGAGCACCGCAGTCACAATGATCTGAAACAGGTTATACGCATAGGCGGGGTCGTCGGCGTTCTTCTTGGCCAAATAAGCGTTGATATTGGTCAGGTCGATGCGCTCGGAAATAAAGGCCTCGTTATCACACCGGTTGGGGAATATCAAGGGCATGATCACGTGCATGGAGTGGACCTTTTTCAGCTTCACGCCGTCTTTTCGTGCCATTATGATCACATCTCTTTCCTTCGTGTTGCATCCGTTTCTGATGGCGAAACAGCATTGTACCTATTATAGCGCTTCGCGGAGTATTACACAAGAGAATGTCGCTTTTTCCCGAAAAAAGATATACCGATTACAACCACCGGCCATGCGGGACGTCCGGGGG
>JAZUOI010000138.1:0-5640 GCA_045604585.1 Lawsonibacter sp. | reverse complement strand
CTGGGGGGGGTGTCCCTCCCCCATTCGAAAACGCCCTTGTGCTGCGGCACGGGTTCTTTTTTTGCACTCACTCACTCCCGGACATCGGCGTAGAATGGTATGCTACCCTGCCGACAAGGCGGGGGAGGCTGACATGGAAGGAGTGGTGGCAGATGGAACTGCCATTGAGCGCGCTGAACATGGGTGAAGGCGCGTATATCAGCCGGTTGGAGGGGGTGCAGCATATGACCCGCCGGCTGGCACAGCTGGGCTTTACCCCCGGTACCCGGGTGGAGTGTGAGCTGACCGCCCCGGCGGGCGACCCGTCGGCCTATCGTGTACGGGGGGCGCTGATCGCCCTGCGGCGCGGCGATGCCGGGCAGGTGTATGTAACGCGGGGAGATAAGGGGGTGAGGGCATGAAGGTGGAACGACCGGGGGAGCAGGGGCGGATCATTGCCCTGGCGGGCAACCCCAACGTGGGCAAGTCCACCCTGTTCAATGCCCTGACCGGGCTGCATCAGCACACCGGTAACTGGCCGGGGAAGACCGTGGCGGTGGCACAGGGGACGTATACCCACCGGGGACGGAAGTTTCGGCTGGTGGATTTGCCCGGTACTTACTCCCTCGACCCACATTCAGCGGAGGAGGAGGTCGCCCGGGACTTTCTGGACAGCGGACAGGCGGATGTGACGGTGGTGGTGTGCGATGCCACCTGTCTGGAGCGCAGCCTGCTGCTCGCTTTGCAGGTGATGGAACGTACGGCGCGGGTGGTGGTGTGTGTCAATCTCATGGACGAGGCGAGCCGGCACGGCCTGCGGGTGGATGTCCCCTGCCTGTCCCGGCAGCTGGGTGTGCCGGTGATTCCCACCTCTGCCGGGCAGGGGGAGGGGCTGGAGGAACTGATGGACGCGGTGGAGCTGCACTCCCACCCCGCAAGCACAAGGTCTGCGCCGCAGCCGACCCGAAGCGAGAGGGAACGCACGGAGCTGGCTGAACGCTGTGTGAATATGGCGGTGCGGCAGGAACGGGAGGATCCCATGGCCGTTCAGCGCCGGGCAGACCGGCTGCTCACTTCCCGGCGAACCGGGCTGCCGCTGATGATGCTGCTGCTGGGCGGTGTGCTGTGGCTGACCATCGTGGGGGCGAACCTGCCCTCCCAAGTACTGTCTGACGGGCTGTTCGCCCTGGGCGAACTGATGCGCGGCGGTCTGCTGGCAGTCGGTGTGCCCGATGGGGTGGTGACGGCGGCGGTGGACGGCGTGTACCGGGTGCTGGCCTGGGTGGTGGGAGTGATGCTGCCCCCCATGGCAATCTTCTTTCCGTTGTTTACGCTGCTGGAGGATCTGGGCTACCTGCCCCGGGTGGCCTTTGTGTTGGATCATGCCTTTCAAAAGGCAGGCGCCTGCGGCAAGCAGGCACTGACGGTATGTATGGGTTTGGGCTGCAACGCTTGCGGAGTGACGGGCTGCCGCATCATCGACTCCCCCAGAGAGCGGCTCATCGCCGTGGTCACCAATGCTCTCACCCCGTGCAACGGGCGCTTTCCCACTCTGATCGCCCTGATCACCATGTTTTTCGTGGGGCAGGGTGGGATGCTGGGCTCACTGTATGCCACTATCCTGCTGCTGGGAACGCTGGTGCTGTCCGTGGGGGTGACCCTGGTGCTGTCCCGGCTGCTGTCGGCTACGGTGCTGCGAGGCGTGCCTACTTCCTTTGCTTTGGAGCTGCCCCCTTACCGCCGTCCTCGGGTGGGGCAGGTGTTGTTGCGGTCGGTGCTGGATCGCACGCTGTTTGTGCTGGGGCGGGCAGTGGCGGTGGCCGCCCCGGCGGGACTGGTCATTTTTCTGCTGGCCAATGTGCAGTTGGGGGAGAGTAGCCTGCTGACCCATCTGTCCGGGGCGCTGGATCCTCTGGGACATTTTTTGGGGATGGATGGGACGATTTTAATGGCCTTTGCTCTGGGGTGGCCGGCCAACGAGATCGTGATGCCGGTGATCCTCATGACCTATCTGGCTCAGGGAACGCTGGTGGAACTGAACGACCTTGCCGCCCTGCGCGCTATCTTGGTGGAAAACGGCTGGACGTGGGTGACAGCGGTATGCACCATGCTGTTTTCCCTGTTCCATTGGCCCTGTTCCACCACCTGCCTGACCATCGCAAAGGAGACGGGCAGCGCAAAGTGGACGGCGCTGGCCATTCTGCTTCCCACCCTTGTGGGAGTGTGCCTGTGTGCCGTTGTCGCAGCGGCGGGGCGGATGATCGGATAACGGGAACGGGCAGGAGCGCGTTGGACGCTCCTGCCTTTTTTGGAAAAAACGGTTGTAAAACAGGTTGGCTTATGTTACCATCGGAGAAAAGAAAGGAGTGATTACGAATGGGATTGATTCATTCGGAGTTCATGTTGAAAAATAAGGCGGGGCAGAAGCTGTATCACGAGTTTGCCGAGCAGCTGCCCATTATTGACTATCATTGCCACCTCTCGCCGGAGATGATCGCCAACGACCACCGCTTCAAAAACGCCACCGAGCTGTTTTTGGGCGGTGACCACTACAAGTGGCGGCTCATGCGTACCAACGGCATCGACGAGCAGCTCATCACCGGGGACGGGGACGACTTTGACAAGTGGATGGCCTTTGCCTCCACCGTGCCCATGTGCATCGGAAACCCCATGTATCATTGGACGCATTTGGAGCTTAAGCGTTACTTTGATGTGGACGAGCCTCTCACCCCAAAAACAGCCAAAGCCATCTGGGATCAGGTGAACGCCTGCCTTGCTCAGGACGGCTACACAGCCCGGGGGCTGATCAAGCGTTCCAATGTGGAGCTGGTGTGTACCACCGACGCCCCCGGCGATACCCTGGAGCATCACCGCAGACTGAAGGACGAGTTTTCCGTGCGCGTGCTGCCGGCCTTCCGTCCCGACCTTGCCAAGGTGGACGGAGACATTGTCAGGCACATTGATTTCTTCCATGAAAACGGTTGCCGTATATCCGACCACAGTGTGGAGGATTTCAGCCCCGAGACCATGGAAAAGTTGGTGTTCTTGGCACAGGAGTACGCCAAGCGGGACTGGACCATGCAGCTGCACATGGGCGCTCTGCGCAACAATAATACCCCTATGTTTGAGCGCATCGGCGCGGATACGGGGTTTGACAGCGCGGCCGACGAGAATTACGGCCGGGAGCTGTCTGCCCTGCTCAACGCCATGGAGAAGAAGGGTGCGCTGCCCAAGACCATCCTGTACAACCTCAATCCTAAGGACAACTACACCATCGGTACACTCATGGGTTGCTTCCAGAAAGGACCCACCCCCGGCAAGATCCAGTTTGGCTCCGGTTGGTGGTTCAACGACCAGCGTGACGGCATGGAGGCACAGATGCGGGCGGTGGGCAACCTGTCCCTGCTGTCCCGGTTTGTGGGCATGACCACCGACTCCCGCAGTCTGGTGTCTTACCCCCGGCATGAGTACTTCCGGCGCATCCTGTGCAGCCTGCTGGGTCAGTGGGTTGAAGACGGAGAGTACCCCGCCGACTGGCAGACCCTGGGCGATATTGTCACCGGGATCTGCTACCGCAACGCCAAGGACTACTTCCAGCTTTAAAGGGAAAACCGGCGTGATGCCCAAAGCGTCACGCCGGTTGAATCTTCCGCTGTTTCAAGCGGAACGATCGTTTCCGGGGAAAGGATGAAAAAACATGGATCTTGGTCTGAAAAACAAAGTTGCCATCGTCACCGGCGGTACGCTGGGCATCGGTCTTGCCACGGCAAAGGTGCTGGCAAGGGAGGGCGCGCGGGTGTTTGTGTGCGGACGCAGCCGGGAAAAACTGGACGCCGCCATTGCCGCCGCCAAAGCCGAGGGCATCCAGCTGGAGGGCAGAACCGCCGACGTGACCGATGAGGACAGCATTTGCACCTTTGCCCAATGGGTGTGGGATACCTGCGGCCGGGTGGATATTCTGGTCAACAACGCCGGGCGCGGCTCGCCCGGGGCGGCGCTGACCCTGGAAAAGGAGGTCTGGCAGAATGTGCTGGACACCAATCTGACCAGTGTGTGGAATTGCTCCAAGGCGGTGTCTGCCTATATAGCAAAAACCGGGGGTGGTGTCATCGTCAACGTGTCCTCCCTCAGTGGGCGCATCGCGTTTACCCATCAGGGGGCGTATCCCGTGTCCAAGGCGGGGGTCAACGCCCTGACCAAGGTCATGGCAAGTGAGCTGGCTGCCGATCACATTCGTGTGGTGGCGGTAGCCCCCGGCTTTACCCAGACGGAGATGCTGAAAAATAAATATGGAGATACCAGCTTCCTCACCGATACCACCATCGCCCACCGGCTGGCGCAGCCGGAGGAGATCGGTCAGCTCATCGCCTTTCTGGCCAGCGATTTGGCCGGCTACATCACCGCCGAGGTCATTGAGATTTCGGGTGGTGCCTTCCAGGTGCGTGACCCGGGCTTTTCGTGGAATAAGAAAAAGGGATAAAAAAAGTTCCCCGCCCACCGGCGGGGAACTTTTTTGTTCGGTTACAGGGGAGTCGCCACGTGCAGCTGGGTGGCCGGACCGTCCAGCACCATGCCCAGACGGGCAGCCAGCGCCTCGTACTTGGCGCAGTCGCCGGAGGTGAACACCTTCAAACTGCCGCCGTTGGGGTTGAGGGCGTTGTTGGCGGCCAGACAGCCGCGCAGCTGCTCTACCTGACCCATGGCGGGGTCAATGATGTTGGTGAATTGGGGGAATTCCCGAGCGATGATGTCCCGAGCCAGAGGATAGTGAGTGCAGCCCAGCACCAGCGTGTCCACGTGGGGGTGGGCGGCGGTCAGCTTGCCCAGAGAATCATGCAGCTCGGCGGCGATCTCCTCGTCGGAAGCGGTGCCCGACTCCATCAGCGCGGCCAGATTGACGCTGCCCTGAGAGAGCACCTCAATCTGGGGGGCGGCGGCGTTGATCAGTTTGGCGTAAGCGCCTGTTTGGGCGGTGAAGCAGGTGGACAGCACCGCCACCTGCTTGGGAGCGCAGCGTACCACCTCGTCCGCACCGGCCTGCACAATGCTGAAAATGGGGAAGTCGTAGCCGGTGAATTCGTCGATGAGGGTGGAAATGGTGTTGCAGGCGATACCCACTGCCTTGACCTGCTTGGAAGCCATGAAGTCCAAAATCTGGCGTACCAGATGGACGATGTCCTCCTTGGTGCGGTTGCCGTAGGGGGCGTTGCAGCCGTCACCGTAATA
Organism: Lawsonibacter sp.; assembly: GCA_045604585.1. Taxonomy (GTDB): domain Bacteria; phylum Bacillota; class Clostridia; order Oscillospirales; family Oscillospiraceae; genus Lawsonibacter. Next base: position 435 of record JAZUOI010000138.1, on the reverse strand, counting down.
GATGACGTCCTCGGTGGACAGATGCTTCTGCAGGGCACGAGCCACGGTGTAGCCGCCCACGCCGCTGTCAAAAATACCGATGGGAGCGTTTGCCTTCATAAGTGATGCGCCTCTTTTCGTTTTTTCTATTATAGGAGCCATGTGCGGCTCTTGTCAACGTGTCTGTTTTTCCCTCAGGTAGGTCAGAAGACCCTCGCAGCCGGAAAGCACGTCGTCGTAGGTTTCGTCGAAATTGCCTGTGTACCACGGGTCGGCGATGGATGCTCCGGGTCGTCCAGCGTAGTCCAGCAGGGCGTGGATCTTGCCCTCCGGGTCGCCGCCCAGCATGCGGTGCATATTGCGCAGGTTGGCGCTGTCCATGCCGATGAGGTAATCGTAGTTTTCATAATCTGCTTTGCAGATCTGACGCGCGCGCTTTTGTGAGCAGTCGATGCC
>JAZUOI010000137.1:0-8725 GCA_045604585.1 Lawsonibacter sp. | reverse complement strand
AGGTCACGCCGCTTTCGATGCTTGCACTGGTGATACTGTTCCAATAGTTGTACCAGGGGGGCGTATTCTCGTCAGACCAGCTTGCCATCGCCCCGGTGCCCTCAATGACCAGCTCGCCATCCTTATACAGCGTCCAGGTCAGGTTAGTACCGTCGCCCTCGCCGCCGCAATAACCGGAGTCAAGGATTCCATTGTTCATTTCATGGTCAAACACGGACTCTGCGATGTCCCCCTCGGCTGCATTAGCACCGGGGAGGAACGTACCGTCATCATAGCCGTCCATAAGGCCCAGTTCGGTGACCAAATTGACATAACCTTCGGCCCAGCCTCCCTCGAAGGACGAGACATCAGAGAATTGGCTCTCCCCCTTGTAGTCGTTCGCATTGAAATCCCAGCCATACAACGCCTTGACAAGAACGGCAGCCAATTGCGCACGGGTCACAGTCCCTTCGGGAACAAACTCACCCTCGGAATTACCAGCAAGCAAACCATATTCCGCACAGAGCATAATCTCCCGGTAATTCGGGTCCGACGAGTCAACATCGAGAAATTGCCCTTCTTCTATCGGCTGCTGTTCCGGATCAAACATGCGCTCGGCAAGCCACACAGCAAGGCTTCTGCGGGTAAAGGCCACCTTGTCAACCGAGCCAACCGGCGACAGCCAAACCACTGCCGCGCAGGGGTTACCGGAACGCTCTGTCAACACCACCGATACTTTAAAGGAGCCTGAAACCCCGTTTTGATACGACGTGATCTCCAAGGCAGCTTTCTCACCGCTGACACTGAAATACTGTGTCTCTTCCGTCAAGTACACTACTTCTCCATCCACCGTGGTAATGGACTGAGCATCCTTCGTCAGCGTAACACCCTGTTCGCTGCTCTGGACATAATAGGGCGCAATATCCGCGTCATAGGCCGTGGGCATGGGAGTCAGCGTTTGGATACCCAGTTCCTCTTCCACACGGCTGTCCACGCGGTCAATGTAATAGAAGCCGTTGTCCACGGAGGAAACACCGGTCAGCTCACCGTATTTCTCCACGCCAACCAGCACGTTAACCTCGCTGCCGCTCATGTCCACGCACTGAGCATAATGGCTGATAATTTCCCAGCCGTATTCGTCATTTTGCTCCATGCTGTAGCTGCACACCACAAGCAACGCATTGTCCAGCGCGGGCACCACAGGCGGAATGATCTGGGTGATAAAGATGGTCTGCACCGTCTTGCTTTCCGTGTTCACATACAGATCCAGCTTGCTGACGCAATCGTCAACCATCAAATCTCCCAACTCGGTCAGCGTGGTCACCTGGCCATAGTCCGAAGACTCCAGCTCTTCCTCGCTGCGAGTGTCCACAACAACGGCCTTAGACGCGTCATAACCGTCCTTATCGGTAACGATCATGTAGCTGTTGTACATTCCCAGAAGATACTGCCCCTGCAAGACCCCTTCGTAGGCGTACGGAAACAGCTCGTATACATTGTTTTCCGCGTCGAAATAATAAGTATAGAAACCCTGCTCCAGCGACGGTACAGACAGGTTAATGCTCAGTACTTCCCCCGTATTGGCAGAGTACGCTTCGAATCGATAGCCATCCGCATGCGCTGAATCATACTCTGTCTGCTCCTTGGACACATAGAGACAGTCGGTCACAACGATTTTGGTTGGGTCGGTGGCAAGGAACATGGCCTGCACTTCACGGTTCCCCAGCTCGTCCTTGCCAAGCACCATATGCACGGCACTTTCCGTCTGAACAGTTACGCCGCCTACTACGCACGCACGCTTCAGTGCGCTGCCCGTACCACTGAACATGATATACCGTGTGTCCGGCTTCAAATACAACGTCTCTCCGTCCGCCCCGGTAACGGTCTGCGCATCCTCCGTCAGCGTAACGCCCTGGGCGCTGCTCTGGACATAATAGGGCGCAGTATCCGCGTCATAGGCCGTGGGCATGGGGGTCATGACCATCACGCCCAGCTCGGCCGCGTCCGCCTGGTCATGGAGCGCAGCGGTATAGAAGCCGGAAGTGGCCGATGTGTTGTGCACACCGGTGATGTTCCCGTCCTTCTCTACGCCAATCAAAACGTTGACTTCACGTCCACTTATATCTACACACTGGGCATAGTGATACATGGTCTCGTTTCCGTAAGCATCTGATTCCTGTACGCAGTAGCTATCCACCGCGTAGAGCACGTCGGCCACCTCTGCCACCTGCGCCGCTCCTACCGGCAGTACAACCATGCTCGCGAGCATGGCCAATGCCAGTAACAGGCTCGTCATCCGTTTTTTCATCGTTCTTCCTCCCGCATCGTGATTTACAAGGATATCATCCCGTGCTAGCACGGGATGTGAAAGGGGCGCCCCTTTCGGAAAATTTTTCTTAGTCTAAAGTATATCACGCCCACTTTCACTTTACAAGGGGAAATGCGCCCGGTTTGGGTAAATTCTTCGCTATTCCCAAGGGTTTGACACCTGCCCTGCGGATTTTAGTGACATGTGTCGTGACATCGACGATGCCACTCCCCTTTTATGGTCCCCTTTGGACGGCGGGGGCAAACTCCCGCCCTACCCGGCTTTACGTAGGGAGCCGGCGCCCTTTGCATAGCCGTTGGCGGCTCTGCCGCCTTACGGATATGGCATACCCCTTGCGGGTGCGACGGCTCTTTCCCATTCGGGGCGTCCGGGGGCCGCCCCCTACGCCCGTTCCACCTTCCTCCGCGGCGAAACTACTCATAGGCATAGCCCGTGGTTGACATTATAAATGCAAAAGACACGGCGTTCTTTTGTGTAAGAACGCCGGGTCTGCTTTTTGCATTAACCCCACAAAGCGGACAGGGTGGGAACCACCTGTTTTTTGCGGGAGAGGATCTTGGGCAGGAACGCACAATTCTCCTCGGGGTTGCGGATATTGAATGCCTGAGCGATGGTTTTCTCATCCCCCAGGAAGAGAAGTTGGGTGCCGTCCAGCAGCACATCGGTGATCATAAGCAGCACGGTGTCCATGCGCTTGCTCTTGCGAACTTCTTCCATAGCGGACAAGAATTCATCCTTGCGCTTGAGCAGACGGTCGGAATCCATGCAGGTGATCTGGCTGATGGCCAGATTGTGTCCGGCAATGTGGAACTCCTTATAGTCGGTTTCCAGCATGGCTTTGACCGTCTTATCGTCTCCGCAGCTGGCGGCAAAGATGGCCTGTCCCAGCTCGTCCAGAGACACGTTGGCAATGCGAGCCATGCGGTTGGCCACGTCGATATCCCGCTGGGTGCAGGTAGGCGATTTGAACATAACCGTATCCGACACGATGGCGGCGGCCATCAGGCCGGCCATGGTCTCGGTGGGCATGAGGCCCTTCTCCTGGTACATGCCGGCGATAATGGTGGACGTGCTGCCTACCGGCTCGTTACGAACGTAGATGGGGTTATTCGTCTCAATATCTGCCAGACGGTGGTGATCCACGATCTCCAAAATCTCTGCCTGTTCCAGTCCCACAACCGACTGGGCAAACTCGTTATGGTCTACCAAAACCACCTGCTTGCGCCGTGGGCGGAGCAGATGGTAACGGGACAGAGTGCCCACCACCCGTTCCTTTTCATCCAGAATGGGGTAGGCGCGGAAGCGGCTTTCCAGCACCGTATTGCGCACATCGTCTATGTAGTCTTCCAGGTGGAAGCTGACGATTGCCGCGCGGTTGTCGCAGATCCCGCTGATGGGAAGGGCGTTGCAGATCATACGCACCGCGCGATAGGCATCAAAGGGGGTGGAGATGACGATGGTCTCTGTCTTCATGTCCAGCAGGGACTGGTCCACCTCTGCCTGACAGACGATCACACAATTGACGTTCAGCTCCATAGCCCGACGAATCATGTCGGGCTGGTCGCCGCAGACAACGATACTGTCCCGGTTGGAGAAGATCAAATGCTCCCGTCCGGTGGGCAAGGCGATGGTCACCTCGCCGGAAATGATGTCCTTCATCTCCCCGCTCTCATTGAGCACGCGCCCCTCCAGCACGGACAGCAGATTGAACACCGGCAGCGCCGACATATAAGGATCGCGCACGGAGGCCACATCGTTACTGGCGATATCGCCCGAGGAGATCATGGCACAGATGGTGCCGTCCTCGTTGGCCACAGGCAACACCGCGAACCCCTCGTCCTGCATCATCTGCCAGGCGCGGCTGACCGTTGCCGCAGGCGACAGGATGGGCGGGGTGTCGTAGTCCAGATCCTGCACCTGAGTGCGCAGATTGTCGATCAGCATGGGGGGCTGCACACCAAAACGATCCAGCACCGCCTGAGTCTCGTCGCTGATCTGACCAAGGCGGGCAGGCTGATACCGGCGGTCACCCAACGCGTTTTTCAGCGCGGCATATGCCATGGCAGAAACGATGGAATCCGTATCCGGATTGCGATGGCCGATAATATAAATTGTTTCCATGGTTGGCCTCCTGTCGCAAATGTATTGCCGCCGGCGGGCGGCACATTGTGTCGTATTGTCTGCGTAATTGGACGATGCCGGCCGGCATCGCACACTACTCCACGTTCATTATAGCGCAACTGGAAGAAAAAAACAACCGCTCCGTGTTTCACAAAGCGGTTGTTTTTACATAATTTTTTACTGCACGGCACCGTCAGCGAACATCACATCAATGCTCTGGGCATCATAACCCAGCGCTTCCAGCACCGTACGGGTGTCCTCACCGGCCAGCGGAGTGTGCCCGGATTTGGGCAGGGGCTGGGATGCAAGGCGGGTGGGCGGACAGGGCATCATGCACTTCTCGCCGTTGTGACAAGTGTACTCCTGCACAAACTCGTTGACAATGGCCTGCTCGTCCTTGGTCACGTCATTCATACGACCCAGGATACCGCACACGATGTCCGCTTCCTTGAACAGCTTCAGCCATTCCTTGGAGGTCTTCTTCATAAAGGCGCGTTCCATGGCCGGAATGACCACAGCGGAGTTGGCTTTCATGGCCTCCTGGGTGGTGATGTTCAGCGGAGCAAGCTCCTCGGTCAAACCAAGCAGCTCAAAGGCAGGGGCGCGGTAACGGTCATGGTCCAGAATGGTAATGCCGAACCATTCCCCGTCCGCACACTTATAGGAACTGGCAAACGGCGAGCAATCCGCGCGCTGCTTGGGGAACTTGACCTTGTACTTGTCCTGCGCCTGTATGATCATGCTGCCCATAAACCAGGCACCTGCGTTCTGCAGCGCGGCGGTGACATAGTCACCCTTTCCGGTATGCTCGCGCTGATACAGGGCAGCAAGCACGCCGCTAAAGAGCACCGTGCCGGTAAAGGTGTCGCCGGCCCCGGTGGGAGAATAGACCGGATAGGAGCCCTCCCCCTGAATGGACATATCCATCAAAAAGCCCGAACGGGTCCAGAAAGCCACATTGTCAAAGCCGGGGGCAGCTGCATCCGGCCCCTTGTCACCGTAACCGGTGATGGTGGCATAAATCAGACGGGGAAACCGTTCCCGCAGGGACTCATAATCCAGTCCCAGCTTCTTCAGCGAGCCAAGACGGGTGTTGGTAATGAACACGTCCGCATCCGCCAGCAGATCCATGAGCACTTTTATACCGTCGGGGTGTTTGATATTGATTTTGACGCTCTGCTTCCCGGCGTTGTAGATATCAAAAACCGGGTTTTCCTCCTCCGAGGTAAACGTGCTGGCTTTGGCGGTGGCACGCCAGGGATCGCCCTTGAAGCCCTCGATCTTGATGACCTCGGCACCCATGTCGGCCAGCATTCTGGCGCAGACGGGAGCGGCTACAAAGGTGGACAGCTCCACCACTTTAACGCCCTGGAGCGTTCTGCGGTTGTCCATGTTCCACTCTCCTACGCTTACTCGTAATCAAAGAAGCCCTTGCCGGACTTGCGGCCAAGACGCCCTTGTTCCACATAGGATTTGAGCAAGTCGTAGCCCACAGGCTTCACGCCGGTTTCCTTGTACTCACGCTCCCGGCGGGTAAAGGCCAGATCCAGACCGGTCAGATCCATCAGGCGGCAGGGACCCATGGGGTGGTTCAGACCGCCGCAAACCGCCTTGTCCACATCCTCGGGAGTGGCATAGCCGTTTTCCACCAGGAACAGAGCCTCGTCGTAGATCACACCGATCACACGGCTGACGATCATACCCTCCACTTCCTTCTGGATGAGCACAGGCTCTTTCTTCAGGCTCTCGCAGAAGCTCATCAGGGTCTGAACCGTATCCTCGCTGGTACGCTCGTTGATCTGCACCTCTACCGTCTTCATGACCAGAGCGGGATTGAAGTAATGCAGGTTTGCTAGCTTGGCGGCATCGGGCACACAGTCGGCAAACTTGGAGGCAGGCATACGGCTGGAATTGGTGGCAATGATGGCCTTGGCGGGAACATGCTTGGTCACCTCGGTGAAGACGGAACGCTTCACGTCCTCTTTCTCCAGAACCGCCTCGATGACCAGATCGGCATCGGACACAGCGGCCTTGATATCCTCCACTACAAAGAAGCGGGCCTTGACGGCATCCACCTGCTCCTGGGTCATACGGCCTTTGTCCACACGCCCGGTCAGATAGTCCTCCGCCCACGCCTTGACCGCATCCAGCACCGCCTGAGCGTTGTCGGTCAGCTTGACCTCATAGCCGTAAATGGCGGCATTGAGTGCGATCTGGCGGCCCATCAGTCCGCCGCCGATCACTGCCACGTTGCGAATTTCCATGTTGCCTTACCTCTGTTTCTAAAAGTATGTGTATGTATTTACTTACCGCCGTTGACCAGGATCCACTGGCCGTTCAGGTAAGAAGCGCGCTCGCTGGCTACGAAAGCAATGACCTCGCCGATCTCCTCGGGTTTACCCAGACGCTTCATGGGGTTGGACTCCACCATGGCGTTGTACACAGCCTCGGGCACGGCATCATACATAGCGGTCTTGGTAGCGCCGGGAGCCACGCAGTTGACGGTAATGCCCTTGGAACCAACTTCCTTGGCCAGGGAGTTGGTAAAGCCCTCCATGGCGGCCTTGGTGGCAGCATAGTTGGTCTGACCCACGATACCGCGCACGGAGGCGGAGCTGATGTTGATGATGCGGCCGTAGCCCTGCTCGCGCATGGAGTTGATCAGAGCGTGGCACCAGTAGAAGGTACCGTTCAGGTTGGTGTTGATCACAGCCAGCCACTGGTCGATCTCCATCTTGTGGAACATCTTGTCCCGGGTGATACCGGCATTGTTGACCAGAATATCCACGCGGCCAAAGCGCTCCAGAATCTGCTTGGAAGCCGCCTCAACATCCTCCCACTTGGAGATGTCGCACTTGACGGCCATGGCCTTGTCGCCCAAACTCTCAGCGACCTTGCAAGCCGCTTCGTAGTTATAGTCGACAATGGCAATGCCCTCGATGTTCTCGCGCGCGAAGATACGGGCCGTAGCCTCGCCGATACCGGCGCCGGCGCCGGTGATGACAGCAATTTTGTTACTCAGCATAGTTTTGTTCCGCCTCTCTGTTAATAATAATATTTCGGCAAATAAAGCCAAAATAATTATAGGCGCACCTATTTTTTACGTCAAGGATTTTCTGTCCGTTTCCAAAGGAAGAACGAACGGATATTTTCTCTGCCGTGCATAATTATAGGCAATTAGTTTTCGTATGTCAAGGCAGATTTTGTTTTTCGAGGTAATTAAAGTAAACAATAGCAAAATGCATATGTATATTATTTTCTATGGTATTATTTTTGTGCCTTTTCCGGCAGTGCCGAACATCATGGAATTTAATTTCTTAGCGAACAGTTACCAACAAAAGATTGCTTTATTGGTCGTGGCGTGGTAGAATAGCTTGATATTTTATGTGCCTTGGCACAGCAAAAAAGGAGCCATCACAATGGACGAGAAAAAAGTTATGCTCTCCGGTATCCAGCCCAGCGGTGACCTGCACCTGGGAAACTACCTTGGCGCCATCAAAAACTGGGTGGATCGCACGGAGGAATTTGATAACTACTACTTTATGGCCGACATGCACACCATCACCGTCCGGCAGAATCCCGCCGACCTGCGCCGGCGCACGCTGGAGCAGCTGGCTCTGTACATCGCCTGCGGTCTGGATCCGGAAAAAAACACCCTGTTTATCCAGTCCCATGTACACCAGCACGCAGAACTTGGGTGGGTGCTGCAGTGCTACACCATGTTCGGTGAGTTGTCCCGTATGACCCAGTTCAAGGACAAGTCGGCCAAACACAAGGAGAACATCAACGGCGGCCTGTTCGCCTACCCCTCCCTTATGGCGGCGGATATCCTGCTTTATCAGCCCGATCTGGTTCCGGTGGGCGAGGATCAGAAGCAGCACTGCGAACTGACCCGCGATGTGGCTCAGCGCTTTAACAGCGTATACGGAGATGTGTTCAAAGTACCCGAACCCTATATCCCCAAGGCAGGTGCCCGGGTAATGAGTCTGAACGCTCCGGACAGCAAAATGTCCAAGTCCCTGCCCGAGGGCTGCATTTTCCTCATGGAGAAGCCCGAGGACATTCAGCGCAAATTCAAGCGCGCCATCACTGACAGTGACACGGAACACTGTGTGCGTTACGATCCTGCCGGCAAACCCGGTGTAGCCAACCTGATGAGCATCTATTCCGCCATCACCGGCCAAACCTTCGAGCAGATCGAAGCAGAGTTTTCCGGCTGCGGCTACGGCAAGTTCAAGCCCGCTGTGGGTGATGCGGTCGTGGAATGCCTGCGCCCCATCCGGGAGGAAGCTACCC
>JAZUOI010000136.1:0-8903 GCA_045604585.1 Lawsonibacter sp. | reverse complement strand
CCTTGGCTCACAGAACGACATGGCTACGATCCGACTTGTGCCCGACAGCTACATGGGCGATGTCATCGGCGATCTGAACAGGCGCCGCGGCCGCGTGATGGGCATGACCCCCATCGACGGCGGCGAGCAGGTCATTGAGGCCGAGGTGCCCATGGCCGAGATGATGTCCTACACCATTGACCTGCGTGCCATGACTCAGGCTCGTGGTTCCTTCACCTTCCACTTCGTGCGCTACGAGGATTGTCCTCCTGCAGCTCAGCAGAAGGCGATCGACGCGGCGAAGGCTATGGAGGAAGAATAAATTTAAGCGTCTGAGCCGTCGCGAACAGTGCGGATGGACTGAAGCGAGGAATATAAACCAAGCGAACTTTGTTTGCTGTTTATGTTCCGAGTCGGAGGGAAGCCGCACGTCGTGAGCAGGCGAGGCGTGATACCCCAAACCATGAAACCCCCCCCGGGGTATGGGGGCGGGATTTTTTGTGGGACAAGCCTCGTAGCAAGGCCGCAAGCGGTTGCCTGAGGCGGAGAAGTGTGGTATGCTTGAAAAAGCAGGAAGGGAGGGGTGTCGGATGAGTGAAGCGGGTAAGCGCCCGGTATGCGGACGGTTTGCGCCCAGTCCCAGCGGGCGGATGCATCTGGGGAACGTGTGGGCAGGCCTGCTGGCGTGGCTGTCCGCCCGGAGCGCGGGCGGGCGCATGGTGCTGCGGCTGGAGGATCTGGACCCCGACCGCTGCCGGCCGGAGTACTGTCGGCAGGTGATGGAGGATTTGGAATGGCTGGGGCTGGACTGGGACAACGAGCCGGTTTACCAGAGCCAGCGCACAGAGCTTTATGAAGCCTGTTTTGAACAGCTGGAGCAGTTGGGGTTGGTCTATCCCTGCTACTGCACCCGTGCCGAGCGGCTGGCCGCCAGCGCCCCCCACCGCAGTGACGGAGTGGCGGTCTATGACGGACGGTGCCGCAGGCTGGATGCACAGCAGCGGAAGGAACTGGAGCAGAGCCGCCGACCTGCGTGGCGGGTTGCTGTCCCGGAGGAGGAGATCACCTTTGACGATCTGTGTCAGGGGCGGTTTGCACAGCGGCTGGATGTGGATTGCGGGGACTTTATCTTGCGCCGCTCCGATGGGGTATATGCCTATCAGCTGGCGGTGGTGGTAGATGATGCCCGGATGGGGGTGACCCAGGTGGTACGTGGAGAGGACCTGCTGGACTCCACGCCCCGGCAGATTTGGCTGAACCGGACGCTGGGCTGGCAGGAGCCGGAGTACGCCCATGTGCCGTTGCTGGTGGCCGGAGATGGGCGCAGGCTGGCCAAGCGTGACCGGGATCTGGAGCTGGGGCAGCTGCGGCAGTTATGTACCGCACCGGAACTGGTGGGGCGGCTTGGGGTGCTGGCGGGTTTGATCCCGGAGTACACACCCATGACACCCAGCGAATTGGTTCCCCTGTTTTCCTGGGACAAGATACCCAAACAGCCGATTATCGCGCCGGACGCGGCGAGTTTTAGAAGATAAAGAATGCCGCCCGGAACCATTGGTCCCGGTCGTCATTTGTTTTTGATATTTATTGTTGAAGGGTCTGAGCCCAGACGGCGTATTTTTCCACCTTTTCGTCGCATTCAGCCTTGGTTGCACCGTTGGCAAGGATATAGACCTTGACCTTGGGTTCGGTGCCCGAGGGGCGGACGATGACGCTGGTGCCGTCAGACATTTCGTAGCGTAGGACATTGGAGCCGGACAACTCCATGGTAGTCTTCTTGCCGCAGGAGACACAGACCACGCTGCCGTCTTTGTAGTCCTTCTGCTCGGCTACGGCAACACCGGCAATTTCCGCAGGGGGCTGCTCACGCAGACCGCTCATGAGGTCGGCCATCTTTTTCAGCCCGTCCAGACCGGGCATGACCAGATTGAGGGTGCGCTCGTTATAGTAGCCGTACTTTTTGTAGAGGGACTGCAGGGCGTCGTACAGGGTCATGCCCTGGGCGGCGTACCAGGCGGCCATCTCGGTCAGCAGCAGGGAGGCGGTGACCGCGTCCTTGTCCCGGACGAAGCTGCCCAGCATGTAACCGAAGGACTCCTCGTAGGAGAAAATGACGTTGCCCTGACCGGATTCTTCCAGCTGATCCTTTTTCTGAGCCAGGAACTTAAAGCCGGTGAAGGTATCGTAGCAGGCAAGACCGTTCAGTTCCGCTACCTTGCGGGCCATCTCGGTGGTGACGATGGTTTTCAGCGCCACGGGCTTGTCCGGAAGCTTGCCCGAACGCTTCATGGCGCCGATGAGGTAGTCCAGCAGCAGCACGCCTGTCTGGTTGCCGGAGATGACGGTAAATTCGCCGTTGCCGGTGTTGACCATGATGCCAACCCGGTCTGCGTCCGGGTCGGAGCCGAGGATGAAGTCGGCACCTTCCTTTTTGGCGATATCCACCGCCAACTGGAAGCCCTCGGGATTTTCCGGGTTGGGGGAGACCACGGTGGGGAAGTTCCCGTCGATGACCATCTGTTCGGGTACGCAGATGACGTGCTTGAGACCCAGGCGGTGCAGGGCTTCGGGAATGAGCTGATACCCCGTGCCGTGGAAGGGGGTGTAGACCATCTTGAAGTTGTCGGCCACTTTGGCCACCACAGCCGGGTCATTGGCTTGAGCCATGACGTGGGAGAGGAATTTTTCGTCCGTCTCCTCGCCCATGAGGACGATTTTGCCTTGAGCCAGCGCCGTATTATAGTCCATGGTCTTGACGCTGGTGAACACGTCCAGCTCACCCATCATGCGGGCGACCTCGTCCGCATGCTGAGGGGGTAGCTGGGCACCGTCTTCCCAATACACCTTATAGCCGTTGTATTCCTTGGGATTGTGGCTGGCAGTGATGTTGATACCGGCGATGCAGCCGTACTCCCGCACAGCGAAGGACAGCTCCGGCGTGGGACGCAGAGCCTGGAACAAGCGCACGGGGATGCCGTTGGCGGCCATGACGCAGGCGGCCTCCCGGGCGAAAATATCCGAGTTATTGCGGCAGTCAAAGCAAACGGCCACGCCCCGGGCGGCGGCCTGTTCCCCCTCGGCAAGGATGACCTGGGCGTACGCCTGGGTGGCGTGGCGGATGACGTGGACGTTCATCCGGTACAGACCCACGCCCATGGTGCCGCGCAGACCGGCGGTGCCGAAGCTGAGCTGGGCAAAGAAGCGGGACTCGATTTCCTTTTCGTCGAAGCGGATCGCTTCCAACTCTGCCTTTTCAGCGGCGCTGAGGGCAGGGGAGGACAGCCATTGCTCGTATGCGGTACGATAGGACATGATATGACCTCCGTTTCAAGTGGTTGATACCGTTATTATAACACACTCCCGGATGGAGTTCTACTGGAATTTGGCATTATTTGTGGTAGGGGGAGCCCTCGTTGATTTTGAAGGCGCGGTAGACCTGCTCCAGCAGCATGACCGGGGCCCGATGGGGGGGGAAGGACATGGGGGACATGGAAAGGCGCACCTGTGCCTGCTGCTTCAAGGTGGGATCCAGCCCGAAGCTGCCCCCGATGAGGAAGACCAGATGCTTGGCGCTGCTCTGCTCGCAGGAGCGGACGAGACGAGCCATGTCCTCGCTGGAGTGGGGCTTGCCCTCGATGCACAGGGCCACAAGAAAGGGGTTGGGGGGGAGCTTGGCGCGAATGGCCTGCCCCTCTTTGGAAAGAGCGGCGTCGATTTGACCCTGGGAGGGGGACTGGGGCAGTTTTTCCTCGGGCAGTTCCGTGAGGGTGAGCTTGCAGCAGCCGGACAGCCGCTTGACATATTCCGAAGAGGCTTCCGTATAGAATTTTTCTTTCAGCTTGCCCACACAGAGGATATGTACACTCAGCATAGGATGCGCTCCTTTGTTACGTGATAGGTCTGCCCCAACTCGCTGCGGGGAGCCACGCACAGGGTCACATCCCGCTGTGGGTGGATGCCGGCGGCAGACAGGGCACGGCAGGCGGCGTTGTAGGCCAGGGTGGGGGTGTTGTTTTCCTGACTTAAATGGGCCAGAAGCACTGTGTGCGCTCCGGCACGCACCGCTTCCAGTGCCAGCTGCGCCCCTGCCTCGTTGCACAGGTGACCCCGGTCACCCAGAATGCGCTGTTTGAGAGGGTAGGGGTAGGGGCCGGCCTGCAGACGGGCAATGTCGTGGTTGGACTCCACCACCACCAGCTGGCTGCCCAGGACGGCGTGACGGACGGTGTCGGTCACGTGCCCCAGGTCGGTGGCCAGCGCCATGCGGCAGCCATCCAGCTCCACGGTGTAGCCCACGCTGTCCGGGGCATCGTGGGGAGTGGAGAAGCTGCGGCAGCACAGTGTGCCAAGGGAAAACGTGCTGCCGGCGGGAATGGGGTGGATACGCTGGGCGGGAAGGCCCGCCCGGTCGGTCAGGCGTTTGGCGGTGCCCACGGAGGACAGCACCCGAAGGGCGGGCAGGCGCTTGAGCAGGGTGGCGAGGCCGCAGACGTGGTCGGAGTGGTCGTGGGTGACCAGAACGGCGGACAGAGCGCGGGGGTCGAGCCCCAGCGCGGACAGGCTTTTGGTGATGCGCAGGCAGGAGATGCCCGCGTCCATGAGAATATGGGTGCCGCCGCCGCTGACCAGCAGGCAGTTGCCGCTGGAGCCGCTGGCGAGGGTGGTGACGGTAAGCAATGTACTCTCTCCTTATTTTGAGGGGATAAACAAGCAGGAATCAGGAGCGGACTCCTGATTCCTGATGAAAGGTTTTTGGTTAGGAAATTTTCGGGATGGGCTGTTTTTCTTCCGGGTCATCCACAAGGGTGATGTCCGCGCCCACGGAGGACAGCTTTTCTACCAAATCTTCGTAGCCACGCTGGATGTGGTCGATATCGGTGACGAAGGTAGTGCCGTGGGCGGCAAGGCCCGCCACCACCATGGCAGCGCCGGCACGCAGGTCGCAGGCACGCACTTCCGCTCCCGACAGGGAGGGGACACCCTCGATAATGGCCACCTTGCCGTCTACTTGGATATTGGCGCCCATCTTACGCAGTTCGTCCACATAGCGGAAGCGGTTGTCCCACACGCCCTCGGTGATGACGCTGGTGCCCTCGGCAATGGACATGACTGCGCCGATTTGGGACTGCATATCCGTGGGGAAGCCCGGGTAGGGCATGGTCTTGACTTTGGTGCGGGAGAGCGGGCCGGTGCGGCGCACAAGGACGGCGTCGTCCTGTTCCTCCACGGTGACACCCATTTCCAGCAGCTTGACGGTGATGCAGTCCAGATGCTTGGGGATCACGTTTTTGATCAGAACTTCGCCTCCGGCGGCGGCCACGGCGGTCATGTAGGTGCCCGCCTCGATCTGGTCGGGAATGATGGAGTAGGTGCCGCCGCGCAGACGCTCTACACCGCGGATTTTGATCACATCGGTACCGGCACCCATAATATTGGCGCCCATGGAGTTGAGGAAGTTGGCCAAATCAACGATATGGGGTTCTTTAGCGGCGTTTTCAATGACGGTCATGCCGTCGGCCAAGGCGGCGGCCAGCATGATATTCATAGTAGCGCCAACGGAGACGATATCAAGATAGACCTGACCGCCGGTCAGCCGGGTGCCGTCGGGGATCTGGGCGCAAATGTAACCATTGCGCACTTCCACCTTGCCGCCCATGGCGGCAAAGCCTTTGATATGCTGGTCGATGGGGCGGTCCCCCAGGTTGCAGCCGCCGGGCATGGGAACTTCCGCCCAGCCGAAACGACCCATCAGCGCGCCTACCAGATAGTAGCTGGCGCGGATCTTCTGACCCATATCCAGCGGGATCTGGTGGTTGAGGACCCGGGAACTGTCCACCTCGACGGTGGTGCGGTCGATGGTACGCACCCGGGCACCCAGCTCTTCCAGAATTTTGAGCAGGAGGGTGACATCGCTGATCTGGGGAATATTTTCAATACGACACACCCCGTCCACCAACAGGGCGGCGGGGATGATGGCGACGGCGGCGTTTTTTGCGCCGCTGATTTGAATTGTGCCGTGCAGAGCGTTGCCGCCCCGGATTTGATATTTTGTCAAAACAGCACCTTCTTTAGCCTGAGCAATATAACGCAGGTTCGTTATTCCACAGGCGGCAAAGAGCCGCCGGAAAGCATCATTTAGTATGCGCTATGGGTACACTCCCATACATATTGGATTATAGCACCAATATAGTGAACTGGTAAAGAGGTTTTTGCATATTTCGACAGAAAAACCAGAAAATTTATCCGTGGGTTACCGCAGAGCAACGCCCAACAGAGGTTCGTGGTTTACATAACGCTTAAAATTGGAAAGGGCGAAGTCCACGGCGGACTTGCGGCTGACTTCCATGCGGATGCCGCCGGCCACGTGGGGGGTGAGCAGCAGGTTGGGAATGTCCCACAAGGGGGAGTCGGCGGGCAAAGGTTCCGGGGTGGTCACGTCCAGCGCCGCACCCCACAGATGACCGGCGTTCATGGCGGAGGCCAGCGCGTCCTGGTCCAGGACGGTGCCCCGGCCGTCACTGATGAGGATGGCGTCCGGCTTCATGAGGGCGATACGGCGCGCGTCCAGCAGGTGGACGGTTTCGGGGGTGTGGGGGAGGATGAGGGCGACCACATCCGCCTGGGGCAGGCGGTCATCCAGGTGCTCCATGGTATCCAGCTCGTCAAAGCCATCCACGCTGCCGGTGATGGTGCGCTTGAGGCCTACGGTGTGAGCGCCCATGCACTTGCACAGTTTGGCAAACTCACAGCCAATGATCCCTGCGCCAACCACCAGAACGGTGGAGTCACGGATGGTACGAACCTGACCCAGATCCTTCCACCGGTGCTGCAGCTGGTTGTCCCGGTACTGGGGCAGCTTGCGGCACAGGGAGAGCAGAGTGGTGAGCATATGCTCGGACACCGTCTGTCGGTACGCACCCACGCAGGCGGTGACGGTGACGTGGTCGGGCAGGATACCGGGGGCGACAAAATCATCTACGCCCATCCAAAGTGCCTGCAGCCAGTGCAGTTTTTTTGCTTTATACAGTTCTTCTGCCTTGGGCCAGCCCATGATGATGGTGGCGTTGGCCAGCTGCTCGTCGGTGACGGTGCTGCGGTGGGGGTATTCCCACACCGCGTCGGGCATCAGAGCCTCGAACAAGGGCCGTTCTTCCGGTTTGAGGGGGAACATATTCAAAATGTGTTCAGACATGGGCGGCCTCCTTTGCCATGTAAATATATCCAGAGTTTTATTATATATGCTTTTTGTCCGGGGAGCAAGAACAAAGGGGATTTGACTTTGCGTTATGGGCGGGGGTGTGCTACAATAAAGAAAATGACAGGAGGTGACCGCTGTGCAGATGACCCTGCATACCCCGCTGGAGGAGTTTCCGGGCATTGGACCGGCACGGGCAAAGAAGTTGGCCGGGCTTGGGCTGTGCACGGCGGGCGATCTGCTGCGCTATTTTCCAAGAGACTATGAGGACCGGCGCGCCCTTTCCACCATTCGGAGCGCTATGCCGGATCGGCCGGTCTGCATTCAGGCGATGGTGGCTGAGCAGCCCAAGCTCAGCCGCATTCGCCGGGGACTGGAGCTGGTGAAGGTAAAGGCGGTGGACGAGGGCGGTCTGATGGAGGTCACTTATTTCAACCAGGCCTATCTGAAGGATGCCCTGCGCCCGGGCGAGGAATATGTATTTTTCGGCAAGGTGGAGGCGTTTGGCCGCACCAAGCGTATGACCAATCCGGTCACTGAGCCGGCAGGGAAAAACGTGGTGACCGGCTGCATTATGCCTGTCTATCCACTGACGGCGGGCATTTCCAACAATCGGGTGCTGGGTCTGGTGCGAAAGGCGGTGGAGGTCTGTGCCGGACAGGTCACCGAGGCGCTGCCTGCCCGGGTGCTGCGGGAGTATGGACTGGCTCAAAGTGAGTTTTCCTATCGGAATATCCACATTCCGGAGAGCTATGAGATGCTGGAGGCGGCGCGGCACCGGCTGATGTTTGAGGAACTGTTTTATCTGGCGGCGGGCCTTGCCCTGTTAAAAGGGCGCAGGACAGATGCCGCCGGCCCGGTTTGCCGGTGTGAGGGGCTGGACGAGTTTCTGGCTCTGCTGCCTTTTTCACCTACGGATGCCCAGCGACGGGTGATGGAGGAGTGCCGGCGGGATCTTTGCTCGGGTCGCCCCATGAACCGGCTAGTGCAGGGCGATGTGGGCTCGGGCAAGACGGCGGTAGCCGCCGCCGCCATTTGGATGGCGGTGAGCAGCGGGCTGCAGGCGGCGCTGATGGCGCCCACGGAGATTTTGGCCCGGCAGCACCACCAATCCCTGTCCCGGCTGCTGGAGCCGGCGGGGATTCGGGTGGGACTGCTGACCGGGGCGATGACCCCCACGCACAAAAAGAAGCTGAAGCAGCAGCTGGCCAATGGAGAGATGCAACTGGTCATTGGTACTCACGCGCTGCTGTCCAAGGGCGTGGATTTTGCCCGGTTGGGGCTGGTGGTGGCCGATGAGCAGCACCGCTTCGGCGTTTCTCAAAGGGCGGCACTGACGGCCAAGGGAGAGCGACCTCACGTTCTGGTCATGTCCGCCACCCCCATTCCCCGCACGCTGGCACTGATCGTGTACGGTGATCTGGACGTGTCCGTGATCGACCAGATGCCCCCCGGACGCACCCCGGTGGACACCTTTGTGGTGAGTGAGGACAAGCGGCAGAGGATGTACGGCTTTGTGCGAAAGCTGGTGAATGAGGGACGACAGACCTACATCGTTTGCCCCGCTGTGGAGGAAAACCCGGACGCATGGGGGGAAGGCGTGCCTGATTTGAAGGCGGTGACCTCCTATGCCAAAGACCTGCAGGAGAAGGTGTTCCCTGACCTGCGGGTGGGCTTTGTCCACGGAAAGCTCAAGTCCAAGGAAAAAGAGGCGGTCATGGAACGCTTT
>JAZUOI010000135.1:0-6178 GCA_045604585.1 Lawsonibacter sp. | reverse complement strand
GAGCACCGGCAGGAGCTGCACACCAGATTGGCCGAGGGCTTTATCAAGCAGTCGGCCGACTACTGGAGGCAGAAGGCCAAAGAGCTTGATCTGCCCATGGTAAAGCTGACCCATTTCAGCGACGTGACTGCCGACGAGCAGGCCTGGGCCAACGGCTATCTGAAACAGGTGACCTTCCGCAGCGGCGCGGAGTTTGCCATGCCCCGCAGCCCCCTGTCCATGGACAGCGTGGGCGAGCTGAAAACCCAGTGCGCGCCCCTTCTGGGCACAAACACCCGGGAGGTGCTGGCTGAGCTGGGTTACAGCGAGCAGGAGATCGAACAGATGAAACGGACGGGCGCCATCGGTACCCGCGAATAAAAACTAAATTTACAAATAAGGAAGGCGAATTACCATGAAAGATTTGAAGGGACGTTTTGGTATTGTTACGGGTGCGGGCAAGGGCATTGGCCGCGCCATCGCCCAGCGTGTGCTGGAGGAGAACATTGCTGGTGTGGCGCTGATCGACTGGGATTTTGATCAGCTGCAAAAGACCGCTGCCGAGCTGGATCCCACCGGCGAGCGCGTGCTGCCCATCAAGTGCGACATCTCCGATCCCGAGGCTGTCCATGCCGCCTACGAGCAGATTGTTGCCCGCTTCGGCCGGGTGGACGTGCTGATCAACAACGCCGGCATCACCCGGGACGCCATCTTCCACAAGATGACCATGGACCAGATGAACAAGGTCATGGACGTGAACTTCTTCGGCACCTACTACTGGATCAACGAGGTCATTCCCGGCATGCGTGAGCGGGAGTACGGCAAGATTGTCAACATCACCTCCACCAGCGTGTACGGCAACCCCGGTCAGGCCAACTACTCCGCCTCCAAGTCTGCCGTTGAGGGTCTGACCCGCACTCTGGCCAAGGAGGTCGCCCGCAAGAACATCACCGTCAACTGCATCGAGCCCGCCATCATCGAGACCGACATGATGCTGGCCATCCCCGAGGAGAACCTGAAAAAGTTCAAGGCCAACCTGCCCATGCAGCGTATGGGCAAGCCCGAAGAGATCGCCGCTGTGGCAGCCTTCCTGTCCACCGATGACTCTTCTTATATTTCCGGCGCCATGATCATCGCTTCCGGTTCTTACACCACTAAGTAACTTAGGAGGGAACGATCATGCAGTTTAAAACCGTTTGTGTTGTGGGCGGCGGCGCTATGGGTCGCCAGATCGCCCTGAATACCGCGATTTATCCCTATCAGGTCAATCTGGTGGACAGCAATTCCGCCGTGCTGGACAGCGTGCGCCAGTGGTCGGAGGACTATCTGGCCGGCCGTGTGTCCAAGGGTCGCATGACTCAGGAGCAGGTGGACGAGATCAAGGCTCGCTTCCATATCATGGATTCCATGGCCGATGCGGTGAAGGATGCCGACCTGATCATCGAGGCCATTGTGGAGCAGGAGCCTGCCAAGCACGCTCTGTTCCGGCAGGTGAGCGCTCTGGCTCGCCCCGACGCCATCATCGCCACCAACTCCAGCTTCATGCCCTCCTCCATGTTTAAGGACGACATCACCAACCCCAGCCGTCTGGCCAATCTGCACTACTTCAACCCCGCTCTCGTGATGAAGCTGACCGAGGTGGTGCGCGGGGAGCACACCGCCGACGAGACCGCCGAGGCGCTGCGTGAGTTCTCCGTGGCCACCGGCAAGAAGCCCGTCATGGTTAACAAGGAGATCGATGGCTTCATCGTCAACCGCATCCTGCGTGTGATCAATCAGGAGTCCCGCTGGCTGGTGGAGGAAGGCTATTGCACCTACGAGGATCTGGACATCGCCTGCGAGAACGGTCTGAACCATCCCATGGGTCCCTTCCGCCTCAACGACCTGACCGGCATCGATCTGACCTTCGATATCATGCAGGCTCGCTACGAGGCCACCGGCGAAAAGCCCGTTGGCTATGACACGTTCAAGGAGCTGTACGACAAGGGGTACTACGGTAAGAAGACCGGCCGTGGCTTCTACGAATATAAGTAATCTTGTTCCCGCAAATCAAACCATACATAAGGAGGCGACCCAATTGAAGAACAAAACGAGCAAGCTGATCTCCCTGCTGCTGTGCGGCGTCATGCTGCTGGCCGTACTGCCGGCGCTGCCTGCGGCCTCTGCCGCCAGCCCGCAGGAGCTGCGTCAGGCCATCGCCGCCCACGCCAAGAACATCGCCAACGTGGAGTGGAAGATGGAAGGCCGCCGCTATAACGACGACCGACTGCCCGACGAGCGCAAGGAACAGATGTTCACCGTGGGGGCCCGTGACACCATCTACTACGAGTTTGAGCGTCAGAACATGCCCTACCGCGGCCCCCTCTCCGAGTACCTCAGTGTTTCTCTGGAAGGCTTTCAGGCTCAGCTGGTGGACGGCGTCCTGCTCAAGAACAACGCCAACCAGTACTACGGCATGAACGCCAACAGCTTTGTCACCGATGTGCTCTCCCGCATGATCCCCACCAAGGTGCTGGGCGTGAAGGATGCGCTGACCGCAGAGGGGCTGACCTCCCTGTTTGGCGGCGTGGATCTGACCGCCGCCAGCTCCAAAGCCGCGGCCGCCAACGTGTCCTACTCCGACGCCATGGAGGCTTACGGCAAGCTGGGTCTGGGTGACATTCTGTTTGCCTGGGACGATGCGGCGGACGGGCATGCAATGCCCAGGCTGCACGCTATGGTCATCACCGACTTCGATACCCAGAACCGCGGCACCGTGACCGTTACCTATCCCGCCTGCGGCAACCTGGTATACAACTTCACCTGCAGCAAGTGCGGTGAAAAGTCCGTGGAAGCTTCTATGGGCGCGGTCATCTCCAAGCACATGGTGTCGGAGATGTATAAGTTCTCCCGCTGGAAGACCCATAAGGAGACCTATTCCGATTCCTCCTGTGACGGCCAGTGGCTGCCCGAGGGCGGTACCACCTGGTACACGGAGACCGTGTCCTTTGACCAGCTGTTTGGCCATAACGGCGCAGCCGTTCCCTACGCCGGCACCTGCTACCTGCCCTACACCTTCGACGCTTATTCTACCGGAAAGCCCGTGCCCGCCGAGTTCAAGGTGACCACCGATGTTACCGCGGACAACATCACCTCCGGCTTCAAGGCCACGGTGGAGTCCAACTACCGCATCGTGCGCTTGGACGCGGTGCTCAGTCAGCTGGGCAAGGCCGATCAGGTGTTCAGCGTCTACCCCGAGTGGGACGACTGGTCCTATGAGTATCAGAACGCCGCTCTGGACAAGGCACTGTTTGAAAACCAGACCGGCGACTACACCTTGACCCTGAAGGCGCACGCCGGCCCCATGGAGAACCCCGCCAACGCGGTGGCTCCCGTGCACGATGTGTTCAAGCTGGAACTGCAGCTGACCGACCCCAGCATCTACATGTCGGTGAGCGATGATTCCATCCATCAGGGTCAGGATGTGATCTTCACCCTGACCAGTATGGAGGACGGCATCACCGGTGCTCAGGTGATCGTGGGCGGCGACCAGAGCCGCTTTGTCTTTAACCGGGCGGAGTCCCAGCGCAACAGCCCCAATGCCAAGTTTGTGGAGAACGCGGACGGCTCGGTGACCGTTTCCTGGTTCGGTCCCGCGGCAAAGAAGGACCAGGCGCTGGCCAAGACCTACTTCACCGCCGTGCGTACCGGCGAGGCACCCATGGAGGTGCGTGCCTTTGACTTCACCTATTCTCAGGTGAGCAAAAAGGCGGGTGCCACCCAGAAGGATCTGGCTCCCACCCGTGTGGGCGGCGAAAAGCCGGTCATGAAGGTGGGACTGAATACCTCCCTTTATAAGAACTACGCCCCCGGCTATGACATGGTCCTTGTGATGGTACATAAGAGTGAAGCCAACGCCACCTACGCCGGGCAGGCGATGCTGGACATTTCCGAGACGAACTGGGAAGAGGACGGCAAGAGCTTCTCCCATACGTATGCCTACGTGATGCCCAACGCGGATCTGGACCAGATCGCGGCTGAGTATACCGGCCTGTCCTTTAACAAGGATACCACCGGACGCCGGGTGAAGTTCAACATGGACGTGGACCGAAACGGCCGTGTGGATATTGCTGACGTGCAGACGGTGTGCTATATCCTTAACGGCACATTCCCCCTGGAGGGCAATATGGAGACCTTCCTGGTGGCCGATGTGGACCACAGCGGCAAGGTGGACATGAACGACGCTCAGGCCGTTCTGGCGGCGCTGAAGTGAAAGGAGGCAGACGGATATGATGAACAAGATTGTTAAGCGTACCCTGGCCTGCCTGATGACCCTGGCCATGCTGGTGCCCATGCTGCCCGCTGCTCCTGTGGCAGCAGCCCCCGTGGTGGGTCAGGCCATCCCGCTGTTCAGCTGGAAGGCCACCAGTCCCTGTGAGCTGAATATGAAGGCGATCAAGGACAACCTGATCCGCGCCGAGACCCGGAGCTGGACTCATTACGTGCAGAACGTGCAGGTGCACAAGAAGGATGGCGTGGCCGAGCCCCGCATCTTCTATTATCTCCTGGACTCCTGCGCGCCAAATACTTACACGACTAACTTTGGTCTGCCCAGAGGCACGGCAATGGGCCCGGGTCCCTATGAGCACAGGGCGCTGGAAGAACTGCAGCTGCAGTTTACCCAGCTGGAGCCCATCCGCACCGGCGGCGCGGCTGCTGTCAATCTGAAGCTGACCTATGCCTTTACCACCAGCCTCTGCTCCGCAAACATCATGGCGACGGATAAGCTGGACGTTCTGGTCAGCCTGGATGGTGAGACCTGGCTGGAGGAGTCCGTGGGCATCCGCAATTGGGAACTGGTGGGTCATGCCATCGACCCCAGCGGATACTTGATGTACATCTATACGGTGGAAACCGAAAACTTCTTTAACATTGACGGCCTGAAGCCCGGTACCACCATTCAGGACATCATGCTCCGCCCCTATGGCGACTACTATCACACCACGGGTCGCTTCATATTCTCCGACATTACCATCAACGCCTATGAGACTGAGGAGGAGTGGGAACTCCTGGTTCCCGACGGCCGCAATGATATGATCCAGCTGGGCGAGGAGAAGATGCGCGATATCGTCCTCACCCGCGCTGCCCAGCAGGCCGACATTGCCTGGACCAGCGACGTGACCATTTTCACCGATGCCGTCTCCGGCACCGACTATTCCGGTACCGGCGGCACCATCCTCAAGGAGTTCGTGGAGGGAATCGAGTACCACGGCCCCATGTACAGCCGCGCCTTGAAAACCCCCTATGAGCTGATGGTGGAGAATGTGGTGGACGGAGTCTATGTGGGCGGCCGCACCTCCGGCCAGTGCATTGGCTCGGACTGTACCAACTTCGCCTACGACGCCTATTCTCTGGTGTCTCGTTCCTACAGCTGGCGTTTGTGGGAGACCCAGAGCGATAATTCTTTGATCCTGCTGGGCAACGCCAAAAAGGCGGACAACGCCGTGTTCACCAGCCATGACATCGTGAACATCAACGATGCCCAGACCATCTACGAGAGCTATGCCCAGCTGAAGGGCGGCGACGTGCTGACCACCTATACCACCGCCGGCGCCATCCACCACCGCCTGGCTCGGGAGGATGCGGTGGTGGTGCGCAACGCCGACGGTACCATCGACCCCGTCAAGAGCTATGTTCCCAGCACGGAGATGACGGACTACATGTGGTACCTTTTTGAGATGCCTGACGGCAGCACCCAGTGGCAGCCCCTCAACTCCCGTGGTGCCCTGATGGGCTTTATGGAGAGCTACCCCCACTACAAGCTGCTGTACGGCTCCAACTCTCCCAAGCTGGACTTTACCTTCAAGGAACTGCGTGACGGCAGCTATGCCGCCTGGACCCTGAAGGAGTACCTCACCGGCGAGGTGGAGAACGTGGACGTGCAGATGCTGATGCACCCCACCGACTATAAGGACATCACCAACGGTTTTACCGGCGTAATCGCCTCTGACTATAAGATGAACAAGTACGGCGTCAAGCTGGAGGATCTGGATCGGGGCACCATCCTGTTTGCCGACGATATTGATATCCGGGTCCAGAGTACCGCTTCCGAGGCCAAACTTTACGAGAGCGAGGAGCTGAACACCCATCTGGCGCAGCTGACCGACGGTAACTACCGCATCAGCATGTACGCCCAGTCCGGCCCCGTTACCCAGGTTGG
>JAZUOI010000134.1:0-4921 GCA_045604585.1 Lawsonibacter sp. | reverse complement strand
GCCTATATCCGGGACGCGGTGCGGCAGGGGCGGTTGGGGCACTCCCTGCGCCGGGGCCCACGGGTGGCGGTGGAGGGGCAGGAGCCGGCAGATCAAGCACTGCGTCTTGCGCTGCATCACATGGGTTGTCCGGTCAGCCCATGCTGGCGACGAGGACTTCCCTGTTTCCGTACCCAGCACAGCGGGCTGACCCTCTCCGCCCGGGACGAGAGCGGCGCCCAGGTCAGCTCCGCCCAGTTGCTTTCCGCCGTGGCGTTGGTGGAGCTGGAAAGCGGCAGCGGGCGTTTGGCGGTGACCGACGAGACGGGCGCGGCGGTAGAGCTGCTGGCCGCGGGTCTTGCCCGGCCGGTGCTGCGTCTTGGGCGGGACGGGGAGCCGGCGGCACAGCTGTACCGCTCCCTGCCCTGGCTGTACGACGGCGTATTCGCCGCTCTGCGCCTGTGTGCCCGGATGCGCGCCAGCGGCGAGCGCCTGGAGCAGCTGTGCAAAAAAACACCCCGGCTGACTGGGGCAGAGCAGGAACTGCCCGTCCACCGCTCCCCTCAGATTCTTCTGGCACAGCTTTGCGCTCAGGAACCGGGCTGGACGGCGCTGGGGCGCACCCTGCGCCGGCGCACCGCCCTGGGCTGGGTGTCTCTCATTCCTCTGCATCACCCCGCCGTGCGGATATTGGCCGAAAGCGAGGACATGGAAGCGGCAGCGGAGCTGTGTCAGCGCACCCTGTCCCGGGTGCGCTGGCTGGATGAGCAGACAAAATAAGACTGTACTTTTCCACGGATCTGTGGTATACTTCCTGCGGCTGTGATTTATGCGCGCTGGGCTGCGCGTCTAAATAGAGAATCGGTCTGTCGGTTGCGGCGACAGACCATCCAACAACTGGATCCGGTTTGGCAGGCGAAGACGCATTCTCTTTTTCCGGCGAGGCAGGGCCGGAAACGAGGATCGGGTCTGCGCCCGTTCTTCGTGCGCCGGTATCCGTACATATTCTGTATAAAGGAGCTTTTTATGGCTGAAAAACTGAAAATTATTTCCCTTGGCGGTTTGAACGAGATCGGCAAAAACCTGACGGTGTACGAGTACGGCGGTGACATCGTCATTGTGGACGTGGGTATGGGCTTCCCCGATGACGACATGTACGGCATTGACGTGGTCATCCCCGATGTGAGCTACCTCATCAAAAACCAGAACAAGATCCGGGGCATTTTCCTCACCCACGGACACGAGGATCACATCGGTGCCCTCCCCTACGTTTTGCGGGATATCAACGCCCCCATCTACGCCACCCGAATGACCGCGGGACTGGTCAAGCTGAAGCTGGAGGGGCACCGCCTGGTAGACAAGACCAAGATGGTCACCTGCGAGGCGGGCGACGTGGTCAAGGCGGGCAAATTCTCCGTGGAGTTCATCCACGTAAACCACTCCATCGCCGACGCGGTAGGCTTTGCCATCAAATGTCCCGTTGGCACCGTGGTGCATACCGGCGACTTCAAGATCGACGCCACCCCCGTACAGGGCGGCATGATCGACCTGGCCCGTCTGGGTGAGCTGGGCAACGAGGGCGTGCTGGCTCTGCTGGCCGACTCCACCAATGTAGAGCGCCCCGGCTATACCAAGAGCGAGAGCAGCGTGGGTGCCAGCTTTGATGCCCTGTTCCGGGGCTGCGAGGAGCGCATTATCATCACCACCTTCGCCAGCAACGTGGACCGCCTGCAGCAGATCATCGACGTGGCCGCCCGCTACGGGCGCAAGGTGGCCGTCACCGGCCGCAGCATGGAAAATGCCATGCGCGTTTCCTCCGAGCTGGGCTATATGAACATCCCCGACGGGGTGCTGATGGATCTGGCTCATATTAAATCGCTGCCCAAGGACAAGGTGTGTATCATCACCACCGGCAGCCAGGGCGAGACCATGTCCGCCCTGAGCCGTATGGCCTTTTCCACCCACAAGCAGGTGGATATTCTCCCCGGTGACCGCATCATCATCTCCGCCAGCGCCATTCCCGGCAACGAAAACGCCATCGGCAACGTGGTCAACGAGCTGTACCGCAAAGGCGCGGAAGTGGTCAACGAGCGGGAGCTGTCCCTCCATGTGTCCGGCCACGCCTGTCAGGAGGAACTGAAGATCGTCCACGCTCTGGTCAAGCCCCGCTTTTTCATCCCCGTCCACGGGGAGCAGCGCATGCTTCAGATCCACGCCAAGCTGGCTCAGAAGATGGGCATGCCGGCGGAAAACATCATCATCGGTGACATTGGCAAGGTCATGGAGCTGACCCCCACCAGCGCCCGCATCAACGGCACGGTCACCGCCGGCCAGGTCTTTGTGGACGGCTACGGCGTGGGCGACGTGGGCAGCGTGGTGCTGCGTGACCGCCGCCATCTGGCACAGGACGGCATGATCGTGGTGGTTCTCTCCATGTCCGGGGAGGACGGCGCGCTGGTGTCCGGTCCGGACATCATCACCCGCGGCTTTGTCTATGTAAAGGAGTCCGAGGGTCTGATGGAAGAGCTGCGTCAGGTGGCTCTGGACGCCCTGGACAACATC
The DNA here is from genome assembly GCA_045604585.1 of Lawsonibacter sp. GTDB lineage: Bacteria > Bacillota > Clostridia > Oscillospirales > Oscillospiraceae > Lawsonibacter. The sequence goes on along the minus strand of JAZUOI010000134.1, from coordinate 2,380 downwards.
GGCAACCGCTATACCACCGACTGGTCGGCCATCAAGGGTGCCATCAAAGGCGACCTGTCCAACTACCTGTATAAAAAGACTAAGCGCAGCCCCATGATCCTGCCCGTCATCATGGAAGTGTAATGAGAATGCGCCACGCCCTCCGGCACAGCCGGAGGGCGTGGCTTCGTGTTGCGGCGGAATCGCTATGTTATATTCCCTCTCCCCTCTTTACAAACAAAACACCGCAAGTATATAATGTTTCTAGTAGCATACATCGTCACAGGCACTCGATGTACAGCGGCAATTCCTGCATCGTCAAACAACCCGATCGAACCTGCGAAAGAAAACCCTCTTGCGTCAGCTGCTTTTAGGAGGAACTATGAGAAAATTCGACACCAAAGTCCAGCATTTGAAATATAAAGTCCTGCGCGAAGTGGCTCGGGCAGAGTGGAACGACACTCTGACCGAATCCATCTTCACCATCCCCAAAATGATCTCCCCCGGCCCCCACTCCACCATGCGCTGCTGCATCCACAAGGAGCGGGCCATCGTCAGCGAGCGGATCCATTTGGCCATGGGCGGTGATCCGGAAAATTCCAACCCCATTCAGGTCATCGGCATCGCCTGTGACGAGTGTCCCACCAGTGGTTATACGGTCACGGAAATCTGCCGTGGTTGCCTTGCCCGCCACTGCATGGACGCCTGCCCCAAGGACGCCATCTCCATCAAGGACGACCTGCATGCAGTGATTGACAAGAGCAAGTGCATCAACTGCGGCCTGTGCGCCAAAGCCTGCTCCTACGGCGCCATCATCGACCGCAAACGCCCCTGTGAAAAAGCGTGCAAGGTGGGAGCCATCTCCATGGCCGAAACGGGAGAGGCTCACATCAACGATGACAAGTGCATCAGCTGCGGCGCTTGTATCTATCAGTGTCCTTTCGGCGCGGCATCGGACAAGTCCTTTATTTTGGACGTGGTGCGCATGCTCAAGCAGAGCAAGCAGGACGGAGCAAAGGTCTATGCCGTCGTCGCCCCCTCCATCGCCAGCCAGTTCTCCTATGCCAAGCTGGGTCAGGTGGTGAGCGGGATCAAGGCACTGGGCTTCCATGCGGTCATCGAGGCGGCTCTGGGCGCTGATCTGGTTGCTTGGGACGAATCGGACGAGCTGGCGGAAAAGGGCTTTTTGACCAGCTCCTGCTGCCCCGCCTTTGTGGAGTATGTGACCAAGTTCTTCCCCAAGCTGTTGGACAAGGTGTCCCACAACCCCTCCCCCATGGCCGCCATGGGCAAGTACATCAAATCCACCGACCCCGACAGCAAAGTGGTCTTCATTGGCCCCTGCACTGCCAAGAAAAACGAATTCCGTAAGGAATCGGTGCGCCCCTATGTGGACAGTGTGCTCACCTTCGAGGAGCTGCAGGCTCTGTTTGACAGCCGGGATCTGGAAGTCAGCACCATGGAAGAGGACGTTTTGGATAACGCCTCCTTCTACGGCCGTATCTTTGCCCGCAGCGGCGGTCTGTCCGAAGCGGTGGCTCAGGCTTTGAAGGAAAAGGGCAGCAGCTTTGAAGCAAAGCCCGCCGTGTGCTCCGGCATCGAAGAGTGCAAGTTGGCTCTGCTGAAGGCCATGGCAGGAAAAGCGGATTTCAACTTCATCGAGGGCATGGCCTGTGTCAATGGCTGTATCAACGGTGCCGGCTGCTTGACCCACGGCCCCAAGAACAAAGCCGGCGTGGACGCCTACGGGAAAGAGGCCACCGATAAAACAATTTCCGATGCTATCAGTGCCCTTAAATAATCGCCACAAAAAACAGACGGGTGGAGTCGTTCCCGACTCCAACCGTCTGTTTTTGTTTTTCTTTGCCTGCCGGCGTTGGTCTTTCTTATCTTTTTCCGACCTTCTCCTGGGTCATGCGCGCGGCTTGCTCAGAGCCGATTTCAAGGGACATGGTTTCTCCCCCGACACCTCGGGCATTGTGTGTAACTGTCTGTAAACGGAAACCACATCCACCGGACAAGCCCCCCTCATAAGTAACTATTTGGTTACTGAGCTTTTAAAAAATATTAGTGTAATGAAAGTATAGTGATACCGCCCTATTTTGTAAATACTTATTTTTTGCGCACGGAGGCTTTCCGCCGTCCGGGAGCAGGATCACCGACGGCACCTCAATCCGGCGAAGAAACAAAAAGATCCCGCCTGATTTCTTCCCAGAAATCAGGCGGGATTGTTATTGTTGTTTTAGTTTCCGTTCATGCGTTCCCAGGCAGACTGGGAGGCGGCGATGGCATCGTCCCAGCCCAGCTTGTGGATGTTGTCCACGTAGTTCTGCCACACGGCATCGTCGTCGATATCGATCTCACCGGAGATGAACTTGGCGCGCATCTCCTTGGCGTAGGT